>NZ_AYWU01000001.1:0-324864 GCF_000502375.1 Mesorhizobium sp. L48C026A00 | reverse complement strand
CAGCTTCGGGCCGTGTGTGGACGCCCCCGGGAATGCAAGTGATTTCTTTCACTTTGGCGATGAGCAATGCGGTCGAGTTCCGTCGTGTGTCCGGCCTCATAATGCGGCCTTACAACGCCGCGGGCCCTTATGGATCGTTCGGGGATCGGGTCCAAATCGATTAGCCGTGTTCAAGACACTTGGCCCGAAACTGGTTTTCCCGATCCCGTCTTCTCGACTTTTCGCCCATAAACCTCCGCTCAGAACCACCGCACTCCAACGTCTCCAGCCAATCGCCGTCAGGCGGCAGCTGGAGCCTGGTACACCCCGCCGCTGGCCATCAAGGCCCAAGCGACACGGGCGATCTTATTTGCCAGCGCGACCGCGACCAGCATCTTTGGCTTTCGCGCGAGCATACGTGCGAGCCAGGATGATCCTGCAGTCGCACCGCGCCGTGCAGCCCGTTGCACCACGGCCATCGCTCCAAGGATCAAAAGGCGTCGTAGATCTCTCTGCCCCATCTTCGATGTCTTGCCCAATCGCGTTTTGCCACCCGTCGAGTTCTGTTTCGGCGTGAGCCCCAGCCAGGCAGCAAAATCGCGTCCCTTCGTGAAGGTCGAGGGCGGTGGAGCGACAGCCGCCATCGCGGCAGCGCAAATCGGACCGATGCCTGGGATCGCCATCAGTCGCCGAGCGGTCTCATCCGTTCTTGCGATCTCCTTGACACGCTCGCTCAGCGCGCCAATGCGGTCATCCAGTGTTGCAAGATGATTGAGAAGCTCTCTGCCGAGATCGACGACAGCCGGCGGAAGGCTCGTTTCCGGATCGTCGAGGGCCTCGGCCAATTGGCCGATATTCTGGGGGCCTTGCGGAGCGATAACCCCGTACTCCGCTAGGTGACCTCGCAATGCGTTGATCGTCTGGGTTCGTTGAGCCATCAGAAGATCGCGGGTTTTAAAGACCATCGCCTGGCTCTGCTTCTCCGCGCTTTTGACCGCGACAAAGCGCATCGTCGGGCGAGACGCCGCCTCGGCGATCGCCTCCGCGTCAGCCACATCATTCTTTTGCCGCTTTACGAACGGCTTCACGTATTGAGGTGCGATCAGACGCACCTCATGGCCAAGTTTCCCGATTTCGCGCCCCCAATAGTGAGCGCTGGCGCAGGCTTCCATCGCCACCAGACAGGCCGGATGCTCAGCCAGGAATGGCAGCAACCTCGCCCGCGACACCTTTCGGCGGAACGCTACGGAGCCATCAGCCCGCATTCCGTGCAGCTGAAATACATTCTTCGCCAGATCAATTCCAATGATGATAGTATTGTTCATGGACGCCTCCTTTGTAGCAACGTTTCGACACCGCTACCTTGGCACATTGTGATGCCGTTAGGGGGCGTCCACCCCATCGATTNTCCTTTGTAGCAACGTTTCGACACCGCTACCTTGGCACATTGTGATGCCGTTAGGGGGCGTCCACCCCATCGATTGGCGGCAGCAAGCGCACGACTTTGCAGGCAAATTCATAGGTTCGGTGGGCTCATCATCGGCGCCGATCCTGACCCTACTCCTTTGCAAATCAACGACTTGCCCTCCGCTAGGGGTCGGCTTTCGGTTCTGATCCACAATGCGGGTAACCCCGATCTGCGTGCGACCGACGGAGAGAGACCGGCGATTCGCCACGACGGTTCCGGCGTCGTGGGCTACAATGGCGAGAGATCCAGATCGACCGGGGAGCCGAGGTGCCAAGCTCCACAGCAGAACGTCGCCTTGCCGCCATCGTCGCGACCGATGTCGTAGGTTACTCGCGCCTGATGGGCGAGGACGAGACGCAGACGCTGGCCGCCCTCAAGGCGCACCGCAAGGAGCTGATCGACCCTCTCATCGCCGATCACAAGGGCCATATCATCAAGACGACCGGCGACGGTCTGCTGCTGGAGTTTCCCTCTGTCGTTGAGGCGGTGGCCTGCGCCGTTGCCGTGCAGTGCGCCATGCTCGAGCGAAACAGGGCCGTTCCGGAAGGACGACGCATCGAGCTGCGCGTCGGCATCAACATCGGCGACGTCATCATCGAAGACGGCGATATCTTCGGCAATGGTGTGAACGTCGCTGCGCGTCTCGAACAGATCTCGGAGCCGGGCGGCATCTGCCTCTCCGACGATGCCTACCGGCAGGTGCGGGACAAGCTCGACATTGAGGCGTTCGACGCCGGCGAGCAGCACCTGAAGAACATCGCCAACCCCGTCAGGATCTACCGGATCGCCCCGGCTTCATCAGCAACAGGGATCAAACGGGTTTCCGGTATTCGGGGCGGCAGGGCGAGCAGACTTCGGCTGGCGATGGCCGGTCTGACCGTGATCCTCATCGCCATCGCAGCCTTGGCCATCTGGTCCGGTCTGGGCCGAGCCCCTGCCCCAGAACAGCAAGCCGCGAGTCCCGCGACAATCAAACCAGACAGCGGCCCTACACTTCCCATCGTCGCCGTGCTGCCATTTACAAACCAGACCGGCGACGAGGCACAGGAGTACTTCGCCGACGGCGTCACCGAGGAGGTGATCAATGCCCTCGGCCGCTTCAAGAACTTGCGGGTGATCGGCCGCAATGCCGTCTTGCGGTACAAGGGTGGGCAGGCGCGGCAGGCCGAAATCGCCTCCGAACTTGGCGCAGCATACATGGTTGACGGCAGCATCAAAGCATCCAAGGACCGCGTGCGGATCTCCGCGCAGCTGACTGACGCGGACGCTGCTACCGTGTTGTGGTCTGATCGATATGATGGCGAGCTGTCAGACCTGTTCGAATTTCAGGACAGCATCGCGCGGCACATTGCTGGCACGCTGGCGGCCAATATCACTCAGGTGGAGGTGCAGCGTCATTTCAAGGAAGCCAGACCAGACCAGAGCGCCTTCGACCTCTTGTTGCGCGCCCGAGCTGTCGGCCATGCCGCGTCTCGGACCGCCAACCGACAGGTTCGAGAGTTGATGACCAAGGCGATCGAACTGGATCCGAATTATGCCACCACCCATGCTCTTCTAGGCGAAGCCATTTACTCGCAGGTGGTTCTGGGCTGGACGGAGTTCCCCGACCGCGAGCTTGCCCGTGCCGAGAAACTCGCCCGCCGTGCTATCGCGCTCGCTCCCGATGAGCCTGATGGGCACCGCACCCTTGGTCGCATCCTGCTGATCCGCACCGAATACGATCAGGCGCGCAACGCGCTGCAGCGTGCGATCGATCTCAATCCGAGTGACGCCAATGCGTTGGCGGTCCGGGGAACCCTCCGTTCGTTTGATGGGGACCTTCCCGGCGCCATCCAGTCGCTTGAGCTGGCTTTGAAATACGATCCGATGCTCCAGCCGAACTACCATTTCGATCTCGCGATCAGCTACTATCTCGCACGCCGGCACGAAGATGCCCTGCGTGTCGCCGAACGTGGAATCTCCCGGTTTCCGAATTTCCCGATGTTCAATGTCCCGGCCGCAGCGGCAGCGGCACAGCTTGGGCGCCAGGAGCAGGCGGCCCTCTACGTTACCGAGATACGGCAACGCCTGCCGCAGCTCGATATGAGCTTTGACTTTCTTGGCTCGCGCTTCAGAGATCCGGCCTATCCGGCGTATCTGAAGGAGGGACTCAGGCGGGCGGGCTTGTGAGGCGCTATTGCGGTGGCCATTTAGGAAGATCCGGCAATCGCGGATAATTCGCGTCTGCGTTGCTCACCATAACCGCCGGATCGGCAGCAAATTTCCCTGGACCGGCCGGTCCTCCGAAAACGTACAGGCGGCCTTCGTGAATCACCCAATTGTTCGGATCAGCAACCAACCTGTAGCCCCTCGACAGTGCCGCAGTGCACCAATTTTGGTACTGTGGCAGATATCGATCAGGGTCGGCCTTGAAGAGATCGAGGTGGAGCGTCGAGGCGAAGCGGTACAAGGCGCCATCCAATTCATACTGGTACTGCGGATCGCCGATCATCGGCTTGGCCTCGGTGAAGTAGGCTACAGGGTCGTAGCCCTTGATGGCGAGGCGGTCCTCCTCGCTATGGGCAGCGGTGTCGAAAGCGAAAGACAAAGCGCCAGACAGTCCGATCAGGACGGCCAACGCATCGCGCCTGTTCATTGACGTCAACTCCCTTGAACGTGAGCAGCATCAGCCGGCGGCAGAGGCGGTGGCAGATTGTGCTCTCGTCACATGCAGAACGGCCCCGCTCATAAGGGCCGGCCGCTATCGGCATAGCTGGAAGATTACGCCTCGCGTTCGCCCGTGGCAACGCGCATATATGCACCCCAACTAAAATAAGCTTGCGCCAATCTCGTCGCGGGAGCAGCTATATCCGCGAGCGCGGATGTAGCTGTGGCCGCCGGCAGCCGTGCATTGCCCGGGCGTTTCGCGATTCGGCCACGTGCGGGAATGAAATTCTCGATGACCGGTTAAAGCAATCGCTTGGTAAGCACCTCCTCACAATCGGGTGCCTATCGCGGTTATTCGCGCCTCGCGCTGAGAGCCAAACTGTCCTGTTTGCAGACCTTCCGGCCGGACCCACGAAAGTCGCCTTCGGGTCACGTCACGACGTTACTCGCACCGATTTGAAGGTCAGCTATTGAAGATCCGAGGGCCAAAGCTGCCAGTCCGCTGTCGGCCCCTAATGCGACACATTTGGTTCTCGGCTCGGAAGGGTCGCTCTTGGCGCAACTGAGCCCATGACGAACAGCGGATCCCAGCATGTGCGCGAAGTCATTATGGCGTGTTCGATGTTTGTTCGCCCAAAGTCGCATAAGGTTGCATTGTGGAGTGTATAGCATCGTCGATCCGGTGGTTAAGCCATGGGTCGAATCTCATTCTTCCCCAGACGCACGAACGATCTGTCACCGGCCTGCGAAAAACGCCTTCGTGCACTCCCTGTCCTGCCCTGTCTATTGGGTAGAACCCGCGAAGACTTATCTTTTCCAGACTATGCGCGGAGGCCGGAGTTCAGCGATGGCGGTTGAATGAACATCACCCGCAGGGACATTCGTTAAGGTGGCCGCTGGCTCCCCGATGGCCCTCGCCTGGCCGGGAAAGACGCTCGCCGCGACGCCCGCCCCGCTGACGCGCACCATCCCTTCCACCGGCGAGGCGATTTCGGCGGTCGGGCTTGGCACCTGGATCACTTTTCAACCTTGGCGACGACCCGGTGCTGCGCGATGAATGCGCCGACGTGATCGCCGCCTTCTTCGAAGTGGGCGAGAAGGCAAAGCCTGGTGGTTGGTTCTACGCGACAATTGTCGGCTTCCCGCTTGAAACCAGCTGCGGTCTTGCAGGGCAGCAGCGCTTCCTCTGGGGAATTATCAACTGCAGCGCTTTTCCTTTTCGCCACAGACTGTAGCTGTGGTGCATGCTGCTTTCGATCGTAGACCTGCTGAAATCCTATCCCGGCCCGGAAGGCCCGGTGCCGGTCCTGCGGGGCGTGACACTCTCGCTCGACGCCGGCGAGACGCTGGCCCTGACCGGCGAATCCGGTTCGGGCAAGAGCACGCTGCTTCACCTCGTGGCAGGACTGGACGCTGCCGACGGCGGGCGCGTCGGGCTTGATGGGCAGGAGGTCACCGCGCTCGACGACAGTGGTCGCGCCCGGCTCAGGCGAAGCACGGTGGGCATCATCTTCCAGCAGTTCAATCTCATCCCCTCCCTGGACGTCGCCGCCAACATCGCCTTTCAGGCACGTCTGATCGGCACGCCGGAACCGCAGGAGCTTTCACGACTGGCCCACGCACTGGGCCTGGAGCCGCAACTGCGGAAATACCCCGAGCAGTTGTCCGGCGGCCAGCAGCAGCGCGTGGCGATCGCCCGCGCGCTCGCGGCGCGGCCGAAGCTGATCCTCGCGGATGAGCCGACCGGCAACCTCGACGAGGCGACGGCTGACGGGGTGATGGAGCAATTCCTCGCGCTCGTGGCGGAGACCGGCGCAGCGCTCCTGATGGTCACCCACTCCCCGCGTCTTGCAGCACGTCTCGGGCGCCGGGCGCATCTCAGCCAGGGCCGCCTTGCATGACCGGCGCTGTTCTCGAGGCATTGGCTTCGCACTGGCGACGCAACCGGCTTCAATTGCTGACGCTGGTGCTCGGCCTCGCGCTGGCGACGGCCCTCTGGTCAGGCGTGCAGGCGATCAACGCCGAGGCACGCGCGAGCTATGATGCAGCTGCCGCTACGCTGGCCGAAGGCCGGTTCCACCAGCTGATGCCGCGCGAGGGGGATTCCATGCCCCAGGCGCTTTTCGTCGCGTTGCGCCGTGCCGGCTGGCTGGTCAGTCCGGTGGTAGAGGGAAGGCTACGCGTCGGCGGCACCGCCGTGAGGCTGGTCGGCGTCGATCCGCTGACCGCGCCGCCAACTTCCGCTGCAAGCGAAGCACTGGCCCGCACCGACCTCAACCGCTTCTTGCGCGCGGAAACGCTGGTCGCCGGCCCGGAAATGGCCGCGCTCCTTGAGGCGAACATGCCCAACCCGGTTCTGGTCGATCAGGCGGTCGCGCCGGGCAGCGTGCTCGCCGATATCGGCGTCGTCCAGAAGTTGCTTGGCCGCGCCGGGCGCATCAGCCGCCTGATCGTCCTGCCGGAGCAGCCCTTGCGGCAACAGCCGCTGGCGGATATCGCACCGGACCTCGTACTCCAGCGTGCGGACGGTGCGACCGATGTCGGCCGGCTCACCGACAGCTTCCATCTCAACCTCACGGCGTTTGGCTTCCTCAGCTTCGCGGTAGGCATCTTCATCGTCCACGGTGCGATCGGCCTTGCTTTCGAGCAGCGGCGTGGCGTGATCCGCACCCTGCGCGCCCTCGGCGTGCCGCTCCGCCGCCTGGTCGTCCTGATGATCGCCGAGCTTGTCGTGCTGGCGACGCTTGCCGGCGCGCTCGGCATCGCGCTCGGCTATCTCATCGCAGCGCTCCTGCTGCCGGACGTGGCCGCGACGATACGGGGCCTCTATGGCGCCGAGGTCGCAGGCACGCTACAGATCCGCCAGGCATGGTGGCTTTCGGGAATCGCCATGGCGCTCGGCGGCGCATTGCTCGCCGCCGCGAGCGCGTTGTGGCGACTGGCGCGGATGCCGGTCCTTGCGAGCGCCGGCGGCCGCGCCTGGGCGTTGGGCTCGGGACGGACGCGAACGCTCCAGGCTTCAGCCGCGGTCGTGCTGCTCGCGGCGGCGGGCGTGCTGGCCGTCACTAGGGGCGGGCTGGCCGCCGGCTTCGCGCTGCTTGCCTGTCTACTGCTCGGCGCAGCACTTGCACTGCCGCCTTGCCTGGCGGCAATCCTTCGTCTTGGCGAAGCACAAGCCGTTCGCGCCATGGCGCAATGGTTCTGGGCCGATACGCGTCAGCAACTGCCCGGCCTCGGGCTTGCACTGATGGCCCTGCTGCTAGCCATGGCTGCGAATGTCGGCGTTTCCACCATGGTCTCGAGCTTCCGCCTGACCTTTGTCGGCTTCCTCAACCAGCGCCTGTCAGCCGAACTGTACGTCGATGCGGACGCGGTCACGGACCGGGCGGCTCTGGAACGTTTTCTCGAGGCGCACGCTGACGCCGTGCTGCCGATCATGTCGGTCGAAGCGACGCTCGCCGGCTTGCCGGCGGAGATTTTCGGGGTGCGTGTCGGCTACACCTACCGCGAAAACTGGCGCTTCCTCGACGCAATCCCCGCCGTCTGGGACGAGATCGAAGCGGGCAGGGCGGTCGTAATCAACGAGCAGCTCTCGCGCCGCGCCGCGCTGCACGTCGGCCACACGCTGGCGCTCGGCCCCGGGCTGTCTCTGCCGGTCGCGGGCGTCGTCGGCGATTACGGAAATCCCATCGGCCAGGCCATCGTCGGCGAGGCGCTGTTTCGCCAGACGTTCCCGGCCATCGAGCCGAGCCGCTATGGCGTTCGCACCGGCAATCCTCAGGGCCTGCGCCGCGCGCTCACGGAGGCGTTCGACGTTCCACCCGCGCGCATCATCGACCAGGCGGCGATCAAGGCGTTCTCGCTGTCGGTGTTCGAGCGCACCTTCTCCGTGACTGATGCGCTGAACGTGCTGACGCTGGCGGTTGCCGCGTTTGCAATCCTGATGAGCCTGCTCACGCTGGCGGCGATGCGACTGCCGCAGATGGCGCCCGTATGGGCGATGGGGCCACCCAGCGCCGGCTTGCCGGGCTAGAAATCCTGCGTACCGTCCTGCTTGCCGCGATCACGGCCGTGTTGGCCTTGCCGCTGGGCCTGGCGCTCGCCTGGGTCTTGCTTGCCATTGTCAATGTCGAGGCGTTCGGCTGGCGCCTGCCGATGTACGTGTTTCCAGTCGAATACATCCGCCTGATGCTCTTCGCGCTCGCCGCCGCGCTGCTCGCTGCGCTCTGGCCAGCGTGGCGGCTGTCGCGCATGGAGCCGACCGGGCTGCTGAGGATATTCGCCAATGAACGCTAGGGCGCTCATTTTCCTGCTGCTGGGTGTCGGCAATGCCTTCGCCCAGGGCTTTGCCGGGCTCGGCACAGACGCCGAAGGCTTCGCCGTTCCGGAACCGGGCAAGCGGTTCGAGTTCCCGCAGGATCATGGAGCCCATCCGGACTACCGGATCGAGTGGTGGTATCTGACCGCGAACCTCACCGGGCCCGACGGCGCGGACTACGGCCTGCAATGGACGCTGTTCCGCTCGGCGCTCGCGCCGGGCGAGGCCGAGGGATGGGAGAGCCCGCAGGTGTGGTTCGGCCATGCCGCTGTGACCAGCGCCGCGACCCACCTCTCCACGGAGCGTTTCGCGCGCGGCGGCATCGGCCAGGCGGGTGTGATTGCCAAGCCCATCGCGGCCTGGATCGACGCCTGGCAGATGGAGGGCGACAGCCTGGACCGACTTCAGCTCAGCGCGACCGGCAATGACTTCGCCTACGACATCGCGATGCATGCCGAAGGCCCGCTCGTCTTCCACGGCGCCGGCGGCTACTCGGTCAAGTCGGCAAAAGGGCAGGCGAGCTACTACTATTCCCAGCCCTTTTTCTCAGTTGAGGGAAAGATTCGTCTGCCCGAAGGTGAGATCCGGGTGCGCGGCACCGCGTGGCTCGATCGCGAATGGTCGTCGCAGCCGCTGGCGGACGACCAAAACGGTTGGGATTGGTTCTCGCTTTCCTTTGACACAGGCGAGAAGCTGATGGGTTTCCGCCTGCGCGATGCCGCTGACAGCGGCTTCACCTCCGCCACCTGGATCGCGGCGGACGGTGCCGTGACGCCCTACGGCGACGGCAAGCTCGTTGCGACCCCGCTGGAGACGAGCTGGGTGGAGGGGCGCGAAATTCCTACGCGCTGGCGTCTCGTCTTGCCCGACCGTGCGCTCGACGTCACCGTCGGCGCGCTCAATTCTCAGGCCTGGATGGGTCTCAGCATCCCCTATTGGGAAGGTCCGGTGCGGGTGGCCGGCACACACCCTGGCAAGGGCTATCTCGAGATGACGGGCTACCAGCGGCGATGACCGTGGACCCCGGCTGTGCCTGCGCGTCAGATCGTCATGGGCAACTCCCGGGATACCAAGTCGCGGCGCGATAGTTAGCGATGCGGTATATCGGATCACCCAGCATTGGCTATTGTTGTCGCTTGTCAGTTAATTGTAAGAATGCGGCGATTTGGTTGAGCCTTGGCATTTAATTGTGAGAATCCAGGTGATCTGATTCTCAAATTAACTGCATTTGAGACGAGACTCTCGACCTGCGGGCTTGGGCTATCATGTTCTCGGCAGCGTCAGTGAATTATTCGCAACCGCTTTGGACGTGACGCCATGGGCTAGGCCGCCACAGCACTGGACGGTCCGCGCTCGGTCCCCGACGGATTCCGCGAACTGGCCGAGAAGGAGTTGTAAAGTGCGGCTGCCTACCCCGCGCGGCGAATTTCCTCTCGCTTCGGAAGCTTCCAGTTTGGTCTTGGGAAATGACAGGTGTAGCCATTGGGATAGCGCTCGAGGTAGTCCTGATGCTCCGGCTCGGCCTCCCAGAAATCGCTGACCGGCGCCACCTCGGTCACGACCTTACCGGGCCAAAGCCCGGATGCTTCGACATCGGCGATGGTGTCTTCCGCAACGCGCTTTTGCTCGTCGTCTGTATAGAAGATCGCCGAGCGGTAGCTCGCGCCGACGTCGTTGCCCTGGCGGTTGCGCGTCGTTGGATCATGGATCTGGAAGAAGAATTCCAGCAGATCGCGATAGCTGATCGTGTCTGGATCGAACACGATCTCGATCGCCTCGGCGTGGCTGCCATGATTGCGATAAGTAGCGTTAGGCACCTCACCGCCAGTGTAGCCGACGCGGGTGGAAATCACGCCGGGGTAGCGGCGGATCAGATCCTGCATACCCCAGAAGCAGCCGCCTGCAAGCACAGCGCGTTCGTTCGTCATGGTCTCTGACCTCCTGAATTTGGGCTCATCGCCAATATAGGCATTGTTGGCGTCTTTTTTCAGTCGCAGGCCATTTGACACAAACGCGTCGCCCGATGAAGATTATCCTGAACAGCTAGCGCAGTGCGCGCGCCATGTCAGTCGAGACGATCATGGGCAAGTATACAGACCAACGCGAGCCACGTAGGCGTCGGTATGACGATGACCCGGTTTCCTTTTCGGAACGGACTTCCGAACCGAGCTACTTTCAACGCCCGTCGACCGTAACGGCAGAGCCCGTCGACGCCGAGGTGATCTGGTTCAATACCAGCAAGGGTTTCGGCTTCGTCAAACTGTCCGATGGCACGGAGGCTTATCTCCACATCCGAGTGTTGGAGGCTGCCGGAAGCCGCGCTGTTGCCGAGGGGACACGTCTCAAGGTCGCGGTTGAAGAAAGTCCAAGAGGTCGTCAGGTCGTGCACGTGCTGGAGATCAGCGATCAGATCGTGAAAACGCCGGCAGATGCGCGCCTTGCTGAGGGTTCCATCGCCGGGAAGGGTGGTGCGCAACTGGAGAGCGAGGGGACGGTCAAGTGGTACAATCCCGAAAAAGGCTTCGGCTTCATTGCTCCCGATAACGGGGCGCGCCAATAATCTCAATCAGTTAGCGGCGCGACACCGTTTCAAATCGGTTTTTGAAACGGTTTTGAACGGCCGGATGCTTTTTCGTGTGATTTCGCGCGAGTGGCACGTCAGGAACCCGACGCTGGCGCGGCGGAGGCGGACGCATCCGGGGCGACGTTCAACTGCTTCGTCCGGCATGACCTTCGCGCATCATGAAAGCGACCACGGTACCGGACAGGAAAGTGAGGGCGGCGATCGAGGCAATCGCCCACGCCAGGCCGAAGAAGTCGGCGATCAGTCCCGCCGACAGCGCACCGATCGCGTAGCCGAGATCGCGCCAGAAGCGGTAGACGCTGAGCGAGCGGGCGCGCCATGAAGGATGCGACGCATCCGATACCGCGGCGATCAGGCTCGGATAGACCATCGCCGTGCCAAGTCCTAGCAGGAGGCAGGCCACCAGCCACCAGCCGAAATTCGCGGTCAGCGCCGTGAGAAAGAGCGCCGCCGCCTGCACCCACATGCCGGCGACGATCAGGCCCTTGCGGCCCCAGCGGTCGCTGAGCGGTCCCGTCACGACCTGCAGCACACCCCAGGTGACGGGATAGACGGCCTTCAGAATGCCGATGCGCTCCACGCCAAGCCCGCCGGCTGCGAAGAAGAGCGGAAAGATGCCCCAGCTCATGCCGTCATTGAGGTTGTTCACCAAACCGGCCTGCGAAGCGGCAAAGAGGTTGCGATCCCGAAAAGAGGTCAACGCAAAGACCTCGCGGAAGGAAAGGGGTGATGCCTCGCGCGGATGGTTCGCCAGTTCTGCGCGCACATGATCGCGCGTGTCGCACACGAGCAGGATCGAGAGCACCGTGCCCACCACCGCGTAGCCGACGCCGAGATAGATCGGGATTGGTCGCAGACCGTAGCGGCTGGCGAGATAGCCGGTGAGGAAGGCGGTGATCCCGACTGCGAGGTAACCGGCAAACTCGTTGAGCCCTACGGCGAGGCCACGCCCCTTCGGGCCGACAAGGTCGACCTTCATGATGACGGTCATCGACCAGGCGAAGCCCTGGCTGATGCCAAGCAGCGCGTTGGCGGCGATGACCCAGTTCCAGTCTGGCGCCCAAATGATCATGAAGGGCACCGGCAGGCCGAACAGCCAGCCGATAACCAGCACGCGCTTGCGCCCCCATTTGTCGGCGAGCTGTCCGGAGACAAGGTTGGCCAGCGCCTTGACGACGCCGAAGCTGACGATGAAGGAGACGACCAGCGTGGTCGAGGCGAGCCCGAATTCCTCTGAGCCGATCAACGGCACGACGGTGCGTTCGATGCCGACCATGCCGCCGACGAATGCATTGATAAGCACAAGCAGCGCGAACTGCCGCCAGTTGGCCTTGAGACCGAGGCTCACTGCTGGCGCCGCCATCGTTGTCATGCGGCACCGGCATTGATGGCTCGGGTGCGTGCGGCCATCACTACATCAATCCCGTTCGGGAGCCGTCAGAGCCGGAGCCAAGGCTGCTAAGCGATTGAAGGGGCTTCTCGGCCACGGACTTGTCTCCTCGGGGGCCGTGTGATACCGCATCATTTCAATAATTATGTTGAATGAACTAGCGTGGCTGCTACCCTGATGTCAATCCGCAATCCGAAGCAGGCACTTTACGAGCAGTTCGCGGTTGTCGCGAAGGCTCTGGGCAATCCGCAGAGGCTGGAACTGATCGAGCAACTCGCGCAGGGTCCGCGCAGCGTGGAAGCCTTGGCCGCCAAGCTTGCGCGTCCGGTGGCGAATGTCTCGCAGAATCTCCAGGCGATGCGCCGCGCCGGACTCGTGACGTCAGAGCGCGCTGGCAAGTTCGTCAACTACCGGCTCGCAGATGAAAGCGTACTTGCCGCCTTCGCCTCCATTCGAGTCGTTGCCGAGCGGCATTCGGCCGAGGTCGAACGCATCGTGAGGGGCTATTTCGACCGGCGCGACGATATGGAGCCCGTGTCCCGGGAAGAGCTGGCCGCGCGAATGAAAGACGGGCTCGTTACAGTCATCGACGTCCGACCGCCCGATGAGTTTGCGCTCGGACATCTGCCCGGCGCGATCAACGTCCCCCTCGGCCAACTGGAGCAGCGGTTGTCCGACCTCGAGGCGAAGCCCGAGATCGTCGCCTACTGCCGCGGTCCGTGGTGCGTGATGTCATTCGAGGCGGTCGCATTGCTGCGTGAGCACGGCTTCCGCGCACGCCGCATGGAAGATGGCCTGCCCGAATGGCGTGACGCGGGCTTAGCTGTCGAGGCTTGATCGACTTCAACTTCAAAGTCCCCCTCACTCAGCCCTTTTTGCCGTAGCAAGGTTGACTCATCACGTTAGTCCGTGCTAACGCGTTAGTGGTGACTAACGTGAACAACAGCTGGACCGCCCTGGGCGACCCCACCAGGCGCACGATCTTCGAACTCTTGGTCGAGCATCCGCGTTCGGTTACCGAGTTGGCGCGTGCCCTGCCGGTGACCCGGTCGGCGGTCTCGCAGCATCTGAAGGTGTTGAAAGAGGCAGGGCTCGTTGCAGACACGCCGGCTGGCAAGCACCGCATCTACCGCGTCGAACCCGACGGGCTGGCGGCGCTTCGCACAGAGCTCGACCGGTTCTGGATGAAGACGCTCGCTGCCTTCAAGCAAGCTGTCGAACAACCGCGAAAGGAGTGAAAAAATGAACACGCAAGCAGCAGACACCTTGGTAAGGCACTCGATCGTGGTCGAGGCGCCGATCGAGCGCGCCTTCGAGGTCTTCACGGAGGATTTTGGCAAGTTCAAACCCAGGGAGCACAATCTGCTCGCCGTGCCGATCGCCGAGACCGTGTTCGAGCCGCGCGTCGGCGGCCATATTTATGATCGCGGCGCCGACGGCAGCGAGTGCCGGTGGGCGCGCGTGCTGGCTTATGAGCCGCCGCACCGTGTGCTGCTAAGTTGGGACATCAGTCCGCAATGGCGGTTGGAGACCGATCCGAACAAGGCCAGCGAGTGGGAAGTCCGCTTCACTGCCGAGACGGCTAATCGGACCCGCCTGGATCTCGAGCATCGCAAACTGGAGCGCCACGGCGCCGGCTGGGAAAGCGTGCGCGATGGTGTCGCCGCCGATCAAGGCTGGCCGCTCTACCTGCAGCGATACGCCGACCTGTTCGGGCGTCGGGCCTGACGGCCACATCCGCAAGCATCAGATCGAATCCGGCCTCGCGGCCTGCAATCCCGTAAGCTCAGGAGTTATTCGCGGTGGCGACACTGTCGCGAATAACGTCCCTTGCCTACCCGGAGCCCACAAGCGTAGGCGCAATAATTGCCTGACCAGCATGCCCAACGCCGCTTCGGATGCGGGGACGGCTCCGCGCGAAGCGGATGATGGCTGACGAAGGTCAGAACGGTATAGGCCACAATGGTCACGCATTTGTGAGCTGTATGATAAGCCTATTCGGGATTATGGGTCTAATCTTGAAGCGTGCGTCGTCTTAAGTGTCACTAGTAATAGTCCCTGCAGGGCCGCCGCTCAGGAATAATGCTGATGGAACGCAAGCTCGCGGCAATCATGGCCGCCGATATCGTCGGCTACAGCCTGCTGATGGCTGAAAACGAGGCTTCCACCTACACGAAGCTGCGCGCTGTTTTTGATGAGCTCATTGACCCGACCACTGCCCGCCATGGCGGGCGCATCGTCAAGACGGCGGGAGACGGCTTTCTCGCCATGTTTCCAAGCGTCAACGAAGCGGTCGATGCGGCGCTGGCCATACAGGAAGGCTTCGACAAGGGCCCGTTCGAGCTGCGCATCGGCATCAATCTTGGCGATGTCATCGAAGATGACGGCGACGTATACGGCGACGGCGTCAATGTGGCCGCCCGTCTTGAGGCCATGTGCGATCCGGGGCAGATATTCGTCAGCGGCGCCGTGGTGATGGCGGCCGACCGCAACAGCGCGGACAGGTTCGTCCGCATCGGCCGCAGGCGGGCCAAGAACATTCCCGAACTTCTCAACGTCTACCGCGTAAGGCGCGCGGGCTCTGCGTGGTCGCCATGGCGGCACGTGCCGCAGGTGCTGCGCAGCACCGCTGCCCGCTGGTCTTATGGCGTAGCCGCCATAGCCCTCATCCTCATCGGCACCCAAATCCAGCCGCTCCCCCTGGCAGCCATGGTCAGCCGCATCCCGGGGGTCTTGTCGATGGACCAGAGCCGCTCAGACCCCCGGCCGTCAGTGGCGGTGATGCCTTTTGCCGCGATGAGCGGCAGCGGCGAGCAATCGTATTTCGCGGACGGATTGGCCGAGGATGTGACGACAGCCCTTGCCCGCAATTCAGAGCTACAGGTAATCGCGCGCGATTCCACCTACGCCGTGCACGGGCAGGGTACGGACGTGCGCAAGCTTGGGGCGAAGCTCGGCGTTGATTATGTGGTTGAAGGCAGCGCCCGCCGTGAAGGCGACCAGCTTCGCGTGTCGGCGCAGCTGATCGATGTAAAGACAGGCGCGCATCTGTGGTCGCGCAGTTTTGACCGGCAGGTCGCCGACGTGTTCACCGTCCAGAGCGAGCTGACCACTGAAATCGTCGCGCAGATCGCGCCCTATATCGGCAGGAGCGAGGCGGCGGCGGCAGCGGAACGCCCGACCGACAACCTGCAGGCCTATGACCTCGTGCTGCAGGCCCGCAACCGCTACCGGCACGGCGGCGATGACCCGCACAGGACATTCTGGAGGCGCGGGGCCTCTACCAGCGCGCCCTTGAAATGGACCCGTCCTATGCGGCCGCCCGCGCAGGCCTCGCGCTGACCTTTATCGCCAGCGTGGCGCAGAGCGGTGACGGCCGGGAAAACGCACCGGAACTCCATCTTGGGCTTAGCGAAGCTCGGCAGGCGGTCCGTCTCGACCCCAATCTTGGCCTTGGCTATCAGGTCATCAGCTTCGGGCTTGCCCTGCAGGGCGACTATTCAGGCGGCTTGCAGGCCGCGCGGCGCGCTGTGGAGCTCAACCCTAACGATCCCGACAGCATGATGGCGCTTGCAAAGGCGCAGGTTCGCTTCGGGCAATATGATGATGCCGTCGCCAACGCAGAGCGGGCCCGCCGCCTTCATCCTATGGCGCCCGAGTACTACGCCTATGTGCACGGGCAGGCGCTCTACGCGGCTGACCGCCGCGACGAGGCTTCCGCCGTCATAGAAGAATGCCTGATCCGGGCGCCGCGCGATGCAAACTGCCTTCTGATTCAGGCGGCTTTGCAGGCCGGGGGCGGCGAGATCGAGGCAGCCCAGCAGACGATGGCAAAGCTGGTCGAGGCGCATCCGGCATTCTCGCTGGAAGCAGAGCGCGCTTACCGCCGGTTCGGTGACAGGCCGCTGATGGAAGAGTTCCTGCAGGACCTCGCAAAGGCCAAGGCTCCTGAATCAGCCTGAAAGTTTTTACAGAGCGACTTCAACCATTAGCGGTGCCGAGCCTCCTTCTCCCGCCTCTGTGGCTATTGCCACAGTGCCGCGCCAGACGGGAGCAATCAGGGACCGAGTCTCTGAACGTCGTCGGTCGCGACAAAGCATCTGTGGCCAAGAGACGTTACTCCGACGCCTTGCTGGCATGGCAGGGTGTCAGAGGGTTAACAAATCCGGCGGGAGCCTGTTTCGCTCACACCCGAATTCGGCGGTCCCGATCAGCCGGTGGTTCGCCTTGAGTCAATGCTGCGATAAGCAGAGAACAATCCAATTCCTCGGGGAATGAAAACCTTAGGTCGCTCTGAGTCGCCATACGAAGCGACCTCAATCTTGCTGTCTTCGCGGCGCGTTCGGCACGCTCAGCCTCAGCCATGACCTTCGCGGAGCGAGTAATTTGCCTATTCTCCAGCCAACACATCTGTTCGATCCCGCTAAATTTCTTCTCGGACGCTTGCCGTAATTTCGGGGCGGATTTCCGCGACCACCAAGGCCAGTTCGGATCCGATTCCGCCTTTTCTCTTTGCCGAGCCGTTTTCGCGCCGGTACGCCTTCATGCCCTGACTCAATTGCGATTGTCGCCCTTCGTTGTGATGAAGTCGCTTCGATCGGTGACGCTAAGATCCGCGTTGCCGCCAGGCTTGGGCCGATCGCCTTGGCAATAGCGCCGCCAACGCGCGAGTAGCCCGAGCCGTGCAAATCATGCTGTTACGCTCTATGTGGCTGGACTCTGGCCGGCGCCTATCTGGCGCCATCACCAAGATCGCCGCGGCAGATGACTAGTTCCTCTGCACAGTGATTTTGACAGATCGCCGATCGGCAGCGAACGTCGAAAATTCCGGTCAGTGGCGAATCGCCGACCTCTGGGATTGGCTGATACATCCATCCCTTCGTCATCCTAGGGCAAGCAAGGAGCGAAGCGACGCGGCGCAGACCCTAGGATCCATGCCGTTACCCCAGCCGAAGAATGATACGGCCCAGAACCGAACGCTACCACCCGGTTCCGCGAAAAAGCTCGAACCATTCTGGGTTGGTCTTCTCGATCAGTTCGATCTTCCACTGGCGCGGCCAGCGCTTCAGCGACTTCTCGCGCTGGATGGCGTCGCGAATGTCGAAATGTTCGTCATACCAGCCCAGCCGCTGCACGCCGTAGCGGCTGGTGAAGCGCGAGCCATCGCCGGATTTGTGCTCCGGCATGCGGCGGCCGAGATCATTGGTGACGCCGATATAGATCGTGCCGCGCTTCTGGCTCGCGGTCATGTAGGCATAGCCGGTCATGGTGGAAGGGTAGCTTGCACTGTTGCGGACGCAAGCGCCGTTCTGGGCCGTTGCATTCTTCGGCGGATGTCACGGCATGGATCCCAGGGTCTCCGCGACGTCGCTTCGCTCCTGCTCCGCCCTAGGATGACGAAGGTGTGGTGGCCTGTGGCGTTGGATCGGCGGCTGCAGGCCGGCAGCGACCGACAGTCAAAGAACCAAATACCCTGTGCAGAGGAACTAGCGGAACAGATATTTTGATACCTCTGGATTGCCTCGTCTCCACATGACGTTATCCAGAAAGTAGTGATGCACGTTGATGAATATCCACGCTATGAAGAGGAACAACGACGAGCCGAACACCTCTTTGTTGTAAGGAACCAAAACGGACAACGCGATCGGGACCAGCCAGAAACCGAGAATTCCAAGAATTCCACCAACAATGATAAACCCCAGCACCCGCAGCCTGTACATCGGGCCAAGAATGGACAGAACCTTGAATTCGGGTTCTGTAGCAGCATCTGAACGGTCGCGCTCAACATTGGTCTGATAACGCCAGACCACCGCCAGGTACTGCAACGAATGGAGCGCCGGCACCACAAGCAACCAAAGCGGGTTTATCCTCACAAATAGAATCCAGGCGTATAGAGACACGACGTAGGCGACGACGCCGTTGTACGGCAGCGTGCCACCATGCTTGCGCCAGCGATTGATCAGCATCACGACCGTGGCTGCCGTGGAAGCAGCGGCGGCAAATACGGCAATATTGGTGACCCATGAAGNGATTGATCAGCATCACGACCGTGGCTGCCGTGGAAGCAGCGGCGGCAAATACGGCAATATTGGTGACCCATGAAGGGGCGGCAAATGTGTAGTAGTCCAAGCCCCAGAATTGCCTTTCGGTGATCACCGCGTTTGTCTGAAGCCAGGCGAACAGCCATACGGCATAGCCGTTGAACAACAGCACTTTCTTGTCTTGCTCGTTGAAGAACCTGCGCTTCAATACGGCGTCCACCATCAGCATGCCGTAGCCTTGNCAGCACTTTCTTGTCTTGCTCGTTGAAGAACCTGCGCTTCAATACGGCGTCCACCATCAGCATGCCGTAGCCTTGCTTGACATAGTGCCAGCCCACAAAAAAGGCCATCACATTGCCAGCATACCCCAGCAGGCGCGCATTCCCCGCTATTGAACCGTAAGCAAAAAAACCGCCCATGATCAGCGGGACGACAATGCCCGCGAAGATGTAACGGACCTGAAGGTTCTTGTCATATCCGTCTCCNCGTAAGCAAAAAAGCCGCCCATGATCAGCGGGACGACAATGCCCGCGAAGATGTAACGGACCTGAAGGTTCTTGTCATATCCGTCTCCGCGCACCTTCCGCCCGAAGTTGCGATAGAAAAGTTGATACGAGTGGGCAAAGTGCGGATGGTTTATCAGATGAGCCAGCAACAACATCGTTGCGCCCACGAAACCTTCGTACTTAAGAGGGACAAAAAACAAGACCGGCAGGATGAGGAACGCGCTCCCGCCAAGCATGAGAAAGTCAGCGACCGGANTTAAGAGGGACAAAAAACAAGACCGGCAGGATGAGGAACGCGCTCCCGCCAAGCATGAGAAAGTCAGCGACCGGACCAAAAAGATACTTCTGTGGGGTCGCCGCCACAGGAACCGCATCCGCCGAAAGGTGAAGTGCCATATTTATGCCCCTTGGGGAGACTCATTTAACAAGCCCGTCGTTTCCGAACGGTTAACGTGAAACGGTGTATGGCGTCATTGCACGGAACGTGCTGCTCATCACCTCAGCACTGGCGTCTGACGCGAGCCGCTTGAGGACATGGACGCCTGAGATGTACAGCCAGGCAGTTGCGGCAATTCCTGTCTGGTCAGATCGCCGGACCGGGATGGGGCATCAAGGTGATGTAGATCACGAACCCTATCGTGCAGATCGCTGCGAGCGAGATCGGCACGCCAAACGGCACAACGCCTTTGCGGTCCAGGTGCTGAACGTAGAGGCGGAAAGCGCCCGCGGGCAGCATGAACGGATTTTTCACGATCAACGCTGTGGCGAGGGCGAATCCCAGCAGCAGTACGGAGAACACAAGGAGGCCGCTGCCGCCGATCAGCAACGGCACCACCGCCATCAGCTTGACGTCGCCGGCCCCGACCTTGCGCAGGACCCAGAACGGAAACAGCGCAACAAACAATAAAAGGCCGGCGATTGCGCTCAGGCCCATCTCCCACCACGACCCGGATTGAGCCGACAGTAGCTGCAGCGAGCCCAAACCCAGGCAAAGCAGCAGCAGCACATTCTGGTTGGAGATCTTCTGGGTGGTGAAGTCGAGCCAGGCGATCCTTGCCAGCAAAGGAATGGCTAGTCCCTTCAGCAGCACCGATGCGGCGAGCAACATGCTATCGCCTTACCGCTCGAGATTCTTCACGCTGGACGACAGGAGCTGCAGATTGTTGGCCACGGTCGGATCGTTGGGCGACAGCTCATAAGCCTTGAGGAAATTGCTGCGCGCGTCCTGCAGCTTGCCGCGCAGCAGATAGGAATAACCGACATTGTTGTAATATTCGGGCGTCCCGCCGACCAGCCGGAAGGCCTGGCGATAGGCGTGGTCGGAGAGGTCGAAGCGGCGGATGCGATCGCTGGAGGCGGCCAGGCCCATCCAGGCACCGCCATCATTGGGCGCCAGTTGCGTCGCCTTGTAGAACAGGGCGCCGGCGTTGCCGTAGTTTTCCGCGCGGAACTGGTTCTTGGCTTCGGCAACAGCCTGGTCCGAGGCATAGTACTCGACGTCGCTGACCGTCTTCAGCCCATCGAAGGCATCGCCAAAAGCTGTCACGTCACCTTTCGAGGGCTCGTTGGTGCGAACGACGCCGCTATTAGCCGTCTGACAGCCGGAAAGCACGATAAGCAGCAAACCGGCTATGGCTGCGAGGCGCATTGGCCCTGTCATTTCGTCCCCCAAAAGAGTTCTCTCCGACTCTGTATTTCGACCAAAGCACAGACGTGCCTAGAAGAAAACACCCTTCATGCGGATGATCACCGGCAACATGATGACCATCATCACCACCGGAAAGATGCACAGGCCCAATGGAATCATCATTTTGACCGGCAAAGCATTGGCGCGCTCCTCGGCACTCAGAATTCTCTGACTGCGCATCTCTTCGCTGTAAACGCGCAAAGCGTCGGTCAGGCTGGTGCCGAGTTCTTCCGACTGACGGAACAGCACAGCCAGCGCCCGCGCCTCGTCAAGGCCGACACGGTCAGACAGTTCACGCAGTGCCTCGCGAAGCGGTTTGCCGGCGCGCAACTGCAGGGTCATGATCGAAAGCTGGATGCCGAGCCATTTGTGCGTGCCGGCCAATTCCTGGCTCACACGCTCGACTGCCGCCTCCAGACTCATGCCTGCATCGGCGCAGGTGATCATCATGTCCATGAAATCGGGGAAACCACGACGATAAATCTGCTTTTGCCCATTCTCGAACCGGTCAAGCAGGATGCTTGGAATAACGATGCAGGCGAGCCCGAACAGAGCAGAGCCGGCGAAGGCCGCGAAACCGGGCAACTGAGGCGGGAGCACTCGAGACAACAGCGCGTAGGCAGCCAGAAAACCAGCACAGACCGCACCGAGGCGCGACAAGGTATAGATCACCGGAGCGCTTCGGTGATAAAAGCCGGCTCGAAACAGCTTGGCCTCGAGGGCATTTGGCTCGTCTCGCTCCTTTTCCATCGATTTAAAATACGCGTCGACTGGCCGCTGCGCGGCGATCTTGGCAAGCTGTTCCTGTCCAACGAGCGAGCGGCGATCGGCAATTCCCTCTGCCATCAGGCTTTGCGTAACCAGCTTGCGCGTCTGCAGCGCCGGCAAGAATACAAACGCTGCGAACAGGAAAAGGGCCATCCCAGCGACAAAAACGGCGATGGAGACCAGAAGGCTCAGATCGTCAGTGTTAGCAAAGAGGTTTATGGCTCGCTCCTGTCAGAAATCGAAGTTGACCATGCGATACATGATGAAGTCACCCAACAGTGCCCATGTTCCGAAAATCAAAAACACGGGCATGATCAGTGGATCGTGCCACACTCCGCCGTAGTAGGATGGGGCAGTAATCTGAAGGATCAGGAACATTACGAGCGGGAACAACGAAATGATCCAAGCCGACACCCGGCCCTCGGCCGAAAGCGCCTTGACCTTCAACCTGAGTTTCTGCCGCTCACGCAGCACCGCTGAAAGATTGGACAGGATCCCCGTCAAATTGCCACCAGTTTTAGCCTGGATCGACAACGATACCGAAAGCAGATGAAGCCCCTCGAAGCCTACGCGTTGCGAGAGTTTTCGCACGGCTTGTTCAATGCTCAGTCCAAAGGTGATTTCGTCGGAAACGATGCCGAATTCGGTTCCGAGCGGATCGGGCATTTCGCGCGCGACCAGACTCACGGCTACCGAAGCCGGATGTCCGGCGCGCAGCGATCGAACGATCATGTCGAGTGCGTCAGGGAGCTGTTTCGCGAATTTCTGGATTCGCTTGTTGCGGGCGCGCCGAAGAACGAGAAGCGGCAGCACAAGTCCGATCACTACAAAAACGATGAGCGCTACCAAGGTCGAGAAACCCAAAAAGATCGAGAGCAGCAACGCCAGTGCCAGCCCTGCTAGAAGGAACTTCGCGGCGAAAGACAGCGGATTCCCGGTAATGCCAGACTGGGTGTAGAGCCTGTTCAGCCCGATCAGGCCAAAGAGAAAGTCGCCCGACTCCGTCAGCCCGCGTTCGCGCAGCAATACTTGCAGGGTCTGCTCGGCCGGAATATCGTCGGTCAACCGTCTCAGTCGGCGATTGACAGCGCCGGCCCGCGACCGACGATTGGCGAAGGAGAGATAGAGAGCTTCGCCTGCAAGAATTACCGAAGCGGCTCCAAGTACATAGACGAAATAAAGCAGTGTTTGGCCGGTAGGCATTAGAGGGCAACCTGCGGATTGAAAGCGTCCTTGGCAAACTGATGGCCCAGTGTCGCTGCCTCCGGTGCAAAGCGTGGGCGGACGCCCGTGGCGCGAAAATCGCCGATGATCTTGCCCTCCGGCGTCACCTCGCGGCGAACGAAATGATAGATTTCCTGTAGCTGGATGACATTGCCTTCCATCCCGGTCAGTTCCGATATGGAGACGACCCGCCGACCTCCATCAGAAAGGCGTTGCGTTTGGACTATGATGTCGATGGCCGAGGCAATCTGCGCCCGGATCGATTCGTGGGTCATCGGCATGCCCGCCATGCCGACCATTTGCTCGAGCCGTGATATCGCATCGCGCGGCGTGTTGGCATGGATGGTGGTCATCGAGCCTTCGTGGCCGGTGTTCATCGCCTGCAGCATGTCGAAGGCCTCCTCGCCGCGCACTTCGCCGACGATGATGCGATCGGGCCGCATGCGAAGCGCATTCTTGAGCAGTTCGCGCTGACGAACCTCGCCTTTGCCCTGGACATTGGGCGGCCGCGTCTCCAGCCGGCCGACATGCGGCTGCTGCAGTTGCAGTTCGGCGGCGTCCTCGATGGTGATCAGGCGCTCCCGAGACGGGATGTAGCTCGACAGCGCGTTGAGCAATGTCGTCTTGCCGCTGCCGGTGCCGCCTGAAACCAGGATCGACTTGCGTGCCTGCACGGCAATGCGCAGCAGGTCGATCATCGGCTGGCGGATCGAATTGAGCGCCATCAGGCGCTCGAGCGAATAGGGGTTCTTGGAGAATTTGCGGATCGACACCAGCGGACCATCGACCGAGACCGGCCGCACCGCGATGTTGACGCGCGATCCGTCTTCCAGCCGCGCATCGACCATCGGCGCCGATTCATCGACGCGTCGGCCGATGGCCGAAACGATCTTGTTGATGACGCGCAGCAGATGCGCCTCGTCGCGGAAGCGGATCGCCGTCTCCTCGATCATGCCGCGCCGCTCGATGAAGACGCGCTTGTGGGTATTGATCAATATATCGGTGATCGAGTCATCCTTGAGCAATGGTTCGATCGGCCCAAGGCCGAGCATCTCGTCGGCGGTCTCGCTGGTCAGCCGGTCAAGCTCACGCGCGTTCAGCGGCACCGCACGAGCGCGCACGAACTCGCGCACGATCGGCCGGATCTCATTCAGGATCTCATCCTTTGACGCCGTTTCAAGCGCTGCAAGATTGAACCGGTCGATCAGGTGACTGTGCAGGTCAACCTTGAGCGTCAGGAAATCGTCGCCCTGCGATTCGGTGTCGGCTGCAGGGGAAGGCGCCGCGACTGGCAACGTCACGATCGGCTCAACCCTTGGCTCGGCCCGCGGTTCGCTTGGCCCCTTGGTGAATCGGCCCAACATGATGCTTCTTCCCCCGTTTAATCCCCACGCTGAAACTAAGCGTTAACCACAGATGGCACAAGCGCCCGCCGCGCACCATGCAATTTAATACTTCAGACATAGTTAAGATCAAGCATCAGAAAACGCGACGTTTATTTGGTCTAGCGGCGCTGTCCTTAGGGAAAACGAGGACTCGCTTTTCAATGCACAGTGCTTTTCTGCCACAAAGGCGTCATGGAGCCCACCTAAGGCCTTAGATATAAAGGGATATGCAGCATCGCTAACGCTGCCCCACTTCCGCCATACCCACGGCCAATTGTGAACGAATGGTTAAGAGGAGTAGAAAAATCAGCAGAATCAATGCCTTGATCATCCTTGAGCGGAGATATTATTGCACCCGCCATGTATAGGATAGTTAAGGATCGGTTAATCCCGTTTGACTCTGATTTTCGTCGGGACTTAGATCGAGATGACGGGGGATGCTTGGGTATGGATTTCATCCTTGGCTCGTCTCGTCGGGTTCAAACCTCCAAAGGGAGAAATTGGCATGAAGAAGCTCATGACGATGACCCGGCAGTTCCGCGACGACGAAAACGGCGCTGCCATGGTCGAATACACAGTCCTTCTCGGCATCATCACGGCTGCCACCATCGCGATGATCATTCTTGTTGGCACATGGGTCACCGGGCAATGGACATATCTCGAAGGTCAATTGCCGACGACGCCGACGCCGACGCCGCCGGCGGGGCCGTGACCGACTAGTGCGCCACTGAACCAAACGGTTGAGGGGCGCTAAGGGGTTGCGCCAATCGCAAAACTAACGTTCGGGCCCGAGTTGAATAGCTCGGGCCTGAAAATAACAGCGGGCGAATTCCCGCATTGTGGGCTTGGGGCTTGGGGTCTATGCGCGCCAATACAATTATCATGATCGTGCTCGCCGCCGTGTTCGGTATACTGGCGGTAGTGCTTGCCAATATCTGGTTGGCCAGCCAGCGCAACGCCATGGCGAAGGGGGGCGAAGTCGAACGCGACACGGTCGTTGTGGCTGCCGTTGCGCTGAAATTCGGCGATACGCTCACCGCCGACAAGTTGCGCGAAATCGCCTGGCCAGCGGGCGCGGTTCCAGCCGGCGCCTTCAAGACGACCAAAGAAGCCCTGGCCGGCGACGGCACAAAACAGGCGCTACAAGCGATCGGCACTAACGAGCCTCTTTTGGCTACCAAGATCACCGGCCCTGGCCAGCGCGCCACGCTTTCGGCGGTCCTCGGCGAAGGTATGAAAGCCGTTTCTATCAGGGTCAATGACGTGCTTGGCGTCGCCGGGTTTGTCTTTCCGGGCGACCGGGTCGATGTGCTGCTGACGCGCACCACCCGCAGTGGCGCGGACAAAAGTTTTGTCGACGTGTTGTTGCAGAGCATGAAGGTGCTCGCCGTCGACCAGGTCGCCGATGAGAGCAAGGACAGCCCGACAGTGGTGAAGTCGGTCACGCTCGAGGCCAGCACCAGGGACGCCCAGAAGCTTACACTGGCCGCCGGCGCCGGCCAGCTGTCCCTAGCGCTCCGCCAGGCAGCCGCCAGCGAAGGCGAAACGACCGAACGCGTCACGCTTTCCGACCTGACCGGCGACACGCCGGCCGATGTAGCCGCCAGGCAGGCCGAACTCGCCAAGCAGGCTGCAGCCGACGCCGAGGCCGCAGCCGAGCGCAAGCGCGCGGACGACAAGATCAATGGGCTGACGCAGGCCGTCGAACGGGTGGGAAGCAGGCTCGACCTGTTAAGCAGCGCAAAACCGGCTCCGGCAGTGGCCTCAGCACCCCAGATGCAAGAAGTGGTTAAGGAAGTGATCAAATATGTGCAGCCGGAGCCCCCGGCGCGTGCGACAATCGGCGTCTTCAGGGGTGTGAAGCTCCAATCTTACGACGTGCCGCGACAAAAATAACGCTAGGGTATTGCCGACCGAATCGGCAAGAGGGGGTAGTCTAGATGCGTATGTTCCGGGGACCACTGGCGGCTGCCGCGCTGGCCTGTTCGGTCATGTTACTGCCGATCGACCTCGCTGCTCATGCAGCCGATCGCAGGATCGATGTATCGAACCCCAGCGTCCACCGTGTTTTCCTGCCCATGTCGCAGTCGGTGACGATCCAGGTGAACGCAACTCTGGGTGACATCGTCGTCGGCGACGAGAAGATCGCCGNCGATGACCGACCGCACGCTCTATGTGATCGGCAAGAGCGCCGGCACCACCACCGTCAACCTCTTTTCAGAAGACAAGCGCTCGCTTGGCGTGATCCAGATCGAAGTCGGCGTCGACGTGAGCGACATGGCGCAAGCGATCCGGCAGGTCGCGCCCAATTCGCGCATCGATATCGGTTCGATCAACGGCAAGGTCAGGCTTGGCGGCCATGTCAAGGACGGCGCCACGCTGGCGGCGATCATGGAGGTCGCCCAGCAATATGGCCCCGACGCGATCATAAACGCAGTGACCGTCGACGACAGCCAGCAAGTAAACCTCGAAGTGCGGGTGCTGGAGGCCAAGCGCAATGCCGGCCGTGATCTTGGCGTCTCGATCAGGAGCACCAATGGCAGCGGCACGACCCGCACCGGACGTCAGCGTCATGCTGCCGGCAATCATCGGCTTTGCGTTGCTTACGATCGACATAAGCCGGGCCAACAATTTGCATAATGATCTGCAGAAGGGGGCGGATGCGTTTGCGATCGCCGGAGCGGCGGAGCTTGACGGCAACCCGGATGCGTGGACCCGCGCGGAACGAGCACTTGCCAACCTTGTCGAGAACGACAGCCGCTTCTCCAGTGTGACTGTTCGCGCCGACCTTGATAACGGCGGCGTCGTGAACGGCACAACGGCCTGCCGGAACGGGGGCGACATCGCTTGGTGCTTTCTCGCGAGCATACCGCTAAGCGATTCGACGGCCATAAATCCGCTGACGGGGGTCGACGCCAATGGAGTCGATCGGAAAGCGGCGACCAGCGCGGATGCCGAGTTTATCATGGTTTCAGTCCAGGCAAGCCGTTTTGACGCGATCTTCCCAGCGTCCTTCGTTGGCGCCGGCGCGAACAACTTCTTTGATGTTGGAGCGACCGCAGTCGCAGGCTTTGCCGGAGTCGTCGTCTGCGACATGACGCCGTTGTTCATCTGCAATCCGTTCGAAGGTTCAGGCATTCCCCTTCATCAGGTCATCAGCGATCAGAATTTCTACAGGAAGGGCATAAAGCTGGTCCAGGGTGGCGGCACGGGAGCATGGGGACCTGGCAATTTCGGCTTCCTCAACCCGACTGGCAATCCCGGCTACGGCGCCGGCGACTTGGCCGATGACATCGCGCAGGCCAACACCCCCGAATGCATCAATTCGCGCGGGGTCAACATGCGTACCGGCGGGCCGCAGCCGGCCGTGCGCGACGCGATCAACGTGCGCTTCGACATCTACGGCGGGCAGATGAAGGACAATGATCCGCTCATCCCGCCGGCGCCCAACGTCCGTAAGGGCTTCAAATACAAGAACACGAGCAATCCCAACGCCTGCACCATGGATCCGGTGACTTCGTCGGATACTGAGTGGCCCCAGTACCGCCACATGACCCAGGACACTGCCTACGATGGGACCTATGGCCGCATCGGCAACGGCATGTGGGACTATGAGGGCTACATGGCGGCCAACGGCTTCACGACAGCGGACATGGCCGATTTCGTGGACAGCGAAGGCAACTCCTATTCGAACGCAAACCCGCCGTCTCGCTACGATCTCTATAAATATGAGCTATCGACCCGCGGAACAGGGAACGACTTGGTTGCAAGCCCCTCGCTGGGCGGCGAAACAGGCGTTGCGGCATGCCACGCCAGTCCCTCGACCGACCCGGACCGGCGACTGATCTACGGCGCCATCATAAACTGCATCGAACACGAAGAAGATCTCAACGGCGCGAGCGGCGACCCGATCCCGGCCGTTGGCTTCGCCAGCTTCTTTTTGACGGAGCCGGTCGATCAGGCGCGGACCAACGGCGACATCACGGCGGAGATCGTCGACATCGACGGCGAACAGGGGCGAGGCACGATGGTCGGCTTCGCGAAGGACAATGTCCAACTTTACCGCTAAGCGCACCGGGATTCTTCGCGGACTCGCCCGGAAATTCCGCCGCGAGGAGCGCGGCGCGATCCTGGTCGAAATGACATTGATCACGCCGCTGATGATCGCGCTGTCGGCGGGCGTGTTCGAATTCGGCACCGTCATCCACCGCAAGCTGCTGATCGAAGCAGGGCTGCGCGACGCGGCACGGTTCATGGCGCGCTGCACCACCGGCTTCGCCGCGGTGAATTGCACGACGACGGCGCAGAACATCGCCAAATACGGGACGCCGGCGGTGGGGACCTTGAGAGTTGCCGACTGGGGCACCGACGAGCCGGTCGTCATATCGACCTACGACACCGCTAATCCGGTCGATCCCGACACCGGGCTGCAGGACTATCGAGGCACCGGCGCGACTGTCCGCACGATCCGCGTAACTACGAGCTACGCATATGGGGCTACATCGCTGCTCTCCTTTATCGGCATCGGCCCAATCACCATCACGGCTTCGCAAGAGGAGCGATTTGTCGGGTACTGACATGCGACCATTGAGCGATTTCAGAAATGAGGAATGCGGAGCCGCAATGGTCGAGGCTACAATTGCCATGACCCTGCTTCTTACGCTGACGCTTGGCTTCATCGATTTCGGCTATGCGCTTTACCAATGGAACGCAGCCACAAAGGCAGTCCAAGTCGGCGCGAGGGCAGCCTCTATTTCCAATCCAGTGAGTACCGCGCTTGTCAGCGCGGCGGTCACCACGAACGTGCCGCTGGTGGGCACGGCTATGGCGTCTGGCAGCTTCCCCACCTATTCCTGTACCGGTGCAGGCGGATGTACTGGATTCGACCAGGCGAATTTCGACGCGATCTACAATCGCATGGTCGTGTTCTTCCCCAGGCTCCAGCCGGCGAATGTCAGGATCACCTACTCCGCAACCGGCCTCGGCTATTGGGGCCGTCCAGGCGGGCCCGTCCCAACGATAACGGTCAGCCTGGAGGGTCTTACCTTCCAATTCTTCTTTCTCAGCGGACTTCTCGGATTCAACGACATCACCATGCCCTCCATGATGAGCACGGTCACGGGCGAAGATATGAAGAGCACCTGGCTGCCATGAACGCCATCAACACCAAGGTTCTGCCGACCAAACGAAAGCAGGTGGCGCTGTTTTCCTCGGATTCGCAGTTCAAGCGCGAGGTGGCGACGCGGCTGGACGCGCTGGCCATCTACGATGTCAGGATCTCCGAGACGGCTGACTTCCTCAACGGTCCGCCCCCCGAGACGCGCCCGGGCATCGTCATCCTCGACCTGGCCAGTGGCGAGTTGCTCGGCGAGCCCGGCATCGTCGCGGCGCGCGCCTTGTGGGCGACCGTGCCGCTGATCGCCGTCTCCGACGAATTGACCTCCGAAAAGACGCGCATCCTGGTTCGCATGAACGCTTCGGACTGGCTGCACAAGCCTCTCGACGCCAAGGAGCTGCTGAACGCGGTCACTTTCCACGACACCGGCAACCAGGGCACCAAGAGCCGCATCATTACCTTCATCAGCGCCAGCGGCGGCGCCGGCGCCACGACGATCGCTCTGTCGGCGGCGGAATTCCTGGCGTCGAAATCCACCGAACGGGCGGCTTCGACCTGCCTTGTCGACCTCGATTTCCAGAGCGCCAATTGCGGCGCCTATCTCAACCTGTTCAACCAGTTCGACCTGGCCGGCATCATTGGCCAGCCTGAAAGGCTCGATGTCGAACTGATGGACGTCATCAAGCTCTCTCGTCCGTCCGGCCTGACGCTCTATGCCTTCGAGAGGCCGCAGCTGCCGTTCGAGCCGCAGGGCGCCGATTTCGTGTTCCGGCTGCTGGACCTCGTCGCCTACCGGTTCGACGACATCGTCATCGACCTGCCGAATATCGAAACCCCCTGGCAGAATTCCGTGCTTTCGACGAGCGACGAGATCTTCATCGTCTTCGAGCTCAACGTCGCCTCGTTGCGGCAAGGCAAGCGGCTCTACACCAAGATCCGCGAGCTGCGCGGCAATTCGGTGAGCATCACGCTGGTCGCCAACAAGCATAAGCGCAAATGGTTCGGCAACCACTTTTCGCGCAGCGAGCTCGAGAAGATCTTCAAGGCGCCGCACATCAAGTCGGTCGGCCTGGACAATGCGCTGCTGACCGACGCGCTGAACCGGGCCATCCTGCCTTCCGAAGTGGATGGGCGGGCGCGCTTCAACAAGGACCTGAAGCGGATGTTCAAAGAGCGGCTCGATGACGCAGCCCGGTAGATATCGCATCGTCCCGAGGCTTGCCGGCGCCTGCATCATCGGCCTTGCCTTGGGAATGCCGGCTTTGGAATTCGCCCATGCCCGATCCGCGCTGTCGGACCGGCCGCCGCTGCCGGCAATGGGGCCTAGCCTGCGCAAGGCGGTCGCTCTCCAAACCGCGGAACGGGCCGGCACGATCATCATCCGCAAGGACGAGAAGGCGCTTTATCTGGTCACCCGGCAGGGCCAGGCGCTGCGCTACCAGATCAGCGTCGGACGCGACGGCTTTGGCTGGACCGGCGTCGTCAAGGTCGGGGCGAAAACGGAATGGCCGGAATGGCGCCCGCCCAGGGAAATGCGCGCCCGCCAGCCGGAGCTGCCGGAAATGGTTCCCGCCGGTCCCTACAATCCGCTCGGCGCCAGGGCACTCTATCTGCTGCGGGACGGGCGCGACACGCTCTACCGCATCCACGGCACCAACGATCCCAAGGGCATCGGCTTCGACGGAACATCGGGATGTTTCCGTCTTACCAACACTGATGTGATCGATCTTTTCAAGCGCGTCTCGGTCGGCGCAAAGGTGGTGGTCCAATGACGATGATCAGCGACCCGGATATGCCGGCAATCGACATTGGGCCGGCAACCCACACTGAAGAGCAAGCTGCAGTGTGGAAACCGAGCAATGCAAGGATGATCGGCGTTGTCGCCGCCGGCGCCTTGCTGATCACGGCGGTGAACATAACGGCCGCGGTCTATTTCTACCGCGGCATCAACGATCTGCGCCTTGTCGAACGGCGGCTGGAACAGCTCGGATCGTTCGAGCAACGGATCGCAGCCCGGCTCGATACGGTCAACAACGGCTTCCAAAGCCGGTTCGAAAAACTGGACAGTCAACTGCAGGGCAGCTTCAACGAAGTCAAAGGCAGCATTGCCCGGCTTGAACAGGAGCTGCCCCTGGACAGTGACGACGACATGTCGAGCATTGCGGAGCCTTCTGTGATCACGACCAGCACCATGGCGGAAGCAGCCACCGATCTCGAAGAAGCGACCGAACCCAATATCGTCGATGTGCCGCGCCCGCTCAAAAGGAAAGTCGCGGCAGCGCCACCTCCCCCAAACTCGTCCTACCAGCGCATAGTGCAGCCTGACGGCAAGGTCCATTACAAGAAGATCAATTAGTCCCTCTGCACAGAGGATTTGGTTCTTTGACTGACGGTCGCTGCCGGCCGGCCTGCAGCCACCATCTCTGACGCTGGAGATTAGCCACAGGCCACCACGCCTTCGTCTCCCTAGGGTCTGCGCCGCGTCGCTTCGCTCCTTGCTCCGCCTAGGGAGACGAAGTGGAGAGATGCTTCGGCCAATCGGAATGCACAGCGTTGCATAAAAACGAGAACTTAAAGCGCGTCGCATGAATCCGTTTCAAATGCGACGCGCTTTAGAAATCCCGCTGCAGAGCAATAAGCCGTACGGCGAGCGCTTCGGAACGCTGTCGCGCTTCGCCGAGAAACGCAAAATGACAGTAGGCGCAGGCTGCAGTGCCCAGACCCAGCACCAGGCTGTTCCGCCATGTGAAGTCGAGGATCAGCGAGAATGGCTGGCCGCTCGGTGCGGTGAATGCCGCAATCGTGCTCGCTGTTTCAGAATGGCTGCTGGAAGCGATCATCAACCCGGCGAAAAGCAGAGCGGCGTGGTTGGCAAGGAAGAGGAACGCGGCCGATTTTCGCGTCCGGCAAGCCATCCAGCATACGATCGATGCGGCGGTCAGGATGGCGGCATCAAGGACCATTGAACCGCTGAGATAGAGGTCGACCTGCTGCCAGAACATCGTCGCCAAAGGGCGCAACTCAAGCCAGATCCGCCACAGGGCAGGGCTGGCCGGATAGGTTCCGAGCAGGAACGTCGCTGCTCGCTCCCCTGCAAGAATCAAAAGAATGAGAGCCGGGAAGGCAAAAAGCAGTAGCGGCTTGCGCGTCATGTTCCCTCACCAATCGACAAGCAGAATAGACAGCAAAGATTGCGCGAGGCTTAAGGAAGCGCCGCGAACAGCATTGATCACAGGCGCAGGCGCTTGCCGCAACCGCAGCGAGCGCCCATTTTATGTGCCATTTTTGCTACATTCCCGAAACTTATGGCCCGAATTCGGTTCTTAGCCGCCCCTAGATCAATAATCACTCACGTATTCGAAGAATTTATCGGATAATTTGTCAAAGCTTCGGTGAGAAGGCTTGGCCATATAAAAAGTACCGGGCAGATGGGTGGGGTAGATCGAATACGATAGTCAAAGTGGCCATTGGCAAGCGCCTTGGCCTCCTGATCACATTTGCGATTTAGACGATCGAACGGGATGGCAAGGCTTATCCGATCATCCCGGGCGTGATCTGCTCCGTCGTCATCAAGACCAGACGCAAGACGATCCTGAGTTCCCTTTTGAAGCCGATCAACAGGGCGCGTCAGGAGGCCATGAGTGAGCGCTAGCGCCACCTCTCCCTCCAGCAATACCGATCAGCCACTCCTGCCGCTCGCCAAGGAGGATTTTGGCCTGGAATTTCGAGTTGTGGCGCGTGGCGGAACACGCCGCGGGATCCGTCTGGAGCGGGCTTTTTGGATATCGCTGAAGCAGATGGCTGAGAGCCGGAAGTGCACGATCGGCATGCTCATAGATGAGATAGCCGGAGTTCAGCCACAGAGTGCCAATCTGACATCCGCGATCCGGGTAGCCTGCATACGCGGACAGGCGAAGGAAAACGTGACGTTGAGCAAGCTCGCGTCAATAACGACAATCAACGCCATACTGGTTGCCTGCCCCTCGCCTGCATTTGCCTTGACGTCATCGAAGAAGATCCTGACTTTCAATGTTCCGTTCCAGCAACTGGTGAAGCGCCAACTGCCTTCCGGACCAAAGGACGATGCGCGGCACGACCTCAAGCTGGCGTTGGACCTCAACGTCGCCGACATTTTTGCGCGCCTCGACATCAACGGTGAAACGCCGGTCACCAGCGGATTTGTCCTCGGCACGGGCGAACGTCGGTACCGTGGTCAATTGAACGTCGTGCGGGCGCCGGTGATCGAGCCGGAGCTGCTGATGGCGTTCGTCTTCGGCTGACCGGTTCCGGCGGTACTGAACGGTCAATCCTGGCCGAAGACGCTTCGCACTGCATTGCCTCAACCCGAGAAGCGGAGCGCATCGACGAGCAGGGCGAAAGCCGGCGACGCTTGACGGCGGCTGGGATAGTAGAGGTGATATCCCGGCCAGGGCGGTGACCACTCATCCAGCACCCGCATCAGGCGGCCGCTTTCCAGATGACGCTCCGCGACATCCTCCGGCACATAGGCGAGGCCGAAACCAGCCAGCGCCGCCTCGAGAATCTCGAGGGTGCCATTGAGGACGATCTGGCCGTCCACCCGCACCTTCAGCTCGCGACCGTCGCGCTCGAAGTCCCAGGCCCAAAGCCCGCCATTGATGGAAAAGCGCTGGTTGATGCAAACGTGTTCGGTCAGCTCCTGCGGCGTCGTTGGCGGCGGCCGCCTGGCGAAATACGACTGCGTCCCGACGACGGCGAAGCGGATGTCCGGTCCGACGCGCACCGCGATCATGTCTTTTGCAACACGCTCTCCCATTCGCACGCCCGCGTCGAACCGTTCGGCAGCAATATCCGTCAGTGCGTTGTCGAGGAAGACCTCGACGGTGACGTCGGGATAGTCCGGCAGGAGCTTCGCCAGCTTCGGCCAGATGACGGCGTTGAACGCGTGATCACTTGCCGTGAGGCGAATGGTGCCGGCGGGCTTCTCCCGCAATTCGCTCAACGCCTCGACCTCGGCCTCGATCTCCTCAAAGCGCGGGCCGATATTGCGCAGCAGCCGCTCGCCGGCCTCTGTAGGCGAAACGCTTCGGGTCGTTCTCGTCAGCAGCCGAATGCCCATCCGCTCTTCCAGATCGCGGACCGTGTGGCTGAGCGTGGACTGCGAAATTCCGAGCTGCGCAGCGGCGCGCGTGAAGCTGCCCTCCCGCGCAACCGCCAGAAAGGCCAGAAGCATATCGAGTCGTCCGCGCTGCATTTATGGTTACGCCCCATAAGTTTGGGCGGATTATACGGACTAATCGAGCGAACTGCACACACTCAATCGATCGCGATTGCCGAGAGCACCGCAAATTTCCCGGACGGTGGCGCGAACCCGTCTGAGCAATGACGATGAAGGAAGAACCGGCGGCAGTTCATTCGCGTCGCTGCCATTCATGGCCCCGACCGATAGGTCCTATCGGGGAGCGGGCGCTAATCAAGGCGCCTCAAGCGCCCTAAGCTTTTAGCGTCGCACACGCACCCAGCGTGTCTTCGGGCCGGGGGCCATCCATATCTTGGGCCGCGAATTTGGCGGATCATCACGAAAGCGACAATCGACATGTCTGATAGCCAAAGAACTTCGACAGCCAGTTCGGACATAACGCGCCGGGAGCTCATGCAAGCGGCTGCTGTGACTGGCGGTGCTCTTTTAGGAGAACAATTCGTGCCCGGAGCTATATCTCCGGCGCTGGCACAGGCTGCCGGCGCCGCGACGGTGCCGCTCGATGTGTCGCTGCGCATCAACGGGACGGAGCACCGGCTTTCGCTCGACCCGCGCACGACGCTGCTGGATGCGCTTCGCGAGCACCTGCATCTGACGGGCTCGAAGAAGGGCTGCGGCCTCGGCCAATGCGGCGCCTGCACGGTGTTGATGGATGGCATGCGCGTGAAGGCGTGCCTCTCGCTCGCGGCGCTCGCTCAGGGCCGCGAAATCAAAACCATCGAAGGATTGGCGCAGGGCGATGAGCTCCATCCGTTGCAGGCGTCCTTCATCGAGCGCGATGCCTTCCAGTGCGGCTATTGCACGTCGGGGCAGATCATGGCCGGCGTCGCCTGCATCAGCGAAGGCCATGCCGGGTCGCCGGAGGAGATCCGCGAATGGATGAGTGGCAATCTGTGCCGTTGCGGCGCCTACGACCATATCGTCGCGGCCATCCAGGACGCGGCTGCCGTGTCCAACTCGACGCAGGAGGGCTGAGCCATGCATCCCTTTGTGCTCGAACGTCCGCGGGATCTCTCTGCCGCACTCAGCTTCGGCGCTCAAGCCGGCCGCAATGATGCGCCGGTCGAATACATCGCCGGCGGCACCGACATGGTGCAGCTTCTGCAGGAGAATGTCCGCCGACCGGATCGGCTTGTGAGCCTCGCGGGAGTTCTCGACGACGGCATCGAGATCGGTCCGCAAGGCCTGAGGCTTGGCGCCGCCGCCACGATGGCGGAGGTGGCCGCCCATCAAGCTGTGGTCGAGCAGTTCCCTCTGATATCCCAGGCGCTGCTGAATTCGGCGAGCCCGCAGGTCCGCAACCAGGCGACCATGGGCGGCAATCTGCTTCAGCGCACACGCTGTCCCTACTTTCGCGATGTCGGCTACGAGGCATGCAACAAGCGCGTGCCTGGCTCCGGCTGCGCCGCATTGGACGGCGAGAACCGCTGGCACGCAGTGCTCGGCACGAGCGACAACTGTATCGCCGTTCACCCGTCGGACCTCGCGGTTGCCCTGGTGGCGCTCGATGCGTCGGTCGAGCTCCGAGGAGCTGGCGGTGACCGTTCCGTGCCGCTCTCCGATCTCCATCGCCTTCCCCGCGATACGCCGCACCTCGAAACCGTCCTGAAACCGGGCGAAGTGATCACCGCGATCACGGTCCCGGCCAGGGCGGCAGGACTGCGGTCTCACTATCTCAAAGTACGCGATCGCGCCTCCTTCGAGTTCGCCGTGGTCTCGGCCGCAGTCGCAATCGAGACGGACGGCGCTCGCATCCGGCAGGCCCGCGTAGCGCTCGGCGGCGTTGGAACGAAACCCTGGCGCCTGTCGAACGTCGAGACCGCTCTCGCCGGCGCCGACTTCGAGCCAGCGGTGCTCCGCCAGGCGGCGGCGCTCGCAGCAGACGGCACACGGGGTCGCGGCCACAACGGTTTCAAGATCGAACTCATGCAGCGCGCCATCGTGCGTGCGGTCGAAATCGCGGGAGCACGCGCATGACTGCTGCCTTGATCGGAAAATCCGTCAGCCGCGTCGATGGCCGCCTGAAAGTTACCGGCGCCGCGACCTATGCCGCCGAGTTTGAGGTACCCAACCTCGCCCATGCCGCCGTCGTCAGGAGCATTGTCGCGAACGGCCGCATTGCATCCATCGACACGGCGGAGGCCGAACGGGCGCCCGGCGTAATCGCGGTTGTGACGCACAGCAACGCGTCCAGGCTCGCCTACCAGAGGCACAAAGGCCTCCCGGACGCAGCCGTTGGCGAGCGCCTGCATGTGCTGCAGGACGACCGAGTGACTCACCAGGGCCAGCCGATCGCGCTGGTGGTCGCCGAGACGCTTGAACAGGCGGTTTACGCGGCGGAGGTCGTGCGGGTTACCTACCGGCACGAAGCGGCGGCCACCGACATGGAAAGCGTCGATCCAGTTCTGCCTAGCGGGAAACCGGCGGAGTGGGAGATACGGCGAGGCGAACCCGACAGCGCCTTCGAACAAGCGGAATTCCGGGTCGACCAGACCTATGTGATCCCGCGCGAGAACCACAATCCGATAGAGATGTTCGCCACCATTGCCTCATGGCAGGACGACAGCCTGACCCTGTGGGACAAGACACAATGGGTGCACAACGTCGCCGAGGAGATCGCCGCCGTGTTCGGCATCGCTGCCGAGAACGTCCGTGTCATCTCGCCCTTCGTCGGCGGCGCGTTTGGTTCGGCGCTGCGCTGCTGGCCGCATGTCACGCTCGCCGCGCTGGGCGCCCGTGTAGCCGGACGGCCAGTCAAGCTGGTGCTGTCGCGGCGCGAAATGTATTACGGCGTCGGCTACCGTCCTCACACGGTGCAGCGGGCCGCGCTTGGCGCCTCCCGTGACGGCCAGCTCCAGGCCATCCGGCACGAGGGCCACCAGGAGACCTCGACCTACGAGGAGTTCACCGAGGCGCTGCTCAGCGCGACCCGGTTCCTGCACTCCTGCCCGAACGTCCACACGCGCCATCGCATCGCGCCGATGAACGTCCACACGCCGACCTACATGCGCGCGCCCGGTGAGGCGAGCGGCATGTATGCCCTCGAATCGGCCATGGACGAGTTGGCGGTCGCGCTGAACATGGATCCCGTCGAACTGCGGTTGCGCAACGAGCCGGACCGGGACGAATTCAAGGACCTCCCGTTCTCGAGCCGTTCGACCAGGGAATGCTACCGGGCCGCCGCCGAGCGTTTCGGGTGGGCACAAAGGAACGCCGCGCCGCGCTCCATGCGCGACGGGCGCTCGCTGATTGGCTGGGGCATGGCCAGCGCCACCTATCCGATGAACTATGCACCCGCCTCGGCCATGGCCCGGCTCTTGCCGGACGGCACTGCCGAAGTGATGAGCGCAGCGAGCGACATGGGACCCGGCACATGGACATCGATGACGCAGGTCGCGGCGGACACGCTGGGCCTGCCGATCGAGCGGGTCAAGTTCACGCTTGGCGACACCCGCCTGCCGCGCGCCCCTATCCACGGCGGTTCCATGACCATGGCGAGCGTCGGCAGTGCGGTGCAGGCGGCTTGCCGCAAGGCGCTCGACGACGCGCTGGCACGCGCCGGCGCCAACGAAATTGAAGAGGCCATGAAGCGTCTCGGCCAAGTCATCGAGGCAACCGCCGACGTCGCTCCCGGAGATGAGACGAAGCGGTTTTCCATGCACGCCTTTGGCGCCGTGTTCGTGGAGGTGGCCGTCGATCCCGATCTCGGCGAGACGCGCGTGCGGCGCATGGTCGGCGCCTATGGCGCCGGCCGCGTCGTCAACCCGAAGATCGCGCGCAGCCAATGCATCGGTGGCATGATCGGCGGCATCGGCATGGCCCTCATGGAGCACTCGGTTGTCGACCCCCGCAACGGGCGCGTCACCAATGCCAATCTCGCCGAATACGCCGTGCCGGTGCACGCCGACGCGCCGCCTGTCATGGACGTGATATTCGTCGACGAGCACGACCCGCACGTGAACCCGCTCGGCGTGAAAGGCCTCGGCGAGATCGCGCTGGTCGGCGTCGCGCCAGCGATCGCCAATGCCATTTTCCACGCTACCGGAAAGCGCCTCCGCGAACTGCCGATCACGCCGGACAAGCTGCTCTGATCCACCTCGTCGAAAACGAAGGGGCTTGAGACATGATCATCACCCGCAGAGACGTCCTTGCCGCGACGAGTGCTTTCGCCGCCGTGGCTGCAGCAGGCCAGGTTGGCGCAGCTTCTGTCCAAGGAAGGAATGAGACAATGAAGATCACGCGAGTTGGATCACAGCCGTCCGGCCCCGGGCCGGCCGATTACTTTACCGGGACCGTGCGCATCGATCCGCTCTTCCAGGCGCCCGAGCCGGCGCGCGTCGGTGGCGCCAGCGTCACGTTCGAGCCTGGCGCCCGCACCGCTTGGCACACGCACCCACTCGGCCAGACGCTGATCGTCACGGCCGGTCTCGGCCGGGTCCAGCGCGAAGGCGCGCCAGTAGAAGAAATCCGGCCAGGTGACGTCGTCTGGATTCCGCCTGGCGTGAAGCATTGGCACGGCGCGTCTGCGACGACGGCGATGACGCATCTCGCTATCCAGGAATCCCTTCATGGCAAGCCGGTCGAATGGCTGGAGAAAGTCAGCGACGAACAATACCGCAGCTGAACGCTGGCGGCACCCGGCGTCTCGCGCCGCCTCGGCATCGAACGCGCCAGCGCCCGCGGGGGCGTCCGAGCGCGGCTCTCCCTTCTCCCCTTGTGGGAGAAGGTGGCCGCGAAGCGGCCGGATGAGGGGTGTTCCAGCTTGGCGCCGCCGCACTCCGTCCAACACCCCTCAACCGTCTTGGCGCTGCGCGCCAATCCACCTTCTCCCACAAGGGGAGAAGGAAAGATCCACGCAATGAGTGCTTGACCTCAAGTTAACTTGAGCTTGTAGCATTGGCTTGCACGGATCGAAGGAGCATCGGCAATGCTGACGAATATGGATTTCCACGGCCTTCGCGTAGCGGTCACGGGTGGCACGTCCGGTCTCGGGCTGGCGCTTGTGCGGCAGCTCGCCGCGCAGGGTGCGAGCGTCGCCTTCGTCGCACGCACTGCCGCGGACGTCGAGCGCATCGCTGACGAGACGGGCGCACACGGCATTGTCGGCGACCTCGGCAAGAAGCACGACATCTACCCGATCGCGTTGCAGGTCACCGCCAGCCTCGGCGGGCTCGATGTCCTGATCAACAATGCATCGAGCCTCGGGCCGGTGCCTCTTGTGCTGCTTGCCGACACCGAGTGCGAGGATCTGGAAAAGGCGCTTGCGGTCAATCTCGTCGGCGCGTTTCGGCTGACCAGAGCGCTGTTCGGTGCGCTTGCCACGTCGGCGCGCGAGAGCCGTGGCGCGCTGGTGATCAACATCTCCAGCGACGCGGCGGTGAACGCCTATCCTGGCTGGGGCGCGTATGGTGCGAGCAAGGCCGCTCTTGCCCATCTGACGGCGATCTGGGACGAGGAGGCGAAAGACGATGGCATAAGGTTCCTCGCGCTCGACCCTGGCGATATGGACACCCCGCTGCACGCGCTGGCGCTTCCTGACGCCGATCCGGCCACCTTGAAGCACCCCGATCTGGCGGCTGCCGAGATCATCGATAAGCTGCTTGACGCGTTGCCGGCTGGCGCAGCACCCCGCGCCGTGGCACGTGGATGATTGCCGCCGACCATCCGGATCGGCGCTCCGCCAGGCTGTTGGTCGTCATGGCGGACGGCGCGATGACCGACCTGCCGCGCGCTGACCTCGCGAAGCTGTTCGAGCCCGACGACCTGGTCGTCGCCAATGACGCCGCGACCTTGCCTGCCAGCCTGCGCGGCACGCATGTCCCCAGCAGTGAAGCGATCGAGANCCGCACGCGCACCGAAGATCGGCTGCCTCCGCGTCCGCTGTCACCGGGCAATCGCCTCCGGCTCGGCCCGCTTGAAGCCGTTGTGGAGCGCCTTCTCGACCATCCTCGCCTTCTCGAGCTGCGCTTCTTAGGCAACCGCGCAGCTGTGCTTGCAGGACTGGCGCAGCACGGCCGGCCAATCCAATACGCGCATGTTCCCGAGCCGTTGGCACTTTGGGATGTTTGGACGAAGATTGCCGCCCGGCCGGTCGCGTTCGAGGCGCCATCGGCAGGCTTTGCGCTCGACTGGCGCACGCTTCAAAGCTGGCGGCGGCACGACGTCGGCTTCGCCACACTCACGCATGCCACGGGCGTTTCCTCCACCGGGGATCGCGCGCTCGACTCGCGCCTTCCCTTCGATGAGCCATACCGCATCCCCGAGCACACCGCGGTAAAAGTCGCGCGGGCGAAGCTGCGCGGCAGCCGCATCATCGCGGTCGGCACGAGCGTCGTGCGCGCGATTGAGGCGGCCGCTAATCCCGATGGCAGCGTGCGTGCAAAAAATGGCATTGCGACGGGCCGCGTCGCGCGGGAGACGCCGCTTCGCGTCGTCGATGCGATTCTGACCGGCGTCCACCAGCCGGGCGAAAGCCATTTCGAGCTCCTGCGCGCCTTTGCCGACGATGCCCTGCTCGCCAAGGCCTCCGCAGCCTTCGCCGCGCACCGATACCGGACGCATGAATTCGGCGATTCCATGCTGCTCAATCGGCAACTGCTGGATCGATCGCACGAACCGAACCGTGCGCGAGACGCAGCCTCTACTCTATAGACTCTATAGGCGTTCCGAGATCTTGGTTTCCCAGGGCTTCCGGAAACAATTTTTGACAGGTAATTGATTTAAAATAACTATTTTGACCTTAGTAGCTACGAATCGGGGTCAGGAGTTCGAATCTCTTCGGGCGCGCCAATCGGCAGTACATTCCAAAATCGTGTCGCGACGTCCAGTTCTGACCCAACCTCGACTTTTGTCTGGACCGTCGGTAGGTCTCGTCAGGGTGGAAACCGGAGTACGGCCAGAGAACTGTCCTTCCAGAAGCGACGCGGGATCAAGGGACGTCGCCTGGCCGGACGTGACGCGCAGGAGAGGGCATCTTTGCAACCGCGACGATCACTCCGGCACGCCGGAGACGCCCAGCGCCTCGACGTAACTCTCGGCGAACACCTTGTCCCTCCACGGGTTGATCTGCCTCTGCAGGGTGAGCGTGTAGGTCGGGAACGCCTCCATCAGCCGCCGCGCCGCCTCCTGCGCCTCGTCCAGCCGGTTGAGTTTGACCAGCGCCATGATCACCACCCGGTGCGAGGAGCCGTAGTTCGGCATCTCGTGCAGCGCGCGTTCTCCCCATGCCAGCGCTTCTTCGTAGCGCTCGAGCATCAGGTAGCTCATCCCGATGCCGGAGAGCGCGATGCCCTTCTCGGGGTCGACCGGGCTCAGCCGCATTGCCCTGTGAAAGTGCTCGATCGCGACGAGCGGGCGACTGGAATGTGCGTTCACCCAGCCGCTGCCCGTATGGCCCTGCGCCGAATTGGGGTTGAGCAGCAGGGATCGTTCGATCGTGCCCAGCGCCATCTCGTAGTCCTTCGCGCTGTAGGCGATCACCTGCGCGGCGAAGCGTAGGCTCGTGGGGTCGTCGCGCGCTTCCGCCAATACCTCGCGCGCCATGCGCGCGGCGACTCGGATATCGTCGGGCTCGTGCCAGCACTGGCTCACGGATAGGCTGCGGATATAGGCGCCGAGTGCCTTCGCCAAGTTGAAGCTGGGGTCGATGCTGAGCGCCTCGTTGGTGAGCCGGCGCACGTCGGCAAAGCCTTCGCGCGTCATGCTGTAGAAGCGCGGCAGCGCGCGAAGGTAGAGGTCGTAGGCGCTGATGTAGTCGGTCGGCTTCATGCGCGCCTGCTTGATCTCCTGCAGCCGGATGCTCGGCTCGACGGCGCCGACGACGCTCTCGGTCACCTTGTCCTGCAGGTCGAAGATGTCGCTCACGTCGCCCTCGAAGCGGTCGGCCCAGACATGGTGTCCGCTGATCGCGTCCACCAACTGCCCACTGATGCGCACCCGCGATCCTGCTCTGCGGATGCTGCCTTCGAGCACGTAGCGGACGCCCAGCTCGCGTCCGACCTGGCGCAGGTCCACCGCCCGGCCCTTGTAGGTGAAGGACGAATTGCGGGCGATCACGAAGAAGGAGTTCACCCGGCTCAATCCCGTGATGATGTCCTCCACCAGCCCGTCGGCGAAGTATTCCTGGTCGGGGTCGCCGCTCATGTTGGTGAAAGGCAGAACCGCGATCGAGGGTTTCTCGGGCAGGGGAGGCAGTGCAGCCACCGAGGCGCTGGCGTCGGTCTCGACGCGGTAGGCGCGCACAGGCCGCTCGATGTTCTTGAGGCGCAGGTCGCCGAGCGGCGTGAAGCCGCAGTCGAGCTTGCCCTGAAGGTGGTCGTAGGCGGTGCCCGAGACGACCACGGTGCCGGGATCGGCGATGCTTTCGAGGCGGGCGGCGATGTTGACCCCGTCGCCGTAGAGGTCGCCGTCCTCCTCGCAGACCACGTCGCCGAGATTGACGCCGATGCGGAAGCGAATCCGCTCTTCCTCGGGCGTCTCCGCCTCGTGTTCTGCCAGGGCCTGCTGGATCGCCATCGCCGAGGTCACCGCGTAAACGACGCTCGCGAACTCGCACAGCATGCCGTCGCCGGTGAGCTTGACGATCCGACCCTGGTGCTCGGAGACCAGCGGTTCGAGGAGGTGCTTGCGGTAGATCTTCAGCCGCTCGAGCGTGCCGCGCTCGTCGCGCTCCGTCAGGCGCGAATAGCCGACCACGTCGCAAGCCAGGATCGCTGCGAGGCGGCGCTGCGTGGTTATTGCACCGCTCAGCCAAGCGCCTGCACGCGGGCCGCCCCGCGTCCATGTCCTGCTAACTTCCGGACGCCCTGTATGCATGGTGCCCATCTCTCCCAGTCGTCGCCGATACAGAACGGAGAACGCAGCTGACCTTGCCTTCACGAGACTTCGCTATCCCGCTTGCGAGACGTGGAGCGTTCCAGTCGCCGCGCTAACAGCCAACCGACGACACGCCCACGCAGCCTCTGGGACGCTGACCACTCTCCCAGAAGGCCGGAAATATTTCCTGCTCTGTGTATCGTTGCTGCGCCCATAGATTTCTAGGATCACTTCTCGGAGCGGAGGGGCGGCTTTGCGCCACTTGCCGACCTCAGCACCTCCAAGCGCGAACGTCTGGTGTGATGCGGGCGTTCGTAGGGCATCTCGCTGTTACATCGCGGTGACAAAGCACCGCAACGGTGGCGTCAACCGGTTACATAGCGGTGCCCAGTTTCATCCTCTCCGACGCGCCATTTGCAGCCGATAGTCGGTGACCGCAAACGGCAGCACATTTTTTTGTTTCTGGCAGATCAGCGGCGATCGGCGGATGGGAAAGCGCCAGCACATTTCCATGGCTGTCATAATCCTGTTCCGCCGTCGCAACGCCTGGTGATGTCTGATGGATCCACCCTTTGCTCAACTCACCCGCAAGGCGAGCTTGCCGACGTAGTGGGTGGCAAGCGCTCGGTGCGCATCGACAACCCTGTCGAACGGGAATGTACGGGCGACATGGACGTCGAACGGGCCAGAGTCGATCAGGCGGTTAAGCTTGTCGGTCGCGTCCTTGCTGCGGGCGCCGTTGTAGCGAATGAGCTCCACGCCGCGCCGGACAGTTGGATCGGGCATCGCGCCGTGCGGGCAGGCGACCCGACCGCCGTCGCGCACTGACGTCAGCGCGCGGTTGGCCGCCTCACCGCTTACTGTGACAAGGGCAGCGCCGAGGCCGCCGGCGGCGAATTCACGAGCGGCCGCCACCACGTCGTCCTTGCGCCCGTTGACGATGGCGTCGGCACCCAGCCGCTGCGATAGCGCCACGCCGTCATCGCCCGAAAGCCACCGCCAATACGCGGGCGCCCAATCGTTTTGCGAGTCGGATGGCCATGTGCCCGATACCGCCGCTGGCGCCGAAGATCATCATTGTATCGCCCTGCTTTAGGCCGCTCTCTTCCAGGCCGCTGAGCGCGGTCAACGCATCCCAGCCCATGACGCCCGCTTGCTCGATCGTGAGCTTGGCGGGGATGAGCGAAACGTTGTCCGCATCCGTCACTGCGTAGGTGGCATAGGTTCCACCATTGGGAAGCGGCATGGATGCAGCGTACACCCGGTCGCCTTCCTTGAAGCGGCTAACCTGGCTGCCAACGGCGACGACTGCGCCCGCGCAGTCCCAGCCGAGCACATAGGGGAATGTCGACGGCATTCCGAAAGCCCCGTCGTAGAGACCCTCACGCTCGAGCGCGTCCCACGAGGCCACGCCCGCCACTTCGACCCGGATTAGGACATCGCTCGGCCCGACCTCGGGCACTGGCACGGCTCGCACAGTAACCAACTCGGCTCCACCGAACCGGTCGATGGCGGCGGCCTGCATTGTATCCGGTTTTGCATTCGTCATGCTTTTTCTCCTGGGAACCTGTTGGTCATGAAACGGCCACCGCTTCCAGCGGTCGTCAATCGAGCCTCGCCGACGTGATTTGCTGTTTTGCGCCGGCGAAGCAGGAGTTCGCTTTTTGTAGGCGTTCCATGATTGGTTGATGATGAAGGCTTGGATCGCCTCCTGGCTCTTCTGCTGTCCTGTCCCGGACGGTCGTGGGATATCCCGCTCCAGGCAGCGCACGGGCGAGTTCCGATCCCATACGTCCAGTGTCCAGGGCACCGATTGCAGGCATCATTCCGACATCCATATTTTGATTGGCGCAACGCTCGGCTCGCTTGTCGTTCCGAGGAAGAGCTATGATTTGGGAAGCGCGACACCAATACGCACGGATGCGTAAGTGGTTACCTGCCGGTAAGGAGGGCAAGGTGAACAAACCCACCGAGAATGGTTTTGCAACCGCGATAAAGATGGTCTCCGGCAAATGGAAGCTGGACATCATCTGCGAACTCGGCGCGACACCACGCAGGTTCGGCCGGCTGCGGCAGTCAATTCCGGCGATCAGCGAAAAGATGCTGACGCAGCAGCTGCGAGAACTCGAGGCAGACGGGCTTGTGAACCGAAAAGTCCATCCGGGTTCTCCGGCGAAGGCCGTCTATTCGTTGACGGAAAGCGGATCGACGCTCTGTGCCGGGGCAGAGGGCTTATGCCGCTGGGGTGAACAGTTCCATTGCTCGGGTAAGCCGGAGTGACCTTCCCCTTGACCAATGACCGGTTGGGTCCGATTTTGGCTGTTCAGCCGGGGCGGCAAGGGCAGTTTATGAAGCGCAAGGCGGACCGCTCCGAGCGGTGATCTCAGAAAAGGCGCAACAACAATATATGAGTTCCCAGTTTCATCCTGTCCGGCGAACTTCTTTGGGCTGGACTGCGGTGCACGCTCTGCATGCCCAGCCGTTGAGTTTCACCTCGATTTGGCTTTGCGTTGCGCCATCTAGCCAAAAATGGAGGCAGCCATGCGTATGAAGTTCCTACTGGTGACATCAGCGACGATGATGGCGACAGTCGTTGCCCACGCGGACAGTCAGTCCTCGAACACAAGCTCGAATAGCTCGTCGAACAACGGCGTTGTGCGTGAGCGGATTGTCGAGACCTACTGTGAAGACGACTATTGTGAGACCTACGTCAAGCGCAGGGTTTACCAGGAGGACCGATCCTCCCGTCGTTACCAGGACTATGATCGTCGCCGCTATCGCGACCGCTACACGGATGATGACGACGACGACTAGGGGAAAAAGGCCGCCCCGCTGACGCACGCGAACGCTCGATTTTGGGACCGGATCGGCGGCCCAGCTTCTCCCACCGTTCCGAAATGCTTTTGGCGCACCAGGGGCGAGGATGACGGTTATCGGCTTCGCGACCTTGCGGCGACGAGGATCATCGTCGCCAGAAGGGCTTGGCGATCTCTGCCTCGACCTGCCGTCTCGTCAGACCGATGTCGTCGATCAAATGGGGATTGTCCTTCGCCATTTGCTCAAGTTCCCAGCGAAAGCGTTTCCGCTCGTCCCACGCCGCGATAATGCTTCTCAGGGTCGCCAGGCTGTGTTGCCGACGCAATATTCCCGCCGGCTCCACCGGCGTTCCCCCTGCCTGATGCGGGGCCGATGCAAGAGTATCGTTCATAGCAACCTCCATAGGTTTGAGGTCCAGGGACCTTCGACCTGAAAGAGGCTGAATTCTGCAGGATACGAACAGCGTCGTAATTAAGCTCTGCCAAATAGTTCTCAAAACTTCCAAACGGGCTAAAGATACGCCGCATGCAGGGATCGCGCTTTGCCTTTGGTCCGTTCGTGCTTGATTCCGGTGCGGGAACGCTGCTTCGCAACGATGTCCCCGTTGCCTTAGGCTACCGCGGGCTAAAGCTGCTTGCGGCGCTCGTTGGACGAGCCGGCGAGATCCTCGAGAAGGCCGAGTTGATGGACGCGGCGTGGCCGGGCACGGCCGTCGAGGAAGGCAACCTCACCGTGCAGATCGCGCTGCTGCGAAAGCTGCTTGGCCCGGCCGCCGATGCCGGTAATGGGGGCGGCGAATGGATCGCCACGGTCCCGCGCGTCGGCTACCGCTTCACGGGGGCCGTCGAACAGCTCGGCGCGAAGCGAAAACCTTTGCCGCTGCCCGGCAAGCCATCGATAGCGGTGCTGCCCTTTGTCAATGTCAGCAACGATCCCGAGCAGGAATCCTTCGCGGATGGCTTGACCGAAGACCTGATTACCGACCTGTCTAGGATCTCCGGGCTGTTCGTCATCGCACGCAACTCGGCCTTCGCCTACAAAGGCAAGGCGATGGACGTGCGCGATATCGCGCAGGATCTCGGCGTGCGCTACCTGCTGGAGGGGAGCGCACGACGTGCTGCGGGGCGCGTGCGCATCAACGCCCAATTGGTCGACGCAGTGAGTGGCGACCATTTGTGGGCAGAACGCTTCGATCGCAGCCTGGAAGACATTTTTGCCGTTCAGGACGAGGTCACCGGCAAGATCGTCGAGGCGTTGCTCGGCAGGCTGCGCGCACCGCCGCCGCGCAACCGGCCCAAAAGTCTTGAGGCCTACGATCTCTGCGTGCGGGCGCGCAAGCTGATGGATGACACGCCGCAGACGGCGCGCGAAGCGCATCTGATGCTTACCCGCGCGGTTTCGCTCGATCCGGAATATGCCGAGGCCTATCGCTGGCTTGCCATGAACCACTGGATGGGATGGGTGCATTCCGGCGGACCAACCGAAACGTCCCGTAGCGTTGCGTTGGAACTGGCGCGCAAAGCCGTGGCGATCGATCCGAACGATGCCGGCTGCCGCTGGGTTCTGGCTTACCTGCTTGCCTATGAGCGCAGCTTCGCCGAGGCGGATGCGGAATTCGCCAGGGCGATCGAGCTCGATCCGAACGAGGCCGATGCCTGGGCGGCATTGTCCGACATCGCGGTCCTGGCCGGACGGGTCAAGGAAGGCCTTGAGCACATTCGCAAGGCGTTCCGGTTGAACCCGTTTCCGGCAAGTTGGTACTATCTGACGCTTGGCCAGGCGCAATATGCGGCCGGCCAATACGAAGCGGCTGTCGAAACACTGCGCAGGGACGAGACTTATCGTACAAGCTCGCGCCGCTTCCTGGCGGCAAGCCTTGCCCAACTGGGCCAAGTCGACGAGGCGCGCGCAGAGGCCGAACTGTTCCTCGTCGGCAACCCGCATTTCACCACCCGGCACTGGGCCGCGACGGAGCCATTCCGCGACGCTGTGACGCTCGAGCATTTCGTCGATGGCTTCCGCAAGGCCGGTCTTCCGGAGTGACGTGCCGGCCTCCCAAACGCTTTCGCACCGTTCGTGCGACTATTCCTCAAAGCGACTCGTGGCGTCACGATCGCGCTCGTACCGCCCCGTGAGCGGAAACGGCGGCAACCAGGACTCGCGACGGATTATCCAGCTTTCGTAGGTTGGCATCAGTTGGTCAGGGGCATCCAGTGATCCCAGGTTCACTTCGATTTCGTCTGCGGTGCGTCCGAAAATTGTCGAGCCGCAGCGGGGGCAGAAAAACCGCCCGGCGTAGTCGCGCGTCTCGCCTTCGATCGTCACCGCATCCTGGGGGAACACCGCCGAAGCGTTAAAAAGGGCGCCATGGTGCTTGCGGCAGTCGAGACAATGACAGATGCCGACCCGGTATGGGAGCCCCGACGCCACAATCCGGACGCTGCCGCACAGGCAACTGCCAGTGAATCGGTCCATGCTGCGTCTCCTCCAAAATCAAGCGGTCGCAATGGCTACAACGAACGGCACCGTCATTGCAATTGCCCCGTGCGGGGCCGTCTGCGGGACGCATCGACTTCCGCAGTGGGCGATAGCTGGCTCGCTTGCTGCAGCCGCAGCCAGCTGGAAAGTTCGGACGAAGCGGCCCTTTCGCTCTTGACAATTACACTCGTCAACGCGCATTGACAGGAATGATTGTCAATGTGAGGGCTGCATGCTCGATATCGAAGTCATAGATCGGCCGAGCGCGGCCGCCGCCGCGTTGGAGCCCGTTCGGAGTCAACTCCTTTCAGAACTGCGGGAGCCGGCCTCGGCCGCTACCCTCGCCACACGCCTCGGCCTCAAGCGGCAGAAGATCAATTACCACCTGCATGCTCTGGAGGAGCACGGGCTTGTCCAGGTTGCAGACACGCGCAAGTGGGGTGGCCTGACCGAGCGGCTGATGGTGGCGAGCGCCACAAGCTATGTCGTCTCGACGAGCGCGCTGGGTCCGGTCGGCGCCGATCCGAACCGCACCCCGGACCGCCTGTCGGCAAGCTACCTCATCGCACTCGGCGCTCGGCTGGTGCGGGAGATTGGCGCTCTCCAGCGCGCCGCCACCGATGCCGGCAAGCGCCTGGCGACCTTGGCGATCGACACCGAAATCCGCTTCCGCTCCGCCGCCGACCGCGCCTCGTTCACGCGTGAATTGACTGAGGCCATCACCACGCTGGCGGCACGCTATCACGACGAAACCGCGCCGCAGGGACGGTCGCACCGCCTTGTCGTGACGGCGCACCCCTCACCAGCCAATCGGCAAGCAAAGGAGGGTCAATGCCAATAAGAAGAGATGCTGCCGGCAATCGCTCGGTCGAGGCGCAAGTGGACGTCCCCGGTAGCGGAAACGCAATTGTCAATTTCATCCACGCGGGCGGCGCCGAGAAGCTTTCCGAGCTATGATCGCCCGCTGTGGTGCTTCTGCGCAGTCTGCTCCACTCCTGCAAGCAGATCGAAGAGCCATGCCACGCCCGCATCCATCATCGCGACCTTGGGAGCGACGGCGTTGAGCCGGAAGCCGGGCAACGGCAACGGGGCATCGAGGCTCAGCACGCCGAAACGCCCCGCATGCATGGCAACGAACCGCCGCGGCAGGGCCGAGATGAGGTCGGTCTCGGCGATGACGGCAAGCGCGAACATGAAGTTCGGAACCGTCAACGCAACCCGTCGCGCCCGGTCTTGCTTGGCCAGTTGTTCATCGACGAAGCCGTAAGGATCGCCGCTGTCCGAGACGACCAGATGCTGCATGCTGCAGTATCGCTCCAGGCTCGGATCACGCGCGAACGGATGTCCAGGGCGCATGGCAATGACAAAGTCCTCTTCGTAGATGCAGCGCTTTTCGAAGCGAGGCGGGATGTCGTCGGACGGAATGATCGCGATATCGATGGCGTGCGCCTCGAGATCGACAATCGCGCTCCGCCAGACGCGGGCTGGCGAGGGCAAGATCTGACGCACGCCGACGTCGATGTGTGGCGCAATCCGGCTGAGTTCGGCGAGGAGCGGGCGCAGGATCACGGCTGAGACACCGTCCGGTGCGCCGATTGCGAACCGGCGCATGGCCGTGGCGGGATCGAAGGGCGCGGCAGTCGCCATCACGCTGCGCACGCGCGCCAGAACGTCGGCGATCGACGCGGCCAGTTCCGTTGCACGAGCCGTCGGCACCACGCCCTTGGGCGTTCTCAGGAACAGCGGATCGTTGAGGAGCCGGCGCAGCCGGCCGAGTCCGTGACTGACTGCCGATGGCGTCAGGTTAAGCCGGTCCGCCGCCCGGCCCACGTGGCCCTCTCCGAGCACGGCCTCGAAGAGGACGAGGAGATTGAGATCGGTGCGCGAAAGATCAATTTCATTCAGCATAATCCTGAAATCATATCATTGGCATCAGCAAGATCAACATGCAATTCTGCCGGCTGAGCGGTGCATCGCTCGGACGAACGCGAATGGCGGCTCGAGCACCGTCACGCGGACCCGCTCGTCCCGGGTGTCAGCCTTGAGCAGGCGGCCGCGCTGGAGCTACAGCGGACCCAAAGAGATGGCACCGCCCATTACAAGGCCTGTTGCGCCGGCGGCTCTTTCGCCACTGCGGCTTCCTCCTGGCTGAGGGCGCCCGGCCGGAGCTTGAACAGGATCAGCAGCGGCCCGGCGACGAAGATGGAGGAATAGGTCCCGGCGAGGATGCCGAAGATCATTGCGACCGTGAAGGACTGGATCACCTCGCCGCCCCAGATCGAAAGCGCCGCCAGCGCAAACAGCGTGGTCACGCCGGTCAGGACCGTTCGCGCCAGCGTCTGGTTCATCGACAGGTCGAGCAGCTCGGCAATCGGCATCCTTTTATAGCGGCGCAGATTCTCGCGGACCCGGTCATAGACAACAACCGTATCGTTGATGGAATAGCCGACAATAGTCAGGATCGCGGCAATCGAGGTCAAATTGAACTCTATGCCGGCGACGACGTAGAAGCCGACCATCAGGATCACGTCGTGGAACGTCGAAATGATGGCGCCGAGCCCGAACTGCCACTCGAACCTGATCCAGATGTAGACGAGCATCGCCAGCAGCGAGGCGAGCACGCCCATTGTGCCGTTGAACGCGAGTTCGGAGGACACTGTCGGACCGACAACCTCGATGCGGCGGAACTCGTAGTCGGTTTCGAGCGCGCTTCTTACCTTCTCGACGGCGGACTGTTCGGCAACGTCGCCGCCCCCCTGTGTGCCAATGCGGATCAGCACATCCCGGGCCGAGCCGAACTCCTGCACCTGCACCTCGCCCAGTTCGAGACCCGTCAGCCGCTCACGGATGTCGCCGATGTCGGCCTGCTGGCCCTTTGCCTGCACCTCGATGCTCGAACCACCGCGGAAGTCGATGCCGTAGTTCATGCCGACAGTGAAGAACAGCACCGCCGAAGCGATCGACAACAGCACGGACAGCGTGAAGGCGTATTTTCTGAAGGCCATGAACGGCACGCGCGTGTCGTCGGGCACCAGCCGCATGACACCGGCGGGCATGGTTTTCGGCCGCTGCCGGCGAAGCCAGAACGCGACCAGCCAACGCGTCAGCGTGAACGCCGTGAACACGGTGGTGACGATACCGATGGCGAGGGTGACGGCAAACCCCTTGATCGGCCCCGAGCCGAGGAAGAACAGGATGACGGCGGCGATCAGCGTCGTCACGTTGGCGTCGACCACAGTCGCCAGCGCCTGTTTGAACCCGGAATCCATCGACTGCACGATCGAGCGCCCTTGGCGGTTCTCTTCGCGGACGCGCTCGAAGATGATGACGTTGGAATCGACCGCCATGCCCATCGTCAGCACGATGCCGGCGATGCCAGGCAGCGTCAGCGTCGCCCCGAGCACGGACAGGACGGCGATGATCAGTGCGACATTCGCGAGGAGCGCGATATTCGCGATCAACCCCAGTCGCCCATAGGCGAACAGCATGAAGCCGACGACGAGGACCCCGGCGATGATTGCCGCGAACTGGCCCGCCTCGATCGAATCGCTGCCGAGGCTCGGACCGACGGTGCGCTCCTCGACGATGGTGAGGTCGGCAGGCAGTGCACCGGCGCGCAGCAGGACCGCAAGATCGTTCGCGCTCTCCACCGTGAAACTGCCGGATATCTGCCCGGTGCCGCCCAGGATCGGTTCGCGGATCTGCGGCGCGGAGATCACCTCGTTGTCGAGGATGATCGCGAACAGGCGCCCGACATTGGCCTGGGTAGCCTGACCGAAGCGGGTGGCGCCGCGGCTGTCGAAGCGAAACGAGACCACCGGCTCGTTGGTGCGCTGGTCGAAGGTTGCCTGCGCATCGACAAGGTTTTCGCCGGAAACGATGATCCGGTTCTCGATCAGATGCGGAACCCGCGGTTCTTCCGTCGAATACATCACCGTCGAGCCCGCCGGCGGGCGGCCGGAGATCGCCTCCTCGACCGGGATCGACTGGTCGACCATCTGGAAGGTCAGCTTAGCCGTCTGTCCGAGGATATCCTTCAGCCGCTGCGGATCCTGCAGGCCCGGCACCTGGACCATGATGCGGTCCGATCCTTGGCGCTGGATGATCGGCTCGGTCGTGCCGAGTTCGTTGACGCGCCGGCTCACCACCTCGATCGATTGGGTCAGCGCCGCGGCGATCCGGTAGTCGATCCCGGCTTCGGTCAGCGTGAAGCGCAGCAGGCCCGGTTCCGGCTCGGTCATCTCCATCTCGGTCACCGAGCCGCTCATGAACATGCCCGTCGAGATCGNAGCAGGCCCGGTTCCGGCTCGGTCATCTCCATCTCGGTCACCGAGCCGCTCATGAACATGCCCGTCGAGATCGGCTGCGCCAACCTTTCGAGCGCGCTCTTCGCCGCTTCGATCTGGCCTTGGTCGCGAATGCGGACCTGGATGGAATTGGCGGTGCCGGCAAGCCCGGTATAGCCGATCTGGGCATCGCGCAGCGATGTGCGGACCTCGTCGCGTGCCGCTTCGAGACGTTCGTTGGCAAGGTCCTGCCGATCGATCTGGAGCAGGATGTGCGAGCCGCCCTGCAGGTCGAGCCCCAGCGTCAGCTGCTGCTTGGGCAGCCAATTCGGCAGCGATGCCAGAGTGGAGGCGGGAACCAGATTGGGAGCTGCGTAAAGAATACCGGCCAGGACCGTCAGCCAGATGAGAATGGTCTTCCAGCGCGAAAAATGCAGCATGTTCTTGTCCGTTCAGCCCATATCGGGCGCAAACCGCCTCCGACAAGAGCTTTGGCGTTCCGATCGGCGAGCAACTCGACGAACGGAACGCGATGTGAAGTTTTGCGAGTCTAGAGCCGCGGTCGCGCGGCCAGGTTCACGCCGTGAGAAGCGGAGGCGCGCGCGCATCAAAGGCGCGGATCGGCGACAGTTCCGGCCGGCCGTCAGACCATATGCCAAACGGTGCGGCTGACGCAGTTTCGAGCGGCAGCCGCAAATCCGCGATAATGCAAAACGGCTTGCCATCTCTCGCAATGACAGGTGTCTTGACACGGGAAGTCTCAGCACCGACGTGGCGCGCAATACTGCGGGCAAGGACAGTCGGGTGTGTGACCGGTTCGGTCTCGCCGATTTGGCCTTCGGCAAGGTCATGCGCAACCTGGTCGGCTGTTGCCGCAGGAATGGTCCAGAGCAAAAAGAGCAGCGAAGCCAGCAGCCGCAGACCGGCACCCAGGCTGAGCAGGACGCCAGGCCCGTCCCGTCCTCGGCCGCCTCGTCTCATCCCATCGCTACGGCTTGCATACACTGCGACCAATACGCTTTCGCTTTCGTTGCCTCGGTAAGCGGCGAGCCGCTTTCCTGGTCTCACTATAGCACTTGCGTTGCGAATTGAAGCGCAGCTTTCACGTACTCAAAGGGTAAGTCAGTTGGCCGATCGGTTGGCAGCCTACCGCTTCTCGATCAACCGGACATAGTTTTGCAGGATACAGCTCCAGCCACGATCGGATTCGAAGATCTCACGCACCGCTTCACCGGCCGCGCCCATGTTCTCAAGCTGACGATGCTCGAGCTCGACGCGAGTCGCGTTCTCGCCGGCCTCGGAGAACTTGACCTCGACTTCGGTCAGCAGCGACGGATCATATTGCCAGTCGGCGCGAATCCGCCATGCCAGGACGATGCGGTTTGGCGGTTCCCAGGCCAGCACTTCGCCCCAGTCGCATTCCGTCCCATCCTCGCCACCGATATCAGCATGTATTCCAAGGCGATGGCGGCAAGCGGCGTCGCTATTGCGAGATTATCGATCGGCTGGTGGCGCACGGGCAGGCACGCGCTGGTCGATCAGCTTGACCGTGCCAACGGCCCAAAAAAGCCGATGATACGCGTTATTCGCTTATGACCAGGGTCGAGGAAGGCTATGTCCAAACCCTCAGGGAAGGACGATCGATCAGGCATCACAAACTTCCACGCAAAGCGTCCGATCCCATGATGAACATCCACGTCACTTGTCCGTAGGATGCGGGCACCGGGACGCTTGGCCAGAACTCTTGCGATGTGCGCGAGCAGTTCTTCCGCGCCAGTCGCATGGACTGTAGGGTCTGTGTATGTCGCGCCATCGCTCCAGATCGGTAACAGCAATGCCCGCCGCTGCTCGGCGTTCTGATCGGACCAAGCAGCACAGTACGAATCGATGAGAAGCGTCAAAGGCATTCTATTCCCCCAGGTAGGTCACTGGTCTGACCGGCCCATGCTCGGACAACAAAGCCCGATCCCGCTGGCTGACGGCAAAGCGTGGTCCGCCTCAATAAGGCCGGAGACCAAATCCGCTCAGCCAGTCAGAAGGGATCCGCCTCGCACTCCAGATCGGAGAGATCTCTTATCCGGACATCCCAGAAATTGCGACAACGCTGCGAAATCATCATGTAAGTGGCCAGCTGCAATCGCCCGTTGGAAGATCGCGTCGTAACCGTCGGCCACAGAGCGGTCGATCTTGCGCGCCTCCATCAGCTCCAAAAGATGCTGGAATGCGCCGTAATGCGCGGGGAGATCGACGAAAGCGTCTCATCGTCGCTGGCAAAACGGCCAGCATCCGTTCGCTTGATCAGGTCGGCGACAAGCCCGTCAACAACAGGTGCTGTTGCGGTCCACTGCCGAGCCAACTCGCCGAGGTCGATCTCTTCGGCCTGACTCACGGCGATCGCATGCAGCGTGCCGAACAGCGCGCCCCACATGAGAGCAAGCAGCGCGCTATCAAGTGCGTTCGCACGTCCCGGCTCTTCCCCGATATGCTGGACATTGCCGCCCAAGGCACGAAACATCTCCTCGTTCGCGTCGAAAGCCTGCCTTGGCCCCGAGATCAGTATCGTCCCGGCATCTGTGCCGATGAAATCCGGCGTGGCCATGATTGCGCCATCGAGATAGCTGGCTCCGTGCTCGGCAAACCATTCAGCGGATTCACGTGCGCCATGCGGCGTTCCCGAAGTGAGTTCCACGACCAGCTTGCCGCGAATAGCTGAAGCAACAGCATCGTCGTGCAGAACTGCAGCGGTTGCCTGGTAGTCGCTTACGTTCACAATGACAATTTCAGCCGCATTGACAGCTTCCAGGACGGACCCCGCGACAGTGGCGCCGAGCGTGGCCAGCGGTTCGGCCTTCTGTTTCGTCCTGTTCCAGACCGTCGTCCGATATCCCGACCGGAGCAGGGCGCGGGCGAGCGCCGATCCCATACGACCCGTCCCGACAACGCTGATTGAAAGCTTCATTGCAACACTCCATGCCAATAGACGCCGATAGGCGAGCGGCGCCATGGTTTTGCCGTCAAGGGCAGAGGTATGTCGGAGTGAATGGCGCGCACAATACGCACCTGGAGGTAAGTGGTTACCCAAGGGTAAGGAGAGCATCATGAATGAGCCGACGGGCAATTGCGGCTTCGCAACGGCGATCAAGGCGATCGAAGGGAAGTGGAAAGTGGACATTCTTTGTGAGCTTGGAACGGCGTCTCGCAGGTTCGGCCGATTGAGGCAGTCCATTCCGGCGATCAGTGAAAAGATGCTGACGCAGCAATTACGCGAACTGGAGGCTGACGGGCTTGTGAACCGAGAAGTCTATCCGGGATCGCCGACCAAGGTCGTCTATTCGTTGACAGAAAGCGGAGCGGCGCTCAATGCTGGAGCAGAGGCGTTATGCCGTTGGGGTGAGCAATTCCCTTCCCGCACCGATGCTTAAGGATGCCGTTCGCCATGCGAGTTGGAAGTTGGCTCATGGCGCTTCGCCCTCGGCCGGAAACAGCCAGACGTCCGTCCGGCCAGATGATCTGCGGCGGCCGCCGGCCGTAACCGACGAAATCGCGCTGCGGGCCATGGCGATGCTGGAGCTTCATGGCAGTACAACTTCTGGCGGGTTGCCGACCCGCATGGACGAGTCAGCGAGGAGATCGGGCTCGAAGGCCGGCGCGGAACGGCGAACCAGATCAGATTTACCCTTGGATCCAACCAGACTGCAGCAACCGTATGTCAATCCGCAGAACTCGTAATACAAGAATCCCGATCCACCATGCCAGGCGACAATTCGGGCCACTGCCCTTTGCGGGGCGCTTGTCCGGCTTGGAGCGGCATCAGTACGGCGTTTGCATTGACGGAAGTCTGGAGGTGCTCAGCTGGCTGTCAGCCCGTGTGTGCGCCCAGGCGCCACAGCACTGACTGATTCCCGCTCGACCAGCGGGCATTCAAGCTTGGTAATGGGGTAGCGGCCGCGGCCGGGCGGTGCAGGGACTTCCAATTGCTCGATCGCCCATTGCCCCATCGCCATATGCGGCAGGATCGACGTCGTCAAAGGCGGGAACAGATGCCGGGCGATTTCCTCGTCGTCATAGCCGATCACGGAAATATCCCCAGGGATGTGCAGGCCGGCTTCCTTCAGCGCTTCGTAGCAGCCGATCGCGGTTCGGTCGTTCTGGCAGAAGATTGCGGTTGGGCGGTCCTTGAGCGCCAGAAGCTTGACGGTCGCGGCGTAGCCGGCGCTCGCTGACCAGTCGCCCTCGACCACCAGCTCCGCATCGAACGGGATGTCGGCCGTCGCCAGCGCCCGGCGGTAGCCCTTCAGCCGATCCTGCGCCGCCTGCATCCACGGCTCGCCGGTGATGGTGGCGATGCGTCGGTGGCCATGGCTGATCAGGTGGCGGGTGGAACTCTGCCCGCCGGCGATTTCGCTCGGCACCACGGCGGGGAAGGCGTAGTCGGCGGTATAGCAATTGAGCAGGATGACCGGGATATCGAGGTCGTAGAGATAGTCGGGCGCGGCGATCTCGCGCGTGAAGATGGTCATGTAGATCAGCGCCGAAATGCCTCGCTTGGTCAGTGCCGCAATCGCGCGCGGCTCCATGACGGAATCACCCAAAGTCTGAGCGACCAGCACGACGTTCCCGGCATTCCACGAGGCTTGGCGCGCTCCTTCTATGGCGACGACTGCCTCGGGACTGGTCGCCAGTTGATCGACTGCGAAGCCGATCACCCCGTCCAGCCCTTCGAACGAGGCGATAGGGCTGCGAAGAGCAGAGAAGGCTGGTGGCGCATAGCCGAGACCCCGCGCGGCCTCAATCACCCGATCGCGGGTCTGCTGCGAGAGCCTTATGCCCGGCGTGTTGTTGAGGACGAACGAAACCGTTGCCTGCGAGCAGCCGGCGGCCCTGGCGATATCGGTCATGGTGACGCGACTCTTGGGATTCTTGGCCGATGGCTTTCGGCGCCGGGAGGCTTCGAGGGCAGGATCGCGCAGATCCGTTGGTTCGCTCATGGCATTGTATTCCATATTCCCGGCTTGGCTAACCAGCGGTCGTCCTGGGACATCATTAAAGACGGCAAGACGGCCGACGGCGCTTCGCATTTATAAAACAGGCACTCGATTAATCATTATTATCATCCTGGCAGCCGAATGGCTAGCAGCACGGAGACAGCGATACGCGGTTCTGGAAGATCGATTGCTGGGAACGTGATCCAATTTCAAGGTTCCCTTTCTCACCACACGGCAGGCAGCCATTCGCCAGCGACAACCAGGTTTCCAACCAGAGACTAATACTATTTACTAATAGCAGTAAGCGTTCTATTCTCAATTCGTCATGCCCGGCTCGGGACCGAACGGGCCATGACGGGAAGCAGGCGTGTGGCGCGGCATCCGGGCTCTTGGGCCGGCAAAGCAACGCCACGCAATTACTGAAATGTCAGACAAATCCGACTATACGAACTGCCAATGAGTCTCTAAAGTCCAAAATCGCGGCTGGGATGGCGCCGTTCTTTCGCTGCCAGCACCCTTGAGGAGGAGGGCGTCCAAGCCGCATTCGACAAAGTTCAGATCAGCGAAAATGACTGGATCAAACGGGAGGTTGAACATGAAATCTGCGATACGAAATGTGTCCGTCGCCGCAGCGGCCCTGGCTCTCGGTCTGTCCTTCACGGCGATCGCCGGTGCCCAGGACAAACCGACGCTGGCCTTCGTCGTCAACGGCGCTTCCGATTTCTGGAAGGCGGCCGAAGCCGGCGTCAAGAAGGCCCAGGCCGAATTGCCCAACTACAATCTCGAGCTCAAATATCCGGAACAGTCGTCGGTCGCCATCCAGCAGCGGCTGATGGATGATCTGGTGACGGCCGGCGTCAAGGCGATCATGGTTTCGGCCGTCGATCCCAAGACCTCGACCGACGGGCTCAACAAGATCGCCTCGGAGACGGCGCTGTTCACCACCGACAGCGACGCGCCGCAGACCAAGCGTATCGCCTATATCGGCTCGTCCAACATCGATGCCGGCAAGCAGGCGGCCGAGATCGCCAAGAAGGCGATGCCCGACGGCGGCAAATGCCTCGGCTTCGTCGGCCTGCTCGGCGCCGACAATGCCAAAGAGCGCATCGAAGGCATGAAGGAAGGGCTCGCCGGCACCAAGATCGAGCTGATCGACGTGCGTGGCGACGACATCGACCAGGCCCGCGCCAAGAAGAACGTCGAGGACGCGCTGGTCGCCAGCCCCGACGTCACCTGCATGGTCGGCTTCTATTCCTACAACACCCCGCGCATCTATGAAGCGCTGCGCGACGCCGGCAAGCTCGGCCAGATCACGGTCGTCGGCTTCGACGACGATCCGATCACGCTCGGCGGCGTGAAGGAAGGCACCGTTGCCGCCACCGTCGTGCAGCAGCCCTTCGAATGGGCCTACCAGGGCATGAAGCTGATGGCGGCCTATCTCGAGGGCGACAAGTCGGGCATTCCGGAGAACGGCCTGATCATCATCCCGACCAAGATCATCGGCAAGGACGACGTCGACGCCTATGCCGCCAATCTGAAAGCGATGTCCGGAAATTGAGCGTCGTCGGCGCTGGCCCCTCATCCACCTTCTCCGCGTGCAGAACGGGGAGAAGGGCAGTGGTTGCAACGCTGGCGAATCCCTCTCCCCGTTCTTTACGGGGAGAGGTTAGGGGTGAGGGGCAGCGCGACGCTGGCGTGACTGGCTCCGCTTGTTATTGACGGACCTGATCAGGCTCGTCAATCTGCGGGGAGGCCGGCCCGCCAACTGCTGTCAGGCATGATGAACTATTCCGACGCATCCATCGGCGCATCCACGATTGCCCCGTTCCTCAGTCTCGAGGGCGTGCGCAAGACCTATCCCGGCGTGGTCGCGCTGGACGGGTTTTCGCTGGAGGTCAGGCCTGGCGAGGTTATCGGCCTCGTCGGCGAAAACGGCGCCGGCAAGTCGACGCTGATGAAGATCCTCGGCGGCGTGACCACACCCGACACCGGTACGATCACCGTCGACGGCGTCGCCCATGAGGGGCTGACGGTCGAGGCCAGCATCGGTTCCGGCATCGCCTTCGTCCACCAGGAACTCAACCTGTTCGAAAACCTCGACGTTGCCGCCAACATCTTTTTCGGCCGCGAGCCGTTGCGCGCCGGTCCGCTCAGGCTTGTCGACCGCACCAGGCTGCGCACGCTGGCGGCGCCGCTGCTCAAACGCGTGGGCGCCAATTTCTCGGCAAACACCCCGGTATCGGCGCTGTCGCTTGCCCAGCAGCAGATGGTCGAAATCGCCAAGGCGCTGTCGATCGAGGCGCGGCTGGTCATCCTCGACGAGCCGACGTCGAGCCTGCCCCTTGCCGAAACCGACAAGCTGCTCGATGTCATCAAGGCGCTGAAGGCCGACGGCATCAGCGTCATCTTCATCTCGCATCGCCTTCACGAGGTCGAGCGGGTTGCCGATCGCGTCGTCGTGCTGAGGGACGGCATGCTTGCCGGCACGCTGCCGAAGAACGCCATCAACCACGACTCTATGGTCAAGCTGATGATCGGCCGCATGCTGAAGGAGCGGGAGAAGGCCGCAGAATCGGCCCGCCCGCCCGGCGCCGTCGCACTGTCGGCCAAGGCCGTTCGCACCAGCGCCTATCCAGACCGACCGGTCGATCTCGGCGTCAGGCGCGGCGAAATCCTTGGCCTGGCGGGTCTTGTCGGCTCCGGCCGCACGGAGCTGGCGCGCGTGCTTTTCGGCATCGAGAAGAGCCTTGGCGGCGCGCTCCAGCTTGATGCAAAAGATCTGGTTCTTGGTTCGGCGGCCGACGCTGTGGCCAACGGGATCTTCCTCGTCCCCGAGGATCGCAAGCTGACCGGCATCCTGCTTGACCTGTCGATTGCCCAGAATATTTCGCTTCCCAATCTGCCGGCGCATGCCCGGCGATCCCTGGTTTCTGCCCGCGCCGAAGCCGTCACCGCCGAGAAGCAGAAACGCAATCTCGGCATCAAGGCACCCTCGGTGGCGACTCGCACCGGCACGCTGTCGGGCGGCAACCAGCAAAAGGTGGTGCTGGCCAAGTGGCTGGCCATGAGCCCCAAGGTGATGATCCTCGACGAGCCGACCCGCGGCATCGACATCGGCGCCAAGGCGGAGATCTACGGGCTGATGCGGGCGCTGGCCGATGCCGGCGTCGCCGTGCTGATGATATCGAGCGACATGGAGGAGGTGATCGGCGTCTCCGACCGCATCGCAGTCATGCATGAGGGCCAGATCTCAGGCATTCTCGACAAGGATCAGTTCAGCCAGGAAAACGTGCTGCTGCTGGCCGTCGGCAAGCAGCCGAAATAGCTTTTGTTTGGCGCAGGTTCCGGTCGCAAAACCGCGCAACACTTTTGCGGAACCTGCTTAGGCAGGCATTGGGGAGAAGACGATGAGCAAGAAAGATCTCGGCCTGCTGATCCTGATCCTCGTGGTCGGAGCGGTGGTGGCGATCATCAATCCGCGCTTCCTGCTGCCGATCAACCTCGCCAACACCTCGAACCTGATCGGGCTGTTCGGCATCCTGGCGATCGGCCAAGCCTTCGTCATCATCACCGGCGGCATCGAATTGTCGGTCGGCTCGGTGGTTGCGCTGCTCGGCGTCCTGTTCGTCGATTTCATCGCCACGCGCGGCATGGCATGGCCGGTGGCACTGCCGCTGATCCTGGTGCTTGGCGGCATCATCGGGCTGGCACATGGCTGGCTGATCACGCGGCTCAAATTGCAGCCTTTCGTGGTGACGCTGTGCGGCCTGTTGATCTATCGCGGCGTGGCGCGGTTCTACACAGCCGACGGCACGGCGGGCTTTGCCTTCGGGCAGAACTTTCCGGAGCTCGAATTCCTGACCGCCGGGCGATCCTATGGCGTGCCGAACAGCTTCATCGCGCTGATCGTCATCGCCATCGTGATGTGGGTGGTGCTGCACCGTTCGGTGTTCGGCCGCTACCTCTACGCCATCGGCAAGAACGAGGAGGCGGCGAAATATTCGGGCATCCGCACCGGCCGCGTCGTCATGGCGGCCTATGTCATCTGCGGTGTGCTGACGGCGCTGTCGGCGATCTATTTCGCCATGTACACGCGCTCGATCTCGCCGGCCAGCCACGGCCAGTTCTACGAACTCTACGCCATTGCCGCAGCCGTGCTCGGCGGCTTCTCGCTGCGCGGCGGCGAAGGCTCGCTGCTCGGCGTGATCCTGGGCACGGTTCTGCTGCAGGAACTGCAAAACCTCGTCAACCTGCTCGGCATCCCGTCCTCGCTCAATTTCGCGGTGATGGGCGGCGTGATTTTGATCGGCGTGCTGGTCGACCAGCAATGGGGCGTGTACCGGGAGCGGCGGCTGATGCTGGAGGCAACCCGCAAGGGCGCGGCCGGCGCGGCAGCGGAGTAGCGGCTCCGCCTCTCCCTTCTCCCACAGAGGGAGAAGGTAAGAGGCGGCTTAAATCGTGCCCGACCGGTCGGAGAAGGCCATTGCCTTGCGCAGCACTTCGACAAAACGCTCGCCGGCCGCCTCGCGCTGGCCGCTATTGTCGATCGGGGTGACGCCTGGCCCGGACAACGCCACATTGGCGCTGCGCGCCAGCCGCGCCAGCACTTCGCCGCGCGACTCGCGGCCGCGCATCGCCAGTCGTTCGGCCAGGATCTGCGGCGATGCGGTGATCTCGACGACAGCCAGATTGGCATAGCGATCACGCAGCGCCGGGATGATGGCGCGGGAGACATTGGCGATGGCGACGCGGCCATTGGCCACCGACCGGTCGACTTCAGCCGGGATGCCGTAGCGCAAGCCATGCGCCTCCCAGGAGATGGCGAAGGCGCCGTCCGCTTCCGCCTCGACGAAGGCCGCATCGGCCAGCGTGTCGTGATCCTCGCTTGCCGTGTCGCTCGGCCGGGTGATGACCCGGCGCACGAACTCCAGCCGGGTCTCGTCGGCAAACAGCGACCGGGCATAGCCGATCACCGTGTCCTTGCCGGCGCCGCTCGGCCCGACGACAGCGACGAACACCCCGTCGCGGATCGGAAACGCCGCGGCGGACAATTCACGCTCGATCGACGCCGACACCATCACGCGACCCGACGTCCCTGCCGCCAGACCGTGCGGACAACCGGGACATGATCGTCAAGACGGACGCGAACCAGATCGGCGCGCCGGCCTTGCTCGATGACACCACGGTCGGCAAGGCCGACTGCCTCGGCCGGGTTCTTCGAAACCATCGCCACCGCCTGCGGCAGGGAGATGCCATCGACAACGTCGCCGAGGAAAAACGCCGACTGGATCAGGCTGAAGGGGATGTAGTCGGACGACAATATGTCGAGCAGGCCTTCGCCGGCGAGTGTCCGGGCCGAAACATTGCCCGAATGCGAGGCGCCGCGCATGACGTTCGGGGCGCCCATCAGCACCCCGAGCCCGGCGGCCTTCGAAGCTTTTGCGGCCTCTTTGGTGGTCGGGAATTCGGCGACGCGGACGCCTTGTTCGATCGCCTCGTCGACATGGCCGGTCGTGGCGTCGTCATGGCTGGCCAGCACGATGCCGCGCTGATGGCAGGCGGCAGCGATGAAGGCGCGGTTCGGCCCCGAATTCGTCGCCGACTCCGCCATCCGCTTCTCGCAGAATTGCTGGAATTCGCGGTCCGTCAGCTTCAGCTTGCGCCGGTAGTAATAGGCATAGGTTTCCAAATCGACGAACTGGCGCTGTCCCGGCGCATGGTCCATCAGCGACGCCAGCTTGATCCTGTCATCGCCGTCAAAATGCGCGAAGGCTGCGAGGCAATCCGGCGCCGAAACCTCGCAGCGCAGATGGATGAAATGGTCGGCCCGCAGCCGGTCCTGCTGGACGCTGTCCTCGATCGCATCGGCCAGCTTGCGCATGTCGGCCGAATTCATGTCGGCGTCGTCGTCCATGCCGACGCGCAAGGCATCGAGCACGGTGGTGATGCCGGCGGTCGCCACCTGCGCGTCGTGGGCGAGAACGGCGGCGATCGGGTTCCAGCGCACCTTCGGCCGCGGCGCGTAATGGCCTTCGAGGTGGTCGGTGTGAAGCTCGACCAGCCCGGGAATGATGAAATCGCCGCCCATGTCCTCGCCGCTTCGGCCGGCGCCGGCATCGATCCCGGCGATCAAGCCGTCGCGCAGCACGATCGAGCCTTCGACGATCTCGTCGGCAAGCACGATGCGGGCATTGTTGAGAACGGTCTCGACGGTCATTTCAGGCAGTCCTTGGAGCATTTTTGCAGCCAATTGAATCACCGATTGGGATGAGTTGGCGTCGCACAAAAGCGGTTGAACAAATTGTATTTCAGGCGGTTTTTCTCGCCGGGCGGCGCCCGAGCGCGTGATGGGAGAGCACCATGAACGGGGCGCCAGGTTCGGTTTCGACAAACAGGGTCAGTGCGTCCACCGGCACCGGCCGTTGCAGGACTCCCGCAAACAGGCTGTCGATTGCTGCGCGAAGACGAGGGCCTTCCTGTGACGAGGCCCGGCCGGACAGCGTCATGTGAAAACGGAAGGTCTCGAAGACATAGGGGTAACCCCACTGGCAGAGATTGCGGAATTCAGCCGGCTTCAGCGAGTCAGGGCTGCGCCGTTCGATCTCAGCCTCGCTCAGCGGCGCGCGAAAACGGTCGAAGTCGCGCACGACGTCGTCGGCGAAGCGGTTGAGCGCCGGCAGCGGCCCTTCCGGCACCAGCGCGAAGAAGCCGTCGATCTGGCTGACGACCAGCCGTGGGATCGTCACCACCGGCGTCGTTTCGGCGAAATCGTCCAGTGCCGCGCGAAGCGCGGCTTCCGTTTCGTTCGAAGCCAGCCGGAAGGGCGCCTTCAGCGTCGCATGAAAACCGTAGCGGCGCGCCGAAGCGGTATGGAAGGCGACTTCCGCCGCCGACAGTTCGCCCACGGCCTCGACCGGCCTCGTGGCGGCGCCGAACGGGTCACGGCCGAGCCAATTGGCGGCGATCCGCGCCAGCGGTTCGTCCTGCCGGGGGGTGAAATAGATAGCGTAGCGCATCGAAAGTCCTCGTCAACTCCCGCTGCCATAGGCGATTTGCATGACGAAATGACGAAGCTGATGATCGCTCCTGATAACAAACTTGTTCAGGCGGGTCATTAGCCGACGATTTTTTTCGCCTTGGGCCAGTTGCCGACCCGGACGGGCAGCGCCTCAGGCCTTCATCAGCCATTCGTGCTCGGGCGCGTTGTGGAACTTCCACGTCCGCTTCGGCCCGGCCATGACGTTGAGGTAGTAGAGGTCGTAGCCATGGCAGGCGGCGCAAGGGTGATAACCCTTGGGCACCAGCACGACGTCGCCGTCCTCGATCGCCATCGCCTCGTCGAGCGAACGAGCCCCGTTCCGGTCGGCATCGGTGTAGACGCGCTGGAAGGCAAAGCCCTGCGGCGGATTGAGGCGGTGGTAATAGGTCTCCTCGAGATAGGACTCGGCCGGCAGATTGTCCTGGTCATGCTTGTGCGGTGGGTAGCTCGACGTGTGGCCGCCAGGCGTGATGACCTCGACCACCAGCAATGAATCGGCCGGCTTGCCTTCCGGCAGGATGTTGGTGACATAGCGCGTGTTGGTGCCCTTGCCGCGAACCTCCTGGCCGAGATCTTTTGGCGCAATGACGCGGACCGGCAGGCCGCCGCCAAGCCCCGGCGCTGAGCAGACCGCGAGTTCGAGACCGGTGTCGGCGGTCACCGACCAGTCAGAGCCCTGCGGCACATAGATCGACCACGGCTTGCCTTCGAAGGGCGACATGCGTTCGCCGAGCAGGCCGAGATCGTTGCCGCCGGCCTTGGCCTTGCCCTCGCCGGTGACGAACACCAGGCAGACTTCACGGCTCGCGGTTTGTCCGGAGACGGTCTCGCCGGGCCGCAATCGATGCAGATCGAAACCGACATAGGTCCAGCCGGCGTTTTGCGGCGTCACATGGGCGACGCGGCCATGGCCCTTATCGGCTTTGACGAGCAGTTTCGACATCCAGCCTCACTCCTTTGGTTCGGTGTCGGCCGAATCCTTGCCGCCGTCGGCCGGCTTGTAGAGATAGAAGAATTGCCAGACGGCATAGCCGGCGAAGCCGAGCGCGATCGTGCCCCAGAACGGCACGCCGGTGGCAAACTCGACCACGGCCCAGCCCAGGCAGACGGCGACGATGGCAACGCGCCGCCACAGGGGCCTGAAGAACGGATGCTCGGAGTCCTTCATCGGATCAGCCCCCGCATCGGATCGCCCCGTCGCCGGGAATAGAGTCGCTCAAGCATTGGGGAAGCCCTGCGTTTCAACCGTGTAGCCGGCGGCCGTCATCACCCGCATCAATTCCTTGTAGCCGACTTGCGCCATCCTGAGCGGCGGATTCTTCTTGGGATCCTGCTCGGCCTCGACCACGAACCAGCCTTCATAGCCGTAGTTCGCCAGCCTTTCCACAATGGCACCAAAATCCAGCGAGCCATCGCCCGGCACCGTGAAGGCGCCGAGCGCCACGGCATCGAGGAAGGATTGCTTTTGGCGATCGAGTTTTTCGATCACGTCCATGCGAACGTCCTTGACATGGACATGATTGATGCGCCGGTGATGGTTGTCGATGGCGCGCAGCACATCGCCGCCGGCAAAGGCCAGATGACCGGCGTCGAGCAGCAGTGGAATGCCTTCTCCCGAATAGCGCATGAAGGCGTCGAGCTCCGGCTCGGTCTCGACGACCGCCGCCATATGATGGTGGTAGGAGAGCGGCATGCCCTGCTCGGCGCACCATTCGCCGAACTGGGTGAGACGCCTCGCATAGGCTTTCATCTCGTCGTCCGAAAGCCTCGGCTTGGTGGCGAGCGGCTTTGAGCGGTCACCCTGGATGGAGCGGCCGACCTCGCCATAGACGATGCAGGGCGCGTTCACCGCCTTGAACAGATCGATCATCGGTTGGATGCGATCCTTATTCCTGGCCATGTCGTCGTCGACCAGCGTACCGGAGAACCAGCCGCCGCAGAGCGTCACGTCGGCCTCCTTCAGGATCGGCAGCATGATTTTCGGATCACTGGGAAAACGGCGGCCCATTTCCATGCCGGTGAAGCCCGCCGATCGCGACTGCGCCAAGCATTCCTCCAGCGACACATCATCGCTGAGTTCCGCAAGATCGTCGTTCCACCATGCAATGGGGGACATGCCCAGTTTGGCTTTCAAGTCGTCACTCCAATGTCAGTTCGTTCAATTTTCATTCGCCGACATCAATCACCAACACTCTGCATCCGCCGCTTTTCTTCATAGGCTTTGCGTGCGGCGTTGACCTGCGGCCGCGAAGAAACTTCCGGCACGGCGACGTCCCACCAATGGCCGCCGACATCGGTAGACACCAGTGGATCGGTGTCGATGACCAGTACCGTCGTCTTGCTATCGCCTTTCGCCTTTGCCAGCGCCGTTTCCAACCCGGCGATCGACGAAACCTTCTCGGCGATGGCGCCGAGGCTTGCCGCATGCGCCGCGAAGTCGATGTCGGGCAAAATCTCGTGGCGGGCGTCCTTCAGCAGATTGTTGAAGTTGGCGCCGCCGGTTGCCATCTGCAGCCGGTTGATGCAGCCGTAGCCCCTGTTGTCGAGCAGCACGATGGTCAGCTTGAGGCCGAGCATGACCGAGGTTGCGATCTCGGAATTGAGCATCAGATAGGAGCCGTCGCCGATCATGACGACGACCTCTTCGTCGGGCTTCGCCATCTTGACGCCGAGCCCGCCAGCGATCTCGTAGCCCATGGTCGAGAAGCCGTATTCGGCGTGGTAGGAGCCGGGCGCGCCCGCCTGCCAGAGCTTGTGCAATTCGCCGGGCAGGCCGCCGGCGGCATGAAGCAATATCACGTCGGAGCCCATGGCGCGCTGCACGGCGCCGATCACCTGCGCGTCCGACGGGTAGGCGGCATTGGTCGAGGCCGTCACCTTGCCGGCTTCGGCCTGCCATTCTTTCTTCCCGCTGGCCGCATTATCGGTCCAGGCAGCCGGCGCCTGCCAGCCATTCAGCGCCGCGCCGAGTTCGGCCAGCCCTTCCGCCGCATCGGCGACCAGCGGCAACGCCTGGTGCTTGCCCGCGTCAAAAGGCTGGACGTTCAGCCCGATGATGGTCTTGCCGGAATTCTTGAACAGCGCCCACGAGCCGGTGGTGAAATCCTGCAGCCTGGTGCCGACGGCAAGCACGACATCGGCTTCTTCAGCCAGCCGGTTGGCCGCCAAAGTGCCGGTGACGCCGACCGCCGCCATGTTGAGCGGATGATCGTCCGGCAGCGAGGATTTGCCGCCCTGCGTCTCGCAGACCGGGATGCCGGCGCCTTGCGCCAGCTTCGCCAGTTCGCCGGAAGCCTGCGAATAAAGCACGCCGCCGCCGGCAATCACCAAGGGCTTTGTTGCCGCCTTCAGCGCCGCCACGGCGGACGCCAATTCCCCACGGTCCGGACGCGGCCGGCGCTGATGCCAGACCCGTTCGGCAAAGAAGCTCTCGGGGTAATCAAAGGCCTCGGCCTGCACGTCCTGGCAGAGCGCCAAAGTCACCGGTCCGCATTCGGCCGGATCGGTCAGCACCTGCATGGCACGGTTGAGCGCCGGGATGATCTGCTCGGGCCGGGTGATGCGGTCGAAATAGCGCGACACCGGCCGGAAGCAGTCATTGACCGTCGCGGTACCGTCGGAGAAATCCTCTGCCTGCTGCAGCACGGGATCGGGGATACGATTGGCGAAGACGTCGCCGGGGAGAAACAGGACGGGCAACCGGTTTACATGCGCAAGTGCCGCCGCCGTCACCATGTTGAGCGCGCCGGGGCCGATCGAACTGGTCGCCGCCATGAACCGGCGGCGGAAATTGGCCTTGGCATAGGCGATCGCCGCATGCGCCATGGCCTGTTCGTTGTGGGCGCGAAAAGTCGGCAATTCGTCGCGCACCTGATAAAGCGCCTCGCCGATGCCGGCGACATTGCCGTGGCCGAAGATCGCCCAGACGCCGCCGAAGATCGGCATTTTCCTGCCGTCGATCTCGGTCATCTGGCAGCCGAGAAAGCGGGTCAGCGCCTGCGCCATCGTCAGGCGTATTGTCTTGGTCATGTTGTTTTCCTCCGCAGTCCTTGTGCCGCGCCTTCTTATGCTGCTTTGCGGCCGCGCGCGGCAAGCCATGCCTCGGTCAGCCCCTCGAAGCGCGACGCCATGTCGGCCACCGCCTCCTCGTCCGACATCTTGCCGGCAAGCCATTGTTCGGCCGCGTTGATGAAGATGGTGCGACCGACGGCGAAGCCCTTGACGATCGGTGCCTTGGCGGTGGCGGCAAAGGCCACTTCCAGTTCGTCCTGTGGCGCTTCGAGGCCGAGCAGCACAACCCCGCGGCACCACGGATCGTTCTTCAGGATCACCGCTTCGATCTTCACCCAGGCCCCGGCTGAGGCCTGCGGTTCAAGCTTCCACCAGTCGGGCTTGATATCAAGCGCATAGAGTTCCTGCAGCGCCCGCGGGATCGTCGTGTCGTCGAGTTCCCCGTGCTTGCCGGCGATGATCTCGATGAGAAGTTCTCTGCCTACTTTCCGCGCGGCCTCGAACAGGCTTTTGAGCTTCTGCTGCTGCTCGGTCTTCAGCGCCTCCGGGTCGTCGGGGTGGTAGAAGCACAGGCACTTGATGCAATGGTCGACCGGCCACTCGATCAGTTGCGAGCCGATATCCTGCGAGAATTCGAAACGAAGTGGCCGCGATCCCGGCAGTTCGACCGGCCGGCCGAGCCAGGCGAAGGAATGGCGGGCGAATTCGAACATCGCCTCGCGGCCGTATTTTTCGTCGAGCAGCATGCCGTAGCCAGCGCGGCCGGCGGCAACCTTTGCCGCCGCCTTGACCGTCAGCACCTTGAAATCATGGATGCGCGACGGGTCGGCGCCTGCCTTCGCGGCGACATCGTCGAGCTGGATACGGTGATCGCAGGCCAGCGCCATCAGCGATGGAATGTCGCGCCGGCGCGTCGTCGCCCAATGGATATGGTTGATCGCCTCGTCCTTGCGCAGCGCCAGCTGCCTGCTGCCGTTCTTCAGGAAGAACTGCAATTCCTCGAAGGTCGGATATTCCGGCGCACAGAGCAGCCGCGACACGGCGAAGGCGCCGCAGGCGTTGGCCCAGGTCGCTGCCGTCTCCAGGCTCTCGCCGCCGAGCCAGCCGCGCAAAAAACCCGACATGAAGGCATCGCCGGCGCCGAGCACATTGTAGACCTCGATCGGAAAGCCCTTGCCAACGATCCCGTCCTCGAGGTCGTCGCTGATCGGCCCGTCATAGACGATGCAGCCCATGGCGCCGCGCTTCAAGACGATCGTGGCCTTGGATAGCGAGCGGATCGTCTTCAACGCGCTCAGGCAATCATCGGCACCGGAGGCGATCATGATCTCTTCTTCGGTGCCGACGATCAGGTCGCAGTCGGGCAGCACTGTCTTCAGCTGGGCGGAGACCCGGTCGGATTTCACATAGCGCTCGAAGCCTTCGGCATGGCCGGCAAGGCCCCACAGATTAGGGCGGTAGTCGATGTCGAACACCACTTTGCCGCCCGTGGCCTTGATGGCACGGATCGCCTTGCGCTGCGCGGCGTCGCTGTTGGGCCGCGAAAAATGCGTGCCGGTGACGACGATCGCGCGTGCCGAAGCGATGAACGTCTCATCGATGTCGTCTTCCGAAAGCGCCATGTCGGCGCAGTCGGTGCGATAGAAGATCATCGGCGACACGCCCTCGTCCTCGACCGACAGCAGCACCAGCGCGGTCAGCCGGTCCGGATCGGTCCTGAGGCCGTCAACCGAAACCCCTTCGCGCGTCAACTGCTCGCGGATGAAGCGGCCCATCTGCTCGTCGCCGACGCGGGTGAGCAGCGCCGAGCGCAGGCCGAGCCTCGCCGTGCCGACCGAAATGTTGGCCGGACAGCCGCCGACCGACTTGGCAAAGGAGGTGATGTCCTCCAGGCGCGAGCCGATCTGCTGGCCATAAAGATCGACCGAGGCGCGGCCGATGGTGATGACGTCGAGCGGCGCATGTTTCGCGTCCACGGCTTCGCTCATTCGAACCTCCCATCAGCCTTGTTGTCTTGGTAACACATTGTTTGGGTAACACGCGCGAGCGGCAGCGTGGCGCCGGCAATATGAAATAATAATTCCAATCGATAGTCAATATGGAACGCGCGTTCCTTTGCCGAAAAGTAGCCTGTCAGGCCTTGTGCTTCCCGCCGGTGTCGCGCCGCTTTTCGCCGACCGCAACGGTCAGCGCCATGGCCAGCGCCATCGTCGCCGACAGCGAGCGGAAGCCGGCGAAATCGGCCTCGGCGACCTCGAACCAGACTCTGGCGAACTGGGCGAGCGGGGAAAAGGAACTGTCGGTGATCGCTACGATCGGAACGCCTTGCTCCGAGATGACGCGCGCCTCCTCAATGGTCGCCGGGGCATAAGGCGAGAAACTGATGGCGATGACGGCATCCCTGGGCGAGGCAAAGCTGATCATCTCGGCGTTGAGGCCGGCGGCTGATTCGATCAGCTGGTTGCGGATCTTGAGCTTGCCCAGCGCATAGGCGATGTAGGAGGCGACCGGATAGGAGCGGCGCTTGGCCAGCACATAAATCGTCTCCGCCTTCGCCAGCAAGGCGATGGCAGCTTCGAAATGGTCTTCGTTCAACCTGCCTGAAATATCGTTGAGCGAGGTGCTCGCCGCGGCGACGAAGCCGTCGAAAATCGCCCGGTGACCGGCGCCTTCCTCGGCCTTGGCGCGCAATGCCGCCAGTCTTTCATCATAAGACGAATTGCGCTCGCGCAGGCGCTCACGAAACACCAGTTGCAGGCTGGTGAAGCCGTCGAAGCCGAGCTGCTGGGCGAAGCGGATCAAGGTCGAAGGCTGGACGCCGGCGGAGGCGGCGATGCTGGCGGCTGTGCCGAAGGCAATATCGTCGGGATTGTCGAGCGCATAGGCGGCGATCTGCGCGATGCGCTTGGGCAGGCTCTGGCGCCGTTCCAGGATCGTCGTACGCAGCGTCTCGAAATCGCGGGGCACCCGTTCGTCCATAGTCGCTCCGCCCAGGTCCATCAGTCGATGCCGTGTGATGCCCCATCATAGCGAGCCTGTGCAAGAAGGCCATAAAAAATGAGCCATGCGTTCCATTTCTGGAAAAAATGGACTAATTCATCCACACAACCTTTCTGGCAGCGGAGACAAGGAAATGGTCGGAGTCGGTCTTATCGGCACGGGGTTCATGGGCAAGTGCCATTCCATTGCCTGGAACGCGGTCGGCACCGTCTTTCCCGACGTGGCCAAGCCAAGGCTGGTCCATCTCGGCGAGGTCGATGACGACCTTGCCAAGCGCCGGGCGGCCGAGTTCGGCTTCGCCAAGGGCTCCGGCGACTGGCGCGCCGTCGTCGATGACCCGGACGTCGATATCGTCTCGCTGACCACGCCGAACCAGTTCCACCCGGAGATGGCCATCGCCATCCTCGAAGCCGGCAAGCATCTGTGGTGCGAAAAACCGATGGCGCCGAGTTTTTCCGAGGCGCAAGCCATGGCGGCCGCGGCCAAAAAGTCCGGCAAGGTGGCCGCGCTCGGCTACAACTACATCCAGAATCCGGTCATCCGCCATATCGGTGCGCTGCTCGACGAAAAGATCATCGGTGAAGTCAATCATCTGCGCATCGAGATGGACGAGGATTTCATGGCCGACCCGGAGGCGCTGTTCTTCTGGAAGCACGAGGCGGCGTCCGGTTACGGCGCCCTCGACGATTTCGCCGTGCATCCGCTGTCGCTGGTCTCGGTGCTGTTCGGCCGCGTCGCCCGCGTCATGTGCGACATGGCAAAACCCTATGCCGATCGCCGCGTCGCATCAGGCGGGCGTCGCGCGGTCGAGACCTACGACATCGCCAGCGTGCTGATGCATCTCGAAAACGGCATTGCCGGCACGCTGCTGGTCAACCGTTCGGCCTGGGGCCGCAAGGGCCGGATCGCCATTCAGATCTTCGGCTCGAAGGGCTCGATCCTGTACGACCAGGAGCAGATGAACGAGTTCCAGCTTTACCTGACAGCCGACCGCCCGACCGAGCAAGGCTATCGCACCATCCTGGTGGCGCCGCACCACAAGCCCTACGACGCCTTCCTGCCGGCGCCCGGCCACGGCCTCGGCTTCAACGACCTCAAGATCATCGAATGCCGCGAGCTTTTGATGCGGCTGGCCGGCAAGCCGGCGCGGATCATCGATTTTGACGAAGGCCTTGAGATCGAGCGCACGGTGCATGCCATGGCGCGCTCGTTCGAGGAACAGCGCTGGGTGGCGGTGCGGTAGAGGCTGCTTCCAGCCGGCCGCCGGCCGCGCTTTCGCGGCCAACGGCGTCAGCTGTCTCAAGCGGCGCCTGGACGGCTGGCGACCAGGGCGCGTCGCGCCGATCGGCGCTGCTCGACGGCGTCGGCAAGGCCGTACAGCACCGTCTCGGTGGTCGCCCAGTCGATGCAGCCATCGGTGATGCTCTTGCCATAGATGAGCGGCTTGCCGGGCGTGACTTCCTGCCGGCCGGCGACGAGATTGCTCTCGATCATGACGCCGATGATGCGCTCGTCGCCTGCCGCGACCTGGCCCGCCACGTCGGCGGCGACCTTCGGCTGGTTCTCGGGCTTCTTGTTGCTGTTGGCGTGGCTGACATCGATCATCAACCGTGGCGCGACACCGATCCGGGCGAGTTCCGCACTGGCGGCGGCGACGCTTGCCGCGTCATAATTGGGCTGAATGCCGCCGCGAAGGATGACGTGGCAGTCCTCATTGCCGGTGGTCGTCGCGATGGCGCTGCGCCCGCCCTTCGTCACCGCCATGAAATGATGCGGCTGGGCGGCGGACTTCACCGCCTCGGCGGCGATCCGCAAATTGCCGTCGGTGCCGTTCTTGAAGCCGACCGGGCAGGACAGGCCGGATGCGAGTTCGCGATGGATCTGGCTCTCCGTCGTGCGCGCGCCGATAGCGCCCCAGGCGACGAGGTCGGCAATGTATTGCGGGGTGGCCATGTCGAGGAATTCGGTCGCCGCCGGAAGGCCAAGATTGTTGACCGCGGAGAGCACGTTGCGGGCCATCCGCAGGCCTTTGTCGATGTTGAAGCTGCCGTCGAGGTCGGGATCGTTGATCAGGCCCTTCCAGCCGACGGTCGTGCGCGGTTTCTCGAAATACACGCGCATCACGATCTCCAGCCGGTCCGACAGGCTCTCGCGCAGCGCCACCAGCCGGCTGGCATAGTCGACGGCAGCGATCGGGTCGTGGATCGAACAGGGGCCGACGACGACGACCAGCCGATCGTCGGCGCCGGTCAGCACGGCATGGATAGCGTTGCGTGACGCAGCAACGGTGCGCGTCGCCGTCAGCGTGCGCGGTATCTCCCGCATCACGTCGTCCGGCGTACTCAGCTCTCGGATTTCCTTAACCCGAAGATCATCTGTGGTGGTCAACACGGCTTTCTGCTCCTGGTTGGGAGACCTGCCGGCTGAAACAAAAAAGCCGCCAGGTCTGGCGGCTGTTCGGATGTTGTTGCTGCAATCTTCAGATCGAGCGCAATCCTCCCGCCGCCAGCGAGCTGCCGTAGCTAAAGTACCAGAACGAGGCGGTCAGGTGGATCATGCCAGCCCTATAGCCGAAGCCAGGGTGCTTGTCACGTTCAGATGACGCTACTCAGATGACGCTATTCCGGCGAAGACCCTGCAATGGTTTGGTCGTAGTCGACCAGCGAGCCGGTCATGACGCCGGACTGCGAGCTGATCATATAGCTGATCAGCCGGGCAAGCTGCGCCGGCTTCACCAACTGGCCCATCGGCTGCGCTGCCTCGGCCTTTTCCAGCCAGTCGTCCGGCGCGTCGTGCCATTTCTTCTGCACGATCGCCTCGCCCTCGGTATCCATCCAGCCGGGCAGCACGGCGTTGCAGCGGATGCGATTGCTGCGATAGGCATTGGCGACATTCTTGGTCAGCGTCGCCAGTGCGCCCTTGCTCGACGAGTAGGGCGCCAGGAACGACTGGCCGCAATGCGCCGACATCGAAAGCACGTTGACGATCGAGCCAAGCGCCTTGCGGTCGAGCAGATGCGCCACCACACCCTGCATCAGGAAGAAGGGGCCGCGCACATTGGTCTGGAAGATCTGGTCAAAAAGATCCTCGGAGGTCTCAACCAGTGAGCCGCGGGCCGAGGTGGCGGCGGCGTTGACCAGCGCATTGACGGTGCCGAAATGAGCGATCGCGGTTTCGACGACCCGCTTGCAATCGGCCACCACCGAGACGTCGGCGCTGATGAAAATGGCCTCGACGCCGTCTTTCGCAAGTGCGGCGACCGCCTTATCGCCCTTCTCCCTGGAACGGCCGACCAGCGCCAGGGCGCGGCAGCCCTCGTCGGCCAGCGCCTCGGCGACGGCGAAGCCGATGCCTTGCGCGCCGCCGGTGACGATGGCGCGTGTTTGTGAATTTCGACCGGCGGAACCGTTCATCGCCTTGCTCCTGTGCTTGATGGTCAGACTGTCTTGTCGAGGCGGACGGTCTTGCCTTCCGTCGCCGACTTCAGCGCCGCGTCCGCCAGCCGCAGCGCGACGAGCCCGTCCCCACCGCTCGGCGCCGCCTTGTTGCCCGACGTCGCCGCCGCGATGAAGGCGGCGATCTCGTTGGCATAGGCGTCGAGGTAGCGGGTCATGAAGAAGTCGTGCAGCGGCGGGCGCGTATAGCCCTTTTCATTGGCCAGCTCGATCGACACCGGCCGCTGGTTCTCGGCCGCAACCATGCCTTTCGAGCCATGCACCTCGATGCGCTGGTCGTAGCCATAGGTGGCGCGTCGCGAATTGGAGATGATGCACTGCTTGCCGGAGGCGGTTTCGAGGATGACGCTGACGCTGTCGAAGTCGCCGGCCTCGCCGATCTTTTTGTCGACCAGCACCGAGGCGTGGGCGCTGACCGCCACCGGCTCCTCGCCGAGCAGGAAGCGCGCCATGTCGAAATCATGGATGGTCATGTCGCGGAAGATGCCGCCCGAGCGGCCGATGTAGTCGAGCGGCGGCGGGCCGGGATCGCGCGAGGTGATGGTCACCATCTCGACCGTGCCGATGGCGCCGTCGTCGATCGCCTTGCGCACGGCGGCGAAATGCGGATCGAAGCGGCGGTTGAAGCCGACCATCAAAGTGGCGCCGGCCTTGTCGACCACGGCCAGGCATTCTTCCACTCGGCCGGCGTCGAGGTCGATCGGCTTCTCACAGAAGATCGCCTTGCCGGCCTTGGCGAACCGCTCGATCAGATCGGCATGGGTGTCGGTCGGCGTGCAGATAATGACCGCANATCGCCTTGCCGGCCTTGGCGAACCGCTCGATCAGATCGGCATGGGTGTCGGTCGGCGTGCAGATAATGACCGCATCGATATCCCCGGCTTTTTCGATGGCGTCGATGCTGCGCACTTCCGCGCCATAGGCCGACGCCAGATCGGTCGCCGCCTTCTCGAAGGCATCGGCAACTGCGACCAGCCTGGCCTGCGGATTGGAACCGACGGCGCGGGCGTGGACCTTGCCGATGCGGCCGGCACCGAGAAGAGCGAAGCGGAGAGGCATGGGAATTTCCTTTGAGGATTGTTCGAAAATGGAATTACGTCTTTCCTGCACCGTTCAGCGCGAGGCGCAGTAGATTTTCTTATCGCGGCAGATCGGCGACGGGTCGATGACCGCGCCGGCATCCGCCCTAGGCCGCAAGTTCGGCCTCCCCGGTCTTGGCGCCGGTGATGTATGAGACGATGTCGTTGCCGTCGGTGTCCTGCTTGCGCAGATTGGCGACGATGCGGCCGCGCCGGAAGACGACGATGCGGTCGACGAGGTCGAACACCTGGCGCATGTTGTGGCTGATCAGGATCAGCGGCTCGCCATTGGCTTTCAGCGTGCGGATGATGTTTTCGACCTGCATCGTCTCCTGCACACCAAGTGCTGCCGTCGGCTCGTCCATGATGATGAGCTTGGACGCAAAGGTAGCGGTTCTGGCGATCGCCACGCACTGACGCTGGCCGCCCGACATGTGTCGGATGGTGTTGGAAAGGTTGGGAATCTTGACCGCCGTGCGGATCAACGCTGCCTCGGTCGCCTTGCGCATGAACTTGCGATCGAGAATCGAGAAAGGCCCGAGATTGAAAAGCACCTTCTCGCGGCCGAGAAACAGGTTCGACGGCACGTCGAGATCGTCGGCAAGCGCCAGGTTCTGGAACACCGTTTCGATGCCCGCCTCGCGCGCCGCGATCGGGCCGGCGAAGTTCACTTCCTTGCCGTCGAACCAGACCTTGCCGCTGGTGCGCTGCTCGACGGCGGTGATCTGGCGCACGAAGGTCGATTTGCCGGCGCCGTTGTCACCCATGATGGCGACATGCTCGCCCTTGCGCAGTTCGAAATTCGCGCTTTCGAGCGCATGCACGCCGCCATAGTATTTGGTCAGGTTTTCGGTCTTCAGGACGATGTCTGACATGATCAAGCCCTCATTGCCCGCAGGCGCTGGCGCCACTGGTCGAGAACGACTGCGCCGATGATGATCACGCCCTTGACCATCTCCTGGTAGTAGGCGTCGAGGCGCAGGAAGGTGAAGCCGGAGATGATGACACCGAAGATCAGCGCACCGATCACCGTTCCGATGATCGAGCCGCGGCCGCCCGACAGCGAGACGCCGCCGATGACCGCCATGGCGATCGCGTCCAGTTCGTACATCACGCCCATGCCGGCCTGAGCGGTGAGGTTCTTGGAGCTCAGCACCACGGCGGCGAGCGAGGCGAGGATGCCGGCAATGACAAAGACGAGGATCTTGTGGTTCTGGACATTTATGCCGGACATGCGGGCGGCGTCCTCGTTGGAGCCGATGGCATAACAGTGCTTGCCGTACCTGGTGTATGACAGGATCAGCTGGAACAGAATCGCCAGCGATATGAAGATGATGACCGGCATTAGCCCCTTGCCGATGGCGGCGAAACTTTCGGTGGGAAACGAGATCGGCTGCCCCTTGGACCACCATTTGGCGATGCCGCGCGCCGTGACCATCATGCCGAGCGTGGCGATGAACGGCGGAATGCGCGTGTAGGCGATCAACGAGCCGTTGACCAGGCCCGCCAGCAGGCCGCAGCCGATCGCGACCAGCACCGGCACGATCACCGGCAGGTCGGTCCAGCCTTGCGCGAGGAACACCGCCTTGGGATTAGGGTTGCCGTTGACCGTCGCCACCTGGGCGAAACTCATGGCGATCATCGCCGTGGCGCCGACGATCGAACCAGAGGAAAGGTCGATGCCGCCGGAAATGATCACCTGCGTCACGCCAATGGCGATGATGCCGACGATCGACACCTGCAGGATGATGATCTGCAGGCGCGCCTCGTTGAAGATCGTATCGACATTGGGGCGGGTGTTGAACAGGAAGCTGTCGCCAAGAAAGACGCGGCCTATCAGCTCGAAGGCGCCGACCAGGATGATGAGCGCCAGGAAAACGTTGAATTCGGCAGGCCATGTCCGCTTTTTCGCATCATAGCTCAGTCNGACCAGGATGATGAGCGCCAGGAAAACGTTGAATTCGGCAGGCCATGTCCGCTTTTTCGCATCATAGCTCAGTCCACCGACGCCATGGGTTGTCTGTGTCAACTTTTGCTTCCTCCATCAGCTGCAGTCGCCCTCCCGCCGCTTGTTTCGGCGATGAGGGAAAAGAGGGAGCGGCGCTGCTTTTTGTTCTTAAAGCGTCGGATTTCCAAAAACCGGTCCGATCCTCTGCCGCGCCGCTCCTATCGAGAACGCTCCTCTGCTCAATTCTTCTGCAGGAACTTGTCGATGTTTGCCGGCGTGACCAGCTGGAAGGGGATGTAGACCTTCTGCTCGACCGCCTCGCCCTTGGAAAGCTTGAGCGCCGCGTCCAGCGCCCCGGCGCCTTGGCCGGCCGCGTCCTGGAACACGGTGACGTCGAGATCGCCCGCCTGCATCGCGGCAAGCGCGTCCTGGGTGGCGTCCACGCCGCCGACAACAACCGACTTCATGTCGATGTTGGCAGCTTTCATGGCCTGGATGGCGCCGATGGCGCTCTCGTCATTGTTGGCGATCACGCCATCGAACGGCGCGCCGGTCGACAGCCAGTTGGTCATCAGGTTCTGTGCTTCCTCGCGTTTCCAGTTCGACGTCTGCTTGTCGATGATCTTGATGAAGCTGCATTCGGGAGTGGCGATCACATCGTCGATGTCCTTGGTGCGCTGCACCGCGGCCTGGTTCGACAGTTCGCCCATGATCACATAGACATTGGCCTCGGTCTTGCCGGCTTCCTTGAACAGCCGGCAGACTTCCTGGGTCTCGAGAGTGCCTGACTCAACCTCGTTCGAGGCAACGAAAGCCTGGTTGTCCGGCAGCGTGTCGACATTGATCGGCTCGCGGTTGACATAGACCAGCGGAACGTTGGCCGCAGCGGCGGCATCCGACATTGCCTGGGTGGCCGAGGTGTCGACTGGATTGACGACAATCGCGTCGACGCCCGAGGCGACGAAGTTCTTGATCTGGTCGAGTTGCTTGGCGACGTCGTTCTGCGCGTCCTCGACCTGCAGTTCGACGCCTTCCATGCCTTTGGCCTGCTCAATCATGCCGTTGCGCAGCACGGTGAGAAAATTGTCGTCGAACAGCGCCATCGACACGCCGATTTTGGCAGCGAGGGCGGACGAGCTCATCAGCGCCAGGAATGCGGCGCCCAACAGCAGCTTTTTCATTCTATCTCTCCTCCACAGAATTGGTGTCCGGCTGCACCGATCTACCCGGAATCCCCGATCTCCCGGGGAATCTCTCCCGATTGCTTCTCCGTTTTCCGATGGCGATTTCCGCGTTGGCTGGAAACGCCAAGCCCTCCGTTGAAACAGATGCTCCGGAACGAAAGAACCAAAATACCTAGTTGGTGAAATATTTATTCCATTCTACTGGCGGGCGTCAAGGAGATTCCGAGAGCGGCTGCCGGTTTTTTCGGACAACGCGGCTGAGGGCCGGCAAACCTTCTGCAAGAATCCATCAGGCTGATGGTTCACATCACTGCCGACGCCCCGATCTAAACAGGATGTCTTGGCTGAGCCCAGATCTTCTGCCGGAGCCTAGATGTTTTCCGGCAGATAGATGTCGAAGGGAAGGAAGGTCTGGCCCGGCGCATTGGCGGCGCCTGCCTCGATGGCATGCACCATCAGCCCGACAAGTTCGCGGCATAGTGCTGCCAGCGGCGTCGAAATCACCATGGTCAGGATGTTGTCGGCGAGCGCCGCGCGCGATTCGGCGTTGATCTCGTTGCAGACGACCACTGGCATGTTTGCCGGCCTGGCCGCCCTTAGCGCGGAAACCGCGCCTTCCATGCCGCCGCCAGCGACATAGCAGCCGGCCAGATCCGGGTACCGCGCCAGAAGATCGATCATTGCATCATGGGTCACCTGGTTGGCTTCCAGGTTGACCAGCGTCTCCATCACCGTGAATTCCGGCGCATGCTCGCGGAAAAACGATCTGAAGCCGATCTCGCGCAGCTCATGGCCATGGAAGCGATGGCTGCCGACGAAAAGGGCGACCTTGCCGGGCTTTCTCGCCGCTCTGGCGATCATCCAGGCCGCGGTACGACCGACCTTGCGGTTGTCGAGGCCGACATAGCCCTCGCGGATGCCGGCTGCAAAGTCGGATAGCAGGGAGAAGACGGGTTGCCCCCTCGCCTTCAGGGTCTCGACGGCTGCCGTCAGCGTCGGATGGTCCGGACCGACAAGGGCGACTGCCCTGGATTTCGCCGCCAGCTTGCGCATCTGCGCGGCGATCTCGTCGGGGGCCAGCGAACTGGCGAAATCGATGGTTGCGACGCCGCGGAAGCGCTGCGATTGCGAAACTGCCAGTTCGATCTCGCGGGCGAAATCGCTGTAGAAAACATCATTGCCCCTCAGCAGCAGAAAGCCGAGCCGGTATTCCGGCAGTTCCTGGCGCATCCGCTGCTTGATCAGCCCGGCGGCGTGGTAGCCGATGCTGGTGGCGGCCTCATAGACGCGGCGCGCGGTTTCCTCGCGCACCGGCAGGCGATTGTTCAGCACCCGATCGACGGTGGCGACACTGACCCCCGAAATACGCGCCAGATCGGTGATGGTCGGCCGTTTTGCCATACGCTTCCTGCCTGATTGCCTGGCATAGGCTATACATCATTCTGATGGGAAATGATAGAAACTATCTTCATGATGTTGAGCCCATCACGGCTTGGCGTTATTTTAGGGCATAAGCACCTGTGGCAGAGGCACCCGTTCCGACGGATGCCGACGGAGGCAGCCTCAATGGAAGCGACACTATCCGTAATGCCGTCCCGGCGAGATTACAGCCTGCTCGGCCGCGACGCGAAGCGCGCCGTCGAGACCGGGCTGGCGGCGGCCGAATGGTATCATACCGACGTGCCCCGCAAGCAGATGAAGGAGCTGATGCAGCGCTCCGATGGGCCGGCGATCCGCGACACCATCATCTGGCTCTCCGCCCTGGTCCTGAGCGGCGCCGGCGGCGCCTGGTTCTGGGGCACATGGTGGTGCGTGCCGTTCTTCNGCCGTTCTTCTTCGTCTATGGCGTGCTCTACGGCTCTTCCACCGATTCACGCTGGCACGAATGCGGCCACGGCACCGCCTTCAGGACGCAGTGGATGAATGATGCGGTCTATCAGATCGCCTGCTTCATGATCATGCGCAACCCGGTGACCTGGCGCTGGAGCCATACGCGGCATCACACTGACACGATCATCGTCGGCCGCGATCCGGAGATCGCGGTGATGCGCCCGCCGGACCTGTTGCGCGTCGTGCTCAATTTCTTCGGCATTGTCGATGCCTGGCATGCCATGGCCGACATGGTGCGCAACGCGGCCGGTATCATCAGCCCGGCGGAAAAGACCTTCATTCCCGAGCAGGAGCAGCCAAAGGCGATCCGCATTGCCCGCATCTGGACCGCGATCTATGCCGCGACAATCGCGCTGGCGCTTTATGGCGGCTCGTTCCTGCCCTTGATGCTGGTCGGTCTGCCCAGGCTTTACGGCGCCTGGCATCATGTCATGACCGGCCTGCTGCAGCACGGCGGCCTCGCCGAAAATGTCATCGACCATCGCCTCAACAGCCGCACGGTCCACATGAACCCGATCAGCCGCTTCATCTACTGGAACATGAACTACCACGTCGAGCACCACATGTTCCCGATGGTGCCCTACCACGCGCTGCCGAGGCTGCATGAGCTGATCAAGCACGACCTGCCGGCGCCGACGCCATCGATCCTGGCCGGCTATCGCGAGATGGTGCCTGCCTTCCTGCGCCAGCTGCGCAATGAAGACTATTTCCTCAAGCGCGAACTGCCGCCGACCGCCAAGCCTTATCGCGAGGAATTCCACAACGATAACAACGCCGTCGCGGCAGCAGCCGAATGATTTGCGCGCCTGTGCCGGGGCATGTTGACCAAGAAAAATTCTGCCGGGAGGACCAATGAGCGACTGGGTCGAGGCCTGTGGTGCCGATGACATCGACGAAGAGGACGTGATGCGGTTCGACCATGACGGCCGCACCTTCGCCATCTATCGCAGTCCCGACGACGAATATTTCGCGACGGACGGCCTTTGCACGCATGAGAAGGTGCATCTGGCCGACGGGTTGGTGATGGACGACATCATCGAATGCCCGAAGCACAATGGCCGCTTCAACTACAAGACCGGTGCAGCCAGGGGCGCGCCGGTCTGCGTCAATCTCAGGACCTATCCGGTCAAGCTCGACGCCGGCAAAATCCTCATTCAGATCGGGTGACGGTGATGGCGAAGGGAATGCTCATCATCGGCGCCGGCGAATGCGGCGGGCGGGCTGCCCTGGCGCTGCGCGATCTCGGCTATGATGGCCCGGTGACGCTGGTCGGCGACGAGCCGCATCTGCCCTATGAGCGGCCGCCGCTGTCGAAGGACGCGATGGCAGGCGATGCGCCCGTGATCAAGGCGATCGCCAGCGATGAGATCCTGGCCGAGAGATCGATAAGGCATATCCATTCGGTTCAGGCGGTGGCGATCGACCGCGCTGCGCATGGCGTGCGCCTGTCGGACGGCTCGGCGCTGCTATACGACAAGCTGCTGCTGGCGATCGGTTCGGTGCCACGCAGACTGCCAATGCCGGGCCTCGGGCCGCGTTGTGTCTATCTCCGGACCTTCAACGACGCGCTGGCCATTCGCGCCCATCTCAGCCCCGGCAACCGCATCGCCATCGTTGGCGGCGGCTTCATCGGTCTTGAGCTCGCCGCCGCAGCACGCAGACTGGGCGCAGTTGTCACCGTCATCGAGGCGCAGCCGCGCATCCTGATGCGCGGCGTGCCGGCCGAGATCGCCAAGATCGTCCACGAGGCGCATGAAGCCGAAGGCGTCAAAATCCTGTGCGGCGACGCAATCGCCGCGATTGCCGATGACGGCGCCGAGGTGAGCATCGCGCTTGCCGGCGGGCAGGACATCGTCGCCGACCTTGCGGTGATCGGTATCGGCGCTGTGCCGGTGACCGGACTTGCCGCAGAAGCGGGCCTGACGATCGACAACGGCATAGCCGTCGATGCCGAGCTTCGCACCAGCGATCCGGATATCTTTGCCGCCGGCGATTGCTGCTCGTTTCCGCTTGCCGTCTATGGCGGCCGGCGCGTGCGGCTGGAGGCCTGGCGCAACGCGCAGGAGCAGGGCGCGCTTGCGGCCAACAACATGCTTAGCGCCGGTGAGGCCCACTCGGCTGTGCCATGGTTCTGGTCGGATCAGTACGGCCTGACCTTGCAGATATCTGGGCTGTCGGACGAGGGCAGCAAGGTCGTGCGCCGCGATCTCGACGACGGCGCCTTCATCCTGTTTCACCTGGCGCAGGACGGCAGGCTGGTCGCGGCGAGCGGAATCGGTCCGGGCAATTCTGTCGCCCGCGACATCAGGCTGGCCGAGATGCTGATCGCAAAAAAGGCAAAGCCGGCGCCTGAGGCGCTCGGTTCGCAAACGATCAAGCTGAAGTCGCTGCTGGCGGCGTGAGCCCGGTGCGTGCCGATTGTCGAAAGCAGGCGCCGCCCCTCATTGCCCTGCCGGGCATTTCTCCCCGTAAACGGGGAGAAAGAAGCTGGCCGCGACCCTGGCGTTCTTTCTGCAACCCTGGGCGATTGGCGAAATCCTTTGCGAAGGCGTCCTTCTCCCCGTCGCTATACGGGGAGACGTGCCCGGCAGGGCGATGAGGGGCAGCGCAAACGCCGAAGAGGCGACTTCGATTTCAGCTCGAAGGCCAGATCTCAACACCCACTAAAACAGCGCGTTGAGCTCCGGCAGTTTGTCGTTGACCAGCCAGCCATAGTAATTTTCCTCAGGCAGCTTCTCCGGTTCGCCCGCGGCGCGGCGCCTGTCGTTTTCGGCCTTCAGCGCATGGGCGCGCTGCTCAGGATTGCCGACATTGTAGAGCGTCGATGTGATGCCGGGATTGCCCGATATGTCGAAGCCGGCAATGCTCTGATAGGCATCGATCGATTTCCGGATCGTCGCCGCGACATAGTCCAAGGTCAGGTCCGGATCCATGATGGTCTTGTAGACCGCGTTCGGATCGCCGACGTCGAGCTTCGGCAGGCCGGACACCTGGTGCACGAGATCGCTCATCTGCAAGGCGGTCAGCGGATTGAGCTGGCCCAGGCCAAAAGTCTGGCCGGCATAATAGGGCTGGAAGAAAGTCGCGCCGAAGCGGTCGTCGGGGAAGCTCTCACCGCCGACAGTCTTGCCGCGAAAGGAAAGGTTCCACACCTGCTCGCGGCATTCCCAGAGCTCGTAACTATCCGATTTGCCGACGCATTCCTGGAATTGCGGCCGTTGCACGAAATCGGTGATGTCCTCGCCTTCGTAGGCGAAGGACAGCTTGCTCGACAGATAGGAGATCGCCTTGACGTAGTAGGTCTGCAGCCGGTCGTAGGCGTCGACATTATAGGTGTGCTCGCCGACGATGGCGCCGACGATATGCATAGGATCGATGCCATAGGTCGCTGCTGCCTGCTCGATTTTGCCGCGGAGACCGGCGTCGTGCTGCAGCAGCGCATAGACCTTGCGGTATTTCGACTGGAAGGTGGTGTTGGTGGCCTGGGTGCGCCGGCTTGAGGCGCCCGGTATGTTGGGCTGCTCGACATGACTGTTGCCCGGCGGCACCATGGTCGCCGCTTCGGCGGCGAACATGGCTGTCGCCAGCGTCAGCCCGAGAGTGACGAGGATCGTTTTTTTCATGCGCCGCCGCCTGCAACAACGCATGACCCTCGGAACCGATTTTCGGGGGTCATGCGCAGAACCAACTGTACAGCGTCCTTTGCGCATCCAAAAAGCTGCGCGGCGCTGGTGTTGCCGGCAAACTAGGTAAAGCTGCAACGGGAGTCGAGAGCCCCGTCGCCCGGCAAGACAAAAGCTGGCCAGATGCTTCCATTTGGCCACACGTGCCGGCTCCGCCGGTCCGACTCTTGCGGATGGATCGCCTGCTACAGGATGAATCGCGACAGATCCGTGTTTCTCGACAGATCGCCGACATGCTTCTCCACATAGGCGGCGTCGACTGTCACCGACGTGCCGTGGCGGTCCGGCGCGTCATAGGAGATCTCGTCCAGCACCCGCTCCATCACCGTCTGCAGCCGCCTGGCGCCGATGTTCTCGACGCTGGCGTTGAGATCGACGGCGATGCCGGCCAGTGAATCGATGGCGTCGTCGGTGAAGACGAGATCGACGCCCTCGGTCTTCATCAGCGCGATGTACTGCTTGATCAGGCTGGCCTCGGTCTCGGTCAGGATGCGGACGAAATCGTCCTTCTCCAGCGCACGCAGCTCGACGCGGATCGGCAGACGGCCCTGCAGTTCGGGCAGCAGGTCGGATGGCTTGGCAACGTGGAACGCGCCCGATGCGATGAACAGGATGTGATCCGTCTTCACCGGTCCGTATTTGGTCGCGACCGTGGTGCCTTCGACAAGCGGCAGCAGGTCGCGCTGCACGCCTTCGCGGGAAACACCGGCGCCCATGCCGCCTTCGCGCGAGGCGATCTTGTCGATCTCGTCGAGGAAGACGATGCCGTCGTTTTCGGTCGATTCGAGCGCCCTGCGCACCACCTCGTCCTGGTCGAGCAGCTTGTCGGACTCGTCGCCGACCAGCACCGCGTAGGATTCCTTCACCGTCGTCTTGCGGGTCTTGGTCTTCTGGCCGCCCATCGCTTTCGACAGCATGTCGTTGATGTTCAACACGCCGATATTGGCGCCCGGCATGCCGGGGATCTCGAAGCCGGGCATGCCGCCGGTGCCGGTATCGCTCACTTCGATCTCGATCTCCTTGTCGTCGAGCTCGCCGTCGCGCAGCTTTTTGCGGAAACTGTCGCGCGTCGCCGGGCTCGCCGTCTTGCCGACGAGCGCCTCCAGCACGCGTTCCTCGGCATTGATATGGGCGCGCGCCTTGACGTCCTCGCGCATCTTCTCGCGCACCAGGCCGATGGCGATCTCGACCAGGTCGCGGATGATCTGCTCGACGTCGCGGCCGACATAGCCGACCTCGGTGAACTTGGTCGCCTCGACCTTGACGAACGGCGCACCGGCAAGGCGCGCCAGGCGGCGCGAGATCTCGGTCTTGCCGACGCCGGTTGGGCCGATCATCAGGATGTTCTTCGGCATCACCTCTTCACGCATCTGGCCTTCGAGCTGCTGGCGGCGCCAGCGGTTGCGCAAGGCGATGGCCACGGCGCGCTTGGCGTCCTTCTGGCCGATGATGAAGCGATCGAGTTCCGAAACGATTTCGCGGGGCGAGAATGTGGTCATATCGCTAAATTCCACTTTGCCACTGCCGGATGGACTCGAACGGATGCAGCAGCATGATCACGTTGAGTGTCAGATTGTCCCTGATGATGTAGCCGACACCGAATTCGAAGATGAGAGCGAGGGTCACGATCACCCATATAGGAAGCCTGCGCGCCATCACAAATCCCAGCACCATCGCCAGCGTGTCCGCCACCGAATTGATGATGCTGTCGCCGTAATAGTCGAGCGAGATCGTGCCGGCGCGGTAGCGCTCGATGATCAACGGGCTGTTCTCGAGAAGCTCCCAACCGCCCTCGATGACGACGGCAAAAGCCAGCCTGAGCCCGATCGGCGAGCGCGGGAACAGAGCCCACGCCAGCGCGTAGAACAGGAAGCCGTGGATGAGGTGCGAGAATGTGTACCAGTCGGAAATATGCTGGGAATTCTCCGAGCTCTGCACGATGCCGTGCCACAGCTTGACATAGCCGCATTCGCAGATCGGCGTTCGGCCCATGCCGTAAAGGGCTCCAGCCTGGAATATAATCAGGCCGAGGACGAGCAGAAGTCCCATCCGCCAGCTGTCTTCATAGGCCGAGACGGTCTTGTCGGCGCCGCTTGTGCTCATGCTGTTACTGCCCCTCTTCGGCGCCTTATTCGGCGTCGCGCTATTCGATATTGCCCGCTTCGGCGTCGCCCTCTTCGGCATCGATCGCCATCAGCACGGCGTCGCCATATTCCGATTGCCTGCGATCGATAGCTCTGAACCCGGCCTTTTGATAGGCACGGATCGCTCGTCCGTTGGATGGATCCGGGTCGATGATGACACGCGGTGCCCCTTCCTCGAACAGCTGTTCCACGAACTGCCGGACAATTGCCGAGCCGTGGCCGCGTCCGACAAGCTCGGGCCTGCCGATCGACAGATCGATGCCGAGCGTGCCGAAAGGCTGGTCGCTGTAGGGGTGGCCGTCCTCCAGATGCGGATCGTAGCTCTGCATGTAGCCGATCGGCTCGCCGTCGAGCTCGATGATCAGCGGCTCGACGGAAATGCTGTCGATGTGCTCACGGATCTGGGCGATCTCCGTCTCGGGATCGTCCCACCACTCGGCGACATGCGGCTCGGCCAGCCATGCCGCGATCATCGGCAGGTCCGCCTCGGTCACCGGTCGAAAATCATATCTATTTTCTCGTTTGGCCATGATCTCCTGCGAACCGAAGGTCAGCGAAGCAAAAACCGGTTTCCACTTTTCGGGATCATGGCCAGCGGCCGGCTCAGCCGGCATCGAGGATTTCGATGACAAAATTGTTGTTGGTGTAGACGCAAATGTCGGATGCGATCTGCATCGCCTTGCGGGCGATTTCTTCGGCATCCTTGTCGGTGTCCATCAGCGCGCGCGCCGCGGCCAGCGCATAATTGCCGCCCGAGCCGATCGCCATGACGCCATGTTCGGGTTCGAGCACGTCGCCGGTGCCGGTCAGCGCCAGCGAGACCGACTTGTCGGCAACCAGCATCATCGCTTCCAGCCGGCGCAGATAGCGGTCGGTGCGCCAGTCCTTGGCGAGTTCGACGCAGGCCCGCGTCAATTGCTCAGGATATTGTTCGAGCTTGGCCTCCAGCCGCTCCAGAAGCGTGAAGGCGTCAGCGGTGGCGCCGGCGAAACCGGCAATGACATTGCCGCTTTTGCCGATTCGGCGCACCTTCTTGGCGTTGCCTTTCATGATCGTCTGGCCAAGGCTGACCTGGCCATCACCGGCGATCACCACCTTGCCGCCCCTGCGCACGGTCAGGATAGTCGTGGCGTGCATGGTCAGTTCGTTCGACATCTCTGCTCCGATCAGCACCGGTCCCGACAAGGCGATTTGGCGCATTACGAGTGACTTGATCGACCCTATGTATGCATAGGTCCGATGATTGCCAACCGTTCATCGGCCAGGCTCGATACTGCTTGGCACGGCAACTGGCAATCGCCGGATCATGCTGCTAGAAGGCTCTCGTTTTCAAGCATGTGGACGCTTGGAACGCCTGAACTCTGGACAAGGATGAGCATGCCGCCCCGTTCCGCCAACGCAAGCCGCAAGACCAAAGAAACCGACATCTCCGTATCGGTCCAGGTCGACGGCTCCGGAAAATCCGATATTTCGACGGGCGTCGGCTTCTTCGATCACATGCTGGACCAGCTGTCGCGCCATTCGCTGATCGACATGACGGTCAAGGCCAAGGGCGACCTGCACATAGACGACCACCACACGGTCGAGGACACCGGCATCGCGCTCGGCCAGGCGCTGGCCAAGGCGTTGGGCGAGCGGCGCGGCATCATGCGCTATGCCTCGGTCGATCTCGCCATGGACGAGACGCTGACGCGCGCGGCGATCGACGTCTCCGGCCGTCCTTTCCTTGTCTGGAACGTTGCGTTCTCATCGCCGAAGATCGGCACGTTCGACACCGAACTGGTGCGCGAATTCTTCCAGGCCCTGGCGCAGAATGCCGGCATCACGCTGCATGTCACCAACCACTACGGCGCCAACAATCACCACATCGCCGAGACCTGCTTCAAGGCGGTGGCGCGTGCGCTGCGTTTCGCGCTTGAAAGCGACCCGCGCCAGCCTGACGCGGTTCCTTCCACCAAGGGATCTCTGAAGGGATAGGCCATGGCCGTCTATGTCGTGATGGAACCGCCGGGCCGCGGCGAAAAGCCTGACACAACGGCCTTTGTCCGTGATGGGTTTTCCTGGCTTGGCTTCCTCGTGCCGCCGCTATGGCTGCTCTGGCACCGGTTGTGGATCGAGGCAGCAATGGCGTTTGTCGCCATGGCTCTGCTTTCGATGCTTGCCGAAGGGCTGAGCCTTGGGCTAGCCGGTCGGCTGCTGTCGCTGCTGGTATCGCTCTATGTCGGGCTGGAAGGGCAGGCCTTGCGGATCGCCGCACTGCGCCGTCGTGGCTGGCACGAATGGGGCGTCGTCGAGGCCGACAGGCTCGACGATGCCGATACGCGCTATGTGCTGGAAGCCGAAGCGCATGCGGATGAGCCAGCGCCAGTGCCGCGCATCGTTCCGGACGCTGCCCAAGCCCGGCCGGCACAGACTGGCATGGTGCTCGGACTGACCCACACGCCGGGAAGACCCTGACATGCGGGTCGCGATCATCGATTATGGCTCGGGCAACCTGCGCTCGGCCACCAAGGCCTTCGAGCGCGCCGCGCACGAAGCCGGCATCGCCGCCGCCATCGACCTGACCGCCGATGCCGAGCGTGTCAGAACCGCCGACCGCATCGTCCTGCCTGGCGTCGGCGCCTATGCCGATTGCGCGGCCGGGCTGCGCGCTGTGGCCGGCATGTGGGAGGCGGTCGAGGAGGTCGCGATCGTCAAGGCGCGGCCGTTCCTCGGCATCTGCGTCGGCATGCAGCTGATGTCGGAGCGGGGCCTGGAAAAGACTGTCACAAAAGGCTTTGGCTGGATCGCCGGCGACGTCAAGGAGATCACTCCGGCCGATCCTGCGCTAAAAATCCCGCAGATCGGCTGGAACACGATCGAGCTCACGCGCAAGCATCCGCTGTTTTCCGGCATTCCGACCGGCAGCAAGGGGCTGCACGCCTATTTCGTTCATTCCTACCATCTCGACGCGCAGAAGCCGGACGAGGTGCTGGCGATTGCCGACTATGGTGGTCCGGTTACAGCTGCTGTTATCAGCGACAATCTCGCCGGCACGCAGTTTCATCCCGAAAAGAGCCAGGCGCTTGGCCTGGCGCTGATCACCAATTTCCTGCGCTGGAGGCCCTAAGAAAATGAGCAAGAAAGGCTACTGGATGGCGATGGTCGATGTCCGCGATCCCGAGGGCTACAAGCAGTATATCGAGGCGAACGCGGCGGCTTTTGCGAAATATGGCGCGAAGTTTCCCGTGCGGGCGGGGCGTTATGCGAACCCGGAAGGGCCGACAGGCAACCGCCACGTCCTGGTCGAGTTCGAGTCCTACGACAAGGCGATAGAATGCTACGAATCGCCTGAATACCGGGAGGCATTGAAGTACAGGCTTGCCGCCTCGACCGGTCACTTCGTCATTGTTGAAGGCGCCTGAACGGTGATCCTGTTCCCGGCCATCGACCTCAAGGACGGCAAGTGCGTGCGCCTGAAGCACGGCGATATGGCGACCGCGACGATTTACAATGACGACCCGGCCGCGCAGGCCAGGGCTTTCGAGCAACAAGGCTTTGAATGGCTGCATGTCGTCGACCTCAACGGCGCCTTCAAGGGCCAGAGCGTCAACGGCGCGGCGGTCGGCGCCATTCTCAAGGCATCGAAAAACCCGGTGCAGCTCGGCGGCGGCATCCGCACCCTGGCGCAGGTCGAGGACTGGCTCGATCGCGGCCTGGCCCGCATCATTCTCGGCACGGTGGCGGTGCGCGATCCGGATCTGGTCAGGCAGGCCTGCAAGGCATTCCCCGGCAAGATCGCCGTCGGCATCGACGCCAAGGGCGGCAAGGTGGCGGTCGAGGGCTGGGCCGAGGCCTCTAGTCTCGGCGTCATCGAACTGGCGAAGAAGTTCGAGGGCGCCGGCGTTGCCGCCATCATCTACACCGACATCGACCGCGACGGTGTGCTGACCGGCATCAACTGGGACGCCACCATCGATCTTGCCGACGCCGTGTCCATCCCGGTCATCGCCTCCGGCGGGCTGGCGTCGATCGCCGACATCGTGCGCATGACGATGCCCGATGCGCAAATGCTCGAAGGCGCCATCTCAGGGCGTGCACTTTATGACGGACGTATCGACCCGGCCGAGGCGTTGGCGATCCTGGCGGCCGGACCGGAGAGGGCGAGGGCGCGATGAAACTCTCGATCATCCTCGCACCCTATGACAGCGGCCTTTACCACGCCGGCTTTGGCCAGGGCCCCGACGCCATCATTGCCGGCGGCCTTGTCGATGAACTTGCCTTGCGCGGCCATGATGTCATCGTCGAGGACATCGGCGAGGTCGGCGATGCCCAGAGACGCGAAATCGCGACAGGTTTCGCGGTTTGTCGGGCAGTCGCCACCAAGGTCGACATGGCGCGCGACGATGAGCGTTTTCCCGTCGTGCTCGCCGGAAATTGCCTGACCGCCGCCGGTGCGGTGGCTGGCGACGCCGCTGATTCGATCATCTGGATCGATCAGCATGGCGATCTCAACACGCCCGAGACGTCCGCCTACGGCTTTCTCGACGGCATGGCGCTGGCGACGACGCTGGGGCTCTGCTGGCGGCCGATGACGTCAGCGATTCCCGGCTTCCAGGCGATCGACCCGTCGCGCTGCATGCTGGTCGACGCGCGCGACCTCGATCCAGATGAAAGGCGGCTTCTCGAGACATTGCCGATCATTCGCGCCCAGTGGACCGATGCACTCGACAATGTCGGAAAGCTCAAGGCGGCCGGCGCGGCCCAAGCGCATTTGCATCTTGATCTTGATGTTCACGATCCGGATGTGCTGCAAGTGAACCGCTATGCGCTGCCGGGAGGTCCAAATCCGGAGCAGCTGCGGCAACTGGTTTGCGGGCTGGCCAAGTCGATCCCGATCGTCGGCATCACCCTGTCCGCCTACGATCCTGCCTTTGACGCCAAAGGCGAGGTTCCGCCTGTCGTTGGGCAATTGCTTGGCGATTTTCTTGCCGCGCATGCGAGGATCTGATGCTGAAAGCCCGCGTCATCCCCTGTCTCGACGTCAAGAACGGCCGCGTCGTCAAAGGCGTCAATTTCGTCGACCTGATCGATGCCGGCGATCCGGTCGAAGCGGCCAAGGCCTATGATGCCGCCGGCGCCGACGAGCTCTGCTTCCTCGACATCACCGCCTCGTCCGAAAATCGCGAGACCATCTTCGACATCGTCGCCCGCACCGCCGAGCAATGCTTCATGCCGCTGACCGTCGGCGGCGGCGTGCGCCAGGTCGCCGACATAAGAAAGCTGCTTTTGGCCGGCGCCGACAAAGTGTCGATCAACACGGCGGCGGTGAGAGATCCCGATTTCATCGTCGAGGCGGCCGACAAGTTCGGCAACCAGTGCATCGTCGTCGCCATCGACGCCAAGAAAGTGTCGGCCGAATGCGAGGCCGACCGCTGGGAGATTTTCACCCATGGCGGACGCGAAAAGACCGGCATCGACGCGGTCGAATTCGCTCGGCAGATGGTCGATCGCGGCGCCGGCGAGATCCTGCTGACGTCGATGGACCGCGATGGCACCAAGGCCGGCTACGACATCGCGCTCACCCGCGCGGTCGCCGACGCCGTGCGTGCGCCGGTCATCGCCTCCGGCGGCGTCGGCACGCTCGATCACTTGGTCGAGGGCATTCGCGACGGCCATGCCGGCGCGGTGCTGGCGGCATCGATTTTCCATTTCGGCACGTACAGCATTGCTGAAGCCAAGTCGCACATGGCCCGAGCCGGCCTGCCGATGCGACTGGACTCGTCAGGGGATCGGCTCTAAAGCATGATCCCGAACCGAAGGTCCGTGCGCCAGCCAAAAGGGGGAACCGGTTTCGGAAAAGATCATGCTTAAACAAGCAGATAGATGGCGCCATGGCTGAGTTTTCGCTCTCCGATCTGGAGACAATCATCAGGGAACGCGCGCATTCCGGCGATCCGGATTCGTGGACGGCAAAGCTGTTCGCGCGCGGCATCGACAAGGCGGCGCAGAAGCTCGGCGAAGAGGCGGTCGAAACGGTGATCGCGGCCGTTGGCGGTGACAGACAAGCCCTCGTTTCGGAAAGCGCCGATCTCATCTATCATTGGCTCGTCGTTCTGGGTGTCGCCGGCGTTCCGCTTGCCGATGTCCTGACCGAACTCGAGCGCCGCACCGGTCGGTCGGGCATCGCCGAAAAGGCGTCTCGGCAGGACCGGGGCTGATCGCTGCGGAGGGCAGGAAACTCGATGGACCAGCTCGCCCCCACCGAGAAATATTCGCCCTTCCGTTTTTTCTCGGCGGAAGAATGGTCGCAGTTCCGCGCCGACACGCCAATGACGCTCGGCGAGGACGAGATTCGTCGCCTGCGTTCGCTCAACGATCCGGTCGACCTCGAAGAGGTCAAGCGCATCTATCTTTCGCTATCTCGGCTGTTGTCGGCCCATGTCGAGGCCAGTCAACTGCTGTTCAGGCAGCGCCAGGCCTTCTTCAACGCGGCGGATGTCGTCAAGACGCCCTTCATCATCGGCATTGCCGGCTCCGTCGCGGTCGGAAAATCGACCACGGCGCGCGTCCTCAAGGAATTGCTGGCGCGCTGGCCGTCGAGCCCCAAGGTCGATCTGATCACCACCGACGGCTTCCTGCTTCCCAACGAAATCCTGCGCCGCAACAATTTGATGGAGCGCAAGGGCTTTCCCGACAGCTACGATGTCGGCGCCCTGCTGCGTTTCCTGTCGGGCATCAAATCGGGGCAGCGCAATGTCCGCGCGCCAGTCTATTCGCACCTGACCTACGACGTCGTTCCCGGCGCGTTCCAGACCATCGACCGGCCGGACATATTGATCTTCGAAGGCATCAACGTCCTGCAGCCGGGCAAGCTGCCAAAGGACGGCAAGATCGTGCCTTTCCTGTCGGATTTCTTCGACTTCGCCATCTATATCGATGCCGAAGAGGAGCTGATCCATCAATGGTACATCGCCCGCTTCATGCGGCTGCGCGAGACCGCCTTCCGCGATCCGGACTCCTTCTTCCACCGCTATTCGCACCTTTCGCACGCAGCGGCCCGCGCCATCGCGGAAGGCCTGTGGGCCAACATCAACCTGAAGAATCTGCGTGAGAACATCCTGCCGACGCGAGCCCGCGCCGATCTCATCCTGCGCAAGGGCGCCAATCATCTGGTCGAGGAAGTGGCGCTCAGGAAGCTGTAACGAAGCGGTTAACGGCGCTTTAATGCATGTCGCGCAAAAGTGTGCAGCGGTTTTGCGATAACGACGTGCATAAAACAATAACCTGAAGCGCGTCGCATGAGGCCGGTCACTGCATAGCGCCGGCCTGACATTTCCACCTGGCGCGGAACGCTCGCTCCGCGCCGGCTTCTCAAATTCGCCTCGGTCGGACTTGCGGCCACAGTGCTCTATGCGCTTTGTGCCTGCCCCTTCACCAGTGCCGGGTCAACATACCTGTCACCGGCCACAGCCTCCGTCGCCGCCTATGCGGTCGCGGCAATCTTTTCCGGTCGCTCAGTCGCGGGCCTCGGCCGTGACACGAAGCGGGTGCCGGTTTTGGGAAAATCCGATGCCTGAAAAAAGTGATGAACGGCGATACGGCTCGACTTGAAAGTCCGCGCTTTTGCGCGACAGCATTAGCCAGGATAGGTCACCCGCCGCAGCGTCAGATTGATCCGCCCGCCGTTCCTGAGCAGTGCCGAGGTCGATGGATAGATACGGTCGACGCCGTGGAAACACAGGCGGCCTTCGCCGCCAAGCACGACGACGTCGCCGCTTTTCAGCCTGAACGATTTGGTGCCGCGTTCGCGCGTGCTCTGGCTGACCCTGAACAGGCAATCGTCGCCCAGTGAAACGGAGACGACCGGCGCGGAGAAATCGATCTCGTCGCGGTCCTGATGAAGGCCCATCTTCGCGTCGGGCGAATAGAAATTGACCAGGCAGGCCTCCGGCGGATGGGGATAGGCAGACACCTCGCGCCACAGCTCCAGCAGCACGTCCGGGATCGGCGGCCAGGGCGTCCCGGTCACCGGGTGCGTCGGCTGGTAGCGATAGCCGTGCTGCTTGTCGGTGACCCAGCCAAGCGAACCGCAATTGGTCATGCGCACGCTCATCTCCTTGCCGGTGCGCGGCATCGCCGGCACGAACAGCGGCGCTTCCTGCACGACCTGCCTCACATCCTCGACCAGCGCTTCCTGCACCGCGCGGGATAGGTAGCCGGACATGTGGCGGACGCCTCTGGGCAGAACGAGCATCAGCTTGGTCGCTTCATCGGGTTCATCTGGCGGACAATGCCACCAACAAACAAGAACGGCGACCCGAAAGTCGCCGTTCTTGTCCTTGGATGGCAATCGCCAGCTTAAGGTGTGGTGAGATTCAGGTCAGGCCGAGCCGAAAATGGTGGTTTCAGAGAACCGGAGCGGAGCGTACTTCAGTACGTGAGCACCGGAAGCGCAGGAAACCGCCGTTTGCAGGCCGGCATCACCTGAATATCAACATACCTTAGTCGAGATCCGGGATGCGCAGAACCTGCCCCGGATAGATCCTGTCCGGGTCGGTCAGCATCGGCTTGTTGGCCTCGAAAATGATCGTGTTCTTCGCACCCTTGCCCTTGCCATAGCTCTTTTCCGCGATCTTCCAGAGATTGTCGCCTTTCTTGACCGTGTAGAAGGTCGGTTGCTTGGCCGGGGCTGCGGGCGTGCCGGCCTCGGGTGCGGCGACCTGCAATTCATCCGCCTGCACCTTGGACACGCCGAGCGTGTTGCCGACGGCGATGATGGCTTTTTCGAAGATCGACTGATCCTTGACCACGCCTTTCAGCACAGCCGTATCGCCCTTGACGTCGACTTCCACATTGTCGGTGCCGAGCGCGTGCGAATCGAGTTCCTTCTTCAGCGTATCGGCGGTCGGCTCCGGCTCATCGTCGCCGAAGCCGAGCTTCTTGCCGACGTCCTTGACGAAATCAAACATGCCCATCTGGGGTCTCCTTGCTGTGACGAATACCGAACTTGCCACCTGCAACCTCGAATTGGAAGCGGTCTCGACCGCGATCGATGTCGCGCCCGCCGCATCGGCCCAAAACTCGGAATCGATTTTTGGAAAAGCACCATGCGTGGCTGCCAGAGCGCGCACCCTTTGCGTCCGGGTGGACGCGTGTCAATCGTCGTCCACGCGACCGCGCAGCTTCTTGATCGTGCCGCGCCCAGCCTTGGTCTTCAGCCGCCTTTCGACCGCGCCTTTCGAAGGCCTCGTCTTCTTGCGCGGCGGCGGCGGCGGTTCGGCGGCCTTGGCGACCAGTTCCGCAAGCCGCGCCCGGGCGTCCGCCCGGTTCTGCTCTTGCGTGCGGAAGCGACCGGCCTCGATGACGATGACGCCGTCCTTGGTGGCGCGCTGGCCGGCCAGCCTTATGGTTCGCTCGCGGACGCGCTCCGACAGGCCCGGCGCATTCGCTGCATCGAAGCGCAATTGCACCGCCGTCGCCACCTTGTTGACGTTCTGGCCGCCGGGGCCGGACGAGCGGATGAAGTCCTCGTGCAGGTCATCCGGATGGATCACCGCATCGTCGGCAATGATGATCTTGTCGTCGGCGTTCATGCCGCAGTCATGGCGCGGCGAACGAAAAAAGAAAAGGCCCGATCCCCGGATCGGACCTTCCCCCGGGTCGGGCCTTCCCGATCCCGGTCCCGGGTCGGGCGTTCCCGACCCCGGTCCGGCGCCTCGAGATGCAGCGGCGACTATTCCGCGGCTTCGCGCATGCGCGGCGCGGCGCCGAGCACGATGGCGTCGACATGCGGTTCGAATTTTTCGAAATTGACGGCGAACATGCCGACCAGCCTCGCCGCCTGCAGGTCATAGGCTGAGGTATCGGCCCATGTCGATCTTGGATCGAGAATGGCACGGTCGACGCCCGCGACCGCCACCGGCACCTCGAAACCAAAATTGGCGTCGGTCCGGTAATCGGCCCCTTTCAGCGAGCCGTCGAGCGCCGCGGCGAGCAGCGCCCGCGTTGCCTTGATCGGCATCCGCTTGCCGGTGCCGTAGGCACCGCCGGTCCAGCCGGTGTTGACCAGCCAGCAATCGACACTGTGATGGGCGATCAGCTCGCGCAGCAGATTGCCGTATTCCGACGGATGGCGCGGCATGAACGGTGCGCCGAAACAGGTCGAAAACGTCGCTTCGGGTTCGGTGACGCCCTTTTCGGTCCCTGCCACCTTGGCGGTGTAGCCGGAGAGGAAATGATACATCGCCTGCGCCGGGGTCAGCCGGGCGATCGGCGGCATCACGCCGAATGCGTCGGCGGTCAGCATGATGATGTTTTTCGGGTGACCGGCGCGGCCCGTCTTGCTGGCGTTGGGGATGAAGTGGAGCGGATAGGCGCAGCGCGTGTTTTCAGTGAGATTGCCGTCGTTGAAATCCGGCACGCGGCCGGCGTCGAGCACCACATTCTCCAGCACCGTGCCGAAGCGTTGGGTGGTGGCGAAGATCTCCGGCTCGGCTGCGGCCGAGAGCTTTATCGTCTTGGCATAGCAGCCGCCTTCGAAGTTGAAGATACCATGCGGACCCCAGCCGTGCTCGTCGTCGCCGACCAGCGTGCGCGACGGATCGGCCGACAGCGTCGTCTTGCCGGTTCCCGAGAGGCCGAAGAAGATCGCCGCGTCTCCGCCGGCGCCTTCATTGGCCGAGCAGTGCATCGGCATCACGCCCTTCGCCGGCAACAGATAGTTGAGCACGGTGAACACCGATTTTTTCATTTCGCCGGCATAGGAGGTGCCGCCGATCAGCACGATCATGCGCGTCAGATCGACGGCGATCACCGTTCCGGTTCGGGTGCCGTGGCGGACGGGATCGGCACGGAACGACGGCAGGTCGATGATCGTCAACTCGGGCACGAAATTCTCGAGCTCGGCGGCTTCCGGGCGAATGAGCAGATTGCGGATGAACAAGGAGTGCCAGGCAAGCTCCGTGACGACCCGGGTCGTCAGCTTCAAGTCCTCATCGGCGCCGCCGACCAGGTCCTGCACATAAAGATCCTTGTCCGCCGCGTGGGCGCGAAAATCGGCGAGCAGCGTGTCGAACTGGACCGGCGAAATCGACTTGTTGTTGTCCCACCAGACATGCGGCCCGGTGGTCTCGTCGCGGACGACGAATTTGTCCTTGGGCGAGCGGCCGGTGTGCTGCCCGGTCTCGGCGACCAGTGCGCCATGCGCGGTAAGCCGGGCCTCGCCGCGGCGGATCGCCTCCTCGTAAAGGACCGCCTCGCCGAAATTATAGCGCACCGCGCCGGTGGTTTTCAGGCCGATCCGGTCGATCGCCCATGCGGGATTGCGTTTGCCGGCTTCCGACATGAGGGGTTCCTTCTTCGATTGCAGCATCCTGGCCGGCGAACTTCCGGAGCCCCCAACGATGGAGACTGTAACGGTCAGAACCAGAAAAGCCAAATGATATCAAATATTTAATCGATTTAAATATTTTGAAAGTTGTTTAAATCGTTTATATGTGCGAAAAATCAGGCGGGTGCCCAAAGGATTGGCGGTCTGTATCGGTCCAATCCATGTTGAGGTGAGATTGTGGCCGCCGGCATGCCGCTCGTGACAGCGGACGAAGCCTGTGCCACATTTTGTACCTAATTTGTCCTGCAAAAGCCCCTTCTCGACCAAAGAAGGGACAGCTCATGAGGGAGCCACTTGAAATGGCAACAATCGCGCTTGTCGACGACGACCGCAACATTCTGACGTCGGTGTCGATCGCCCTCGAATCGGAGGGGTATCGCGTCGAAACCTATACGGATGGGGCGTCGGCGCTGGAAGGTCTGGCGGCGCGCCCGCCGAATCTCGCCATCCTCGACATCAAGATGCCGCGCATGGACGGCATGGAGCTTCTGCGCCGGATGCGCCAGAAATCCGACCTGCCGGTGATCTTCCTGACCTCCAAGGACGACGAGATCGATGAGCTTTTCGGCCTCAAGATGGGCGCCGACGACTTTATCCGCAAACCCTTCTCGCAGCGTCTTCTGGTCGAGCGGGTTCGCGCCGTGCTGCGCCGTGCCAGCGCCCGCGAGGCGTCGGCCAAGACGCCCAACCAGCAGGCCCGTTCGCTTGAGCGCGGCCAGCTTGTCATGGACCAGGAGCGCCACACCTGCACCTGGAAAGGCGAGCCGGTGACGCTTACCGTCACCGAATTCCTGATCCTGCATTCACTGGCCCAACGCCCCGGTGTGGTAAAAAGCCGTGATGCGCTGATGGATTCGGCCTATGATGAGCAGGTCTATGTCGATGACCGCACCATCGACAGTCACATCAAGCGGCTTCGCAAGAAGTTCAAGGCCGTCGATGATGACTTCGAGATGATCGAAACGCTTTACGGAGTCGGATATCGGTTTCGCGAAGCGTAAATAGGCAATAGGCAGTAGGGAATAGTCGGTAGTCAGTTTTGAATGGTGCGAACGGCCACTCAGCATCGCCGCGACCTCAGCCAACCATTTCTCTATTCCCTACTGCCTACTCACTAATTACTAAGCGGGGGCTGCTATTCGATGGCAGTGGACGTAGAGCGAGTGAGACGGACGGGCGCCCGGCGCCCGTCGCGGATTCTGCCCGCATTCCTGTCGAGGATCACGGTGCCGATGCGCCGCTTCCTCGGCCACCATATCTTTTCCAGCCTGACGCGCCGCATTCTCTTCCTCAACCTCGCCGGCCTGGCCGTCCTGGTCACCGGCATTCTCTACCTCAACACGTTTCGCGACGGGCTGATCGATGCCCGCGTCGAGAGCCTGATGACCCAGGGCGAGATCATCGCCGGCGCGATCGCGGCATCGGCGACGGTCGAGACCGATTCGATCAGCATCGATCCGGAAAAGCTGCTTGAACTGCAGGCCGGCGAAAGCCTGGGCCCCGGCTCCGATCAACTCGACAATCTGGACTTTCCGATCAATCCGGAACGCGTCGCGCCGGTGCTCAGGCGCTTGATTTCGCCGACGCGGACGCGCGCCCGGATCTATGACCGCGACGCCAATCTGCTGCTCGATTCGCGCCACCTCTATTCGCGCGGCCAGATCCTTCGCTACGATCTGCCGCCGACCGACAAGGAAGAGCCCGATCTTCTCGAGCGAATCCAGAAATTCGTCTTCGACTTCTTCCGCAACACCGCGCTGCCGGTCTACCATGAGCAGCCGGGTGGCAACGGCGCTGCATTTCCGGAGGTGGTCAAGGCGCTTACCGGCAGCCCGTCGACCATCGTCCGGATCTCCGAACAGGGCGAGCAGATTGTTTCGGTCGCCGTGCCGATCCAGCGCTTCCGCGCCGTCCTCGGCGTGCTGATGCTGTCGACGGAAGGCGGCGACATCGACAAGATCGTCGCGGCTGAGCGCAAGGCGATCCTGCGCGTCTTCGGCATCGCCGCCCTTGTCACCGCCATCCTGTCGATGCTGCTTGCCTCGACCATCGCCAACCCGCTGCGCCGGCTGTCGGCGGCGGCGGTCAGGGTGCGGCGCGGTGTCAAGAATCGCGAGGAAATCCCGGACTTCTCCGATCGGCAGGACGAGATCGGCAATCTGTCGATCGCCGTGCGCGACATGACCAATGCGCTCTACGCCCGCATCGAGGCGATCGAAAGTTTCGCGGCCGACGTATCGCACGAGTTGAAGAACCCGCTGACCTCGCTGCGCAGCGCGGTAGAGACCCTGCCTCTGGCCAAGAACGAGGCGTCGCGCGCCCGGCTGATGGAGATCATCCAGCACGACGTCAGGCGGCTGGACCGTCTCATCACCGACATTTCCGATGCCTCCCGCCTTGACGCCGAGCTCGCGCGCGAAGACGCAGGAACCGTGGATCTCAAGAAATTCATCACGGATCTGGTCGACGTTTCGCGCACGGCCACGCGCAACAAGAAGACGGTCGACATCGAGTTCAAGGTCGCCAAACTGCCGCAGGGCGTCAAAGGCTATTTTGTCGCCGGCCATGACCTGAGGATCGGCCAGGTCATCACCAACCTGATCGAGAATGCCCGCTCCTTCGTTCCTGAGGAGCGCGGCCACATCGCCATATCGCTGGCGCGCGCCGGCAAGGTCAACATCATCACCGTCGACGACAATGGTCCCGGTATAAGGGCCGACAACATCGACCGCATCTTCGAGCGCTTCTACACCGACCGGCCGGCCGGCGAGGCGTTCGGCCAGAACTCGGGTCTTGGCCTGTCGATCAGCAGGCAGATCGTCGAAGCCCATGGCGGCACGCTGACCGCCGAGAACATCCCGGGCACCAAACCCGGCGAGATCAAGGGCGCGCGTTTCGTCGTGACACTGCCGGCGGAAGGCTGATCTGTGCGTGCTGAAAACATTCATGGAACGGCGCTGCTGATCGGCGAGCGCGGCGTCCTCATCACCGGACCGTCCGGCGCCGGCAAGACGACGCTGGCGCTGACACTCCTGGATCATTGCCGCGCGCGCGGGCTGTTTTCGCGGCTTATCGGCGACGACAGGCTGCTCGCCACGGCCCACGCCGGGCGGCTGGTCTGTCGCGTGCCGGCGACCATCGCCGGTCTCGCCGAAGTGCCTGGCTTCATGCCGCGCCCGCTGCCGTTCGAGCCGGGTGGAGTGATCGACCTGCATGTCCGGCTGGTGCCGAAGGCAGAAATGGCCCGTTTCCAGGAGGAAATCAGCGAGCCGGTGGCAGGCTGTCCGGTGTGGCGTATCGACCTTGCCGAGCGCAACGCCGCCACGGCCTTGCCGGCGGTGATGGCGCGGCTGTCGATCGCGCCCTTTTTATGATCCGGTTCCGGTTTTTTGCTGCAATGCGTCAAAATGGCCTGGGCCTGTGCAATTTTGGGCTTGTCAACGCGTCTCGCGTCGACAAGATAGCGCTCCCGCCGCCTGGAATGGCCGGCGAGCATAAAATGCGGCTGTGAAGCGGCGATGACGGGAGCCACCAAAGAATGATCGGACTCGTGCTTGTAACGCACGGTCAACTGGCCGCCGAGTTCCGCCATGCCGTGGAACATGTCGTCGGGCCACAAGACAATTTCGAGACCGTGGCGATCGGCGCCGACGACGATATGGAGCAGCGCCGCAGCGACATCGTCGACGCCGTTGCCCGTGTCGACACGGGGGCGGGCGTCATCGTCTTGACCGACATGTTCGGCGGCACGCCCTCCAATCTCGCCATTTCGGTGATGGAATCCGGTCGTACCGAGGTCATTGCCGGCATGAACCTGCCGATGCTGATCAAGCTGTCCAGCATTCGCAAGGGCGACAATATGAGCGCAGCGCTGGACGAGGCGCAGGCGGCCGGCCGCAAATACATCAATGTCGCTAGCCAGCTTCTGAGCAGCAAATGAGCGCGCTGTCGGCCAACAAGGGTGACATCGTCCGGGAATTTCCAATCGTCAACCAGCGTGGCCTGCATGCCCGCGCCTCGGCAAAGTTCGTTCAGGTCGCCAGCGGTTTCGACGCCTCCGTCCAGGTCGAGAAGGACGGCGTCACGGTTGGTGGCACCTCGATCATGGGCCTCATGATGCTGGCGGCAAGCCCCGGCTATTCGATCCGCGTCACCGCCAGCGGCCCGGAGGCCGAGCAGGTGATCGACGCGCTGGAGCAGCTGGTCGCCTCCCGCTTCGGCGAAGAGTCCTGACGCCTGGAGCGCGTCGCGGCTGAACCCGATCTCGCGCCGGTGCGCCTGCGAAGACATGCACGGATAAAGATTTCTTTATATCCCATTGTCGTCCGACCGACGATCTGCTAGTCAGGCCGGCAACTCGCGCCCTTCGACACGCCTTCCGGCGCGGGCGCATCCCGAAGACAATTCTTGATCGGAGCACTGCCATGACGGGTAGCAATGACTATGTGGTCGCCGACATCTCGCTTGCCGGCTGGGGCCGCAAGGAGATCGAGATCGCCGAAACCGAAATGCCGGGCCTGATAGCCTGCCGCGAAGAATTCGGCAAGGCGCAGCCGCTCAAGGGCGCGCGCATCACCGGCTCGCTGCACATGACCATCCAGACGGCGGTGCTGATCGAAACGCTGAAGGCGCTCGGCGCCGAGATCCGCTGGGCCTCCTGCAACATCTTCTCGACCCAGGACCATGCGGCCGCGGCCATCGCCGAGGCCGGCATTCCGGTCTTCGCCGTCAAGGGCGAGTCGCTCGAGGACTACTGGGTCTACACCGACAAGATATTCCAGTGGGCCGATGGCGGCACCTCCAATATGATCCTCGACGATGGCGGCGACGCCACCATGTACATCCTGATCGGCGCGCGCGCCGAAGCCGGCGAGGATGTGCTCTCCAATCCGGGCAGCGAGGAGGAAGAAATCCTGTTTGCCCAGATCAAGAAGCGTATGGCGGCATCGCCCGGCTTCTTCGCCAAGCAGAAGGAGGCGATCCGCGGCGTCACCGAAGAGACGACGACCGGCGTCAACCGGCTCTATCAGTTGCAGAAGAAGGGCCTGCTGCCGTTCCCGGCGATCAACGTCAACGACAGCGTGACCAAGTCGAAATTCGACAATAAATATGGCTGCAAGGAATCGCTGGTCGACGGCATTCGCCGCGGCACCGACACGATGATGGCCGGCAAGGTTGCGGTCGTTTGCGGCTATGGCGACGTCGGCAAGGGCTCTTCGGCGTCGCTCAAGGGCGCCGGCGCCCGCGTCAAGGTCACCGAGGTCGATCCGATCTGCGCATTGCAGGCGGCAATGGACGGCTTCGAAGTCGTCACCCTCGAAGATGCCGCCCCGACCGCCGACATCATCATCACCACCACCGGCAACAAGGATGTCGTCACCATCGACCATATGCGGGCGATGAAGGACATGGTGATCGTCGGCAATATCGGCCACTTCGACAACGAGATCCAGGTGGCGTCGCTGCGCAATCTGAAGTGGACCAACATCAAGCCGCAGGTCGACATGATCACCTTCCCGGACGGCAAGCGGATGATCCTTTTGTCGGAAGGCCGCCTGCTCAATCTCGGCAACGCCACCGGCCACCCGAGCTTCGTTATGTCGGCGTCCTTCACAAACCAGGTGCTGGCCCAGATCGAGCTGTACAGCAAGCCCGGCCAGTATCAGAACCAGGTCTATGTCCTGCCGAAGCATCTCGATGAAAAGGTCGCGCGCCTGCATCTCGACAAGCTCGGCGCCCGGCTTACCGAACTGTCCGGCGAACAGGCCGCCTATATCGGCGTGACCCCGCAGGGACCGTTCAAGCCGGAACACTACCGCTATTAACCACAGCGGAAATTACCACTAGATATTGAGGCCGGGCGATTGACTTTCGCCCGGCTTTATTTTTGCGCTGATTGATTCTTCACGCCGATTCGCGCAAGCGCTATGGTGCTGATTCGCGGGCCCGGGGACGAGGGCCGAGGCCCGCATCAGGGCGGTCTTGCATTCAGGCGGCGAAGAGGACCAGGACATGCCGGGGGATTACCCGCCTTGCGCGGGACAGGCCGTTTCCGGCGGCCACAACGATATGGCGACCACGGGTTCCGCTGCCAGAGGCGGAAGCCTCTTATGGCGCGCTGGCGCCCGCGTCGGAAAATTGCTTGCTTCTTCCGCGCTCGCCGGCCCGCTGCTTGGCCTTTCGGCACACGCTGGACCGGCTGCTGCATCCCACGCGGCTGCGCCCAAAGCCGGGCTGTCGGTCAGCACGGTCGAGGTCATGCAACTCGCCATGTTTGTCGGCGTCATGGGCGCGGCACTTGTCTCGGCCATTTTCCTGATCCGCGAACGGGCGCGCACCTCGGCCCAGAATGGCGAACTCAGAGCCCGCCTGGCCGACGTCAACGCTGCGCTGCAGCGCTCCGAGGCGCTGCTCAACCTGCGCGGCCAGCGTGTCGTCGTGTGGGCATCGGAAAACAAAAAGCCCGAGCTCGTCGGGACATTGCCGGTTGAAAGCGGGGCTCCGGAAGACCGTGCCGCCTTCCTCGCCTTTGGCCGTTGGCTGATGCCGCGCTCGGCGGCGGCGCTCGAGAATGCCGTGGCGGGACTGCGGGAAAAGGCGAAGCCGTTCGATCTCGTCATCGAATCGCAGGCGGGGGCGCCGCTCGAAGTGCACGGCCGCAAGAGCGCAGCACACGTGCTCGTCCGCTTCGTCTCGCTTTCTGAAACGCAGCGAAGCGAGGCCAGGCTAAGAATTGAGAACCAGCGCCTTGCCGCCGACTATGACACCATGCTCGGTCTTTTCAACGCACTCAGCATGCCAGCCTGGCTGCGCTCGGCGGACGGGCGGCTGAAATGGGTCAACCGCGCCTATGCCAGGGCGGTCGAGGCGGAAAACGCCGAAGCTGCGGTTCGCGACGCGAAGGAGTTCCTGGGCGGCCAGGCGCGCGATGCAATCGCTGCGCAGCACAAGTCGCATCCCGTCTTCGAGCAGGCGCTTTCCACCGTGATCGAAGGCGACCGCCGCATGTTCGCCGTGACCGACTTCGCCGGCGCGGACGGCTCGGCGGGTCTCGCCTACGACACCAGCGCCATCGAAACGATCCGTAGCGAATATGAGCGGACCGTGCGCAGCCATGCCGACACGCTCGACCAGCTCAACACCGCCGTGGCGATTTTCGATACCGACGAAAAACTGCGGTTTTTCAACCAGGCGTTTCAGAAACTATGGGGTCTCGACAGCGGCTTCCTGCACAGCGCTCCGGACAACGCCTTGTTGCTCGACCGGCTGCGCAGCGAAGGCAAGATCGCCGAGCAGCCCGAATGGCGGCGCTGGAAGGAAAGCCTGCTTGGCGCCTATCGCGCGGTCGAGTCGCAGGAACATTGGTGGCATTTGCCGGACGGCAAGACCATCCGCGTCGTCGCCAATCCGCAGCCCAAAGGTGGCGTCACCTGGGTGTTCGAGAACCTGACCGAGAAGATGGACCTTGAAAGCCGCTACCAGACCGCGGTGCGGGTCCAGGGCGAAACGCTCGACAATCTTGCCGAAGGCGTAGCCGTGTTCGGCCCCGACGGCAGGCTCAGATTGTCGAACCCGGCATTCGCAGCACTTTGGGGGCTCGACGCCGACGCCGCCAAGCCCAACGTTCACGTCTCCACGATCCGTGATCTGTGCGACCGGCGGGCCGCCGACAGCCCCTGGCGCGGGTTCGTTGCCGCCGTCACCGGTTTCGACGACGAGCGCCGCGACCGCCACGGCCAGACTGAGCTGAACAACGGCACCGTGCTGCGCTACGCGATGATCCCGCTGCCCAACGGTCAGGTGATGATGACCTTCGTCGACGTCACCGACAGCGTCAATGTCGAGCGGGCGCTGAAGGACAAGAATGAGGCACTGGAAAAATCCGACCAGCTCAAGAACGAGTTTGTGCAGCATGTCTCCTACGAGCTGCGCTCGCCGCTGACCAACATCATCGGCTTCACCGAGCTGCTTTCGCTGCCCTCGACCGGGCCATTGAACCAGAAGCAGAGCGAATATGTCGAGCATGTCAGCTCGTCTTCCTCGGTCCTGCTCACCATCGTCAACGACATCCTCGACCTGGCGACCGTGGATGCCGGCATCATGGAACTCGATATCTCCGAAGTTCACGTCGACCGGACCATCGCTGCCGCTGCCGAGCTTGTTGCCGACCGGCTGGAGGAGCATGCGATCAGGCTCAAGATCGATGCGGCCACTGCGCCAAAGACGTTCCACGGCGACGAAATCCGCATCCGCCAGATCCTCTACAACCTGCTGAGCAATGCCGCGAACTACGCACCGGAGGCGAGCACCATCACGCTCGCCTGCCGCTCGCTTGCCGAAGGCGTGGAATTCTCCGTTCACGACGATGGTCCCGGCATGCCGCCGGACCTGCTCGATTCCGTGTTCCGCCGTTTCGAACCGCGCACCAATGGCGGCCGCCGGCGCGGCCCCGGCCTCGGCCTGTCGATCGTCAAGAGCTTTGTCGAGCTGCATGGCGGCAGTGTCCGCATCGAAACCGGCAAGGACATGGGCACCACCGTCATTTGTGCCTTTCCCGACACGCCGTCCGGCATCCGCGCGGCGGCCGAGTAGCGCGTTCGATGGCAGGCATGGTGCTGGAGCGTTTTCTCGCCGACGAGGCTGCGACCGCAAGGCTGGGCGAGGATCTGGCCATGTCGCTGCGCCCCGGCGACGTGCTGGCTCTCAGAGGCGATCTCGGCGCCGGCAAGTCGAGTTTGGCGCGGGCGCTGATCAGGGCAATGACCGACGATGCCGGTCTCGACGTGCCGAGCCCGACCTTCACGCTCGTCCAGAGCTATGAGGCGCGTGTCCCCGTCCATCATTTCGACCTCTATCGCCTGTCCGCGGCGTCCGAACTGGACGAACTGGGTTTCGACGAGGCGCTGGCGCAAGGCGCTGCCCTGGTCGAATGGCCGGAGCGGGCAGAGGCCTATTTGCCAAAGACTTCGGTGCTGATCGAACTCGTCCATCAGGACGACGGACGCCTGGCGAGATTGTCGGGACAAGGCGTTGCCTTCGAGCGCGCGGCGCGCTCGCTGGCCATGCGCAATTTTCTTGAAAGAGCCGGCTGGGGTGAAGCGCAGAGACGCTATTTTATCGGCGACGCCTCGGCCCGCTCCTATGAGGTCGTCTCGCTGGCCGGCCTGCCGCCGCGCGTGTTGATGAACTCGCCGCGGCTGGTGCTCGGGCCGCCGGTCCGCGACGGCAAGCCCTATGCGGTGATCGCCCACACCGCACAATCCGTCGCGGCCTTCGTCGCCATCGATCGGGCATTGCGGGCCGGCGGCGTCTGCGCCCCGGAAATCCACGCGCAGGACCTGGACCAGGGCTTTCTTCTCATGGAGCATCTCGGCTCGGAGGGATTTCTCGGCCAGCACGGTCAGCCGCTGGCGGAGCGCTACGCGGCGGCGGCCGAACTGCTTGCGATGATGCACGGCAAGACGTGGCCCGATCGCATCGAGGCCGCGCCCGGCGTCTTTCACGACGTGCCGCCTTTCGACCGCGACGCCATGATGATCGAAGCCGAATTGCTGCTCGACTGGTATGTGCCGGCGATCACAGGCGGCCCGGCAAGCGATGCCTTGCGCGCCGGCTATACCAAGCAATGGAACGCGGCTCTCGACCGGCTGGAGGGGCGCGAATACACGCTCATGCTGCGCGACTTTCATTCGCCCAACGTCATCTGGCGCGGCAATCGTTCCGGTCACGATCGCCTTGGCATCGTCGATGTCCAGGACGCGCTGATCGGCCCCTCGGCCTATGATCTCGCCTCGCTCGCCATGGATGCCCGGGTTACAATCTCGCCTGAGATCGAGCGACGGACGCTCGATGCCTATATCGCTGCGCGCCATAAGGCTGGCGCTTTTAACGAAGACGAATTCGTCGAGGCCTATGCGATCATGGCGGCGCAGCGCAATTCGAAGATCCTCGGCATTTTCGTCCGGCTCGAAAAGCGCGACGGCAAGCCCTATTATCTGAAACACCTGCCGCGCATCCGCGATTATCTTCGGCGGGCGCTGGCGCATCCGGCACTGGCCGGCCTGCGGGATTTCTACACCGCCCACGGGCTGCTGGAGGAGCGGCCGCTGTGACGACACGCCCCAAAACCGCAATGGTGCTTGCCGCCGGGCTGGGAAAGCGCATGCGGCCAATCACCGACACAATGCCGAAACCGCTGGTCAGAATATCAGGCAAGACGTTGCTCGACTGGAGCCTGGACAGCCTGGCCCGTGCCGGCGTCGACAAGGCCATCGTCAACGTCCATTACTTTCCCGAGCAGATCGTCGCCCACGTCGCCGCGCGCCGCGCGCCGCGCGTCGTCATTTCCGACGAAAGCCAAAGACTGCTCGATTCCGCCGGCGGTATCGTCCATGCTTTGCCGGAACTGGGAGGGGCTCCCTTTTACATCGTCAACGCCGACACCTTCTGGATCGACAGCAGCGTGCCCAACCTTGCCCGCCTCGCCCTTGCATGGGACGCGGCGAAAATGGATATTCTGCTGATGCTCGCGGATTCCCAGTCAGCAACCGGACACAGCGGCGGCACCGATTTCCTGATGGCGCCTGACGGCGCCTTGCGGCGTTCGAAAGGCGACCCGACAGGCCTGATCTATGCCGGCGCGGCGATCGTCCATCCCAGGCTTTTCAAGGATGCGCCGGCCGGCCCACACTCGCTCAACGCCTATTTCGATGCGGCCATCGCAGCCGGCCGCCTGTACGGCATGGTGATGCACGGCCATTGGATCACCGTTGGCACGCCCGACGCCATTCCGCTTGCGGAAGCGGTCGTTGCCACCGCTCTTGCTGAGTCGCCCGGCACTCTTACCGAGTTGACCAGCGCTCTCACCGAGTTGAAATGAGCGGCTCCCGCCGCGTTTTCTCGATCCCGCCCGGAGCGCCGTTTCTGCCGACGCTGGCCGAGGCCCTGCTGTCAGGGCGCCTCGTTTCCGGTTTCCGCTTCGACGGCGACCCGCTGGCGCTGGCCGACGCCACCATCTACGTGCCGACGCGCCGCGCCGCGCGGGCGCTGCGCGGCGTCTTCGTCGACTGTCTGGGTGGCCGCTCGGCGATACTGCCGGTCATCCGCCCGCTCGGCGAGTTCGACGAGGACGAGGCCGTGTTCGAGGCCGATGCATCGGCCGCCATCGACCTCGCGCCGCCGATCGCCGCGATCGAGCGCCTGCTGCTGCTGGCGCCGCTGGTGCGCGCCTGGAAACGCCGCCTGCCGGCGCATGTCGCGGCACTTTTCGACGAGGAGATCGTTGTGCCGGCGTCGGCCGCCGATGCCATCTGGCTGGCGCGCGACCTGGCCCGGCTGATGGACGAGATCGAGACGGAAGGCACGGACTGGACCAGGCTCGCCGATCTGGTGACCGGCAACCTCGCCGGCTGGTGGCAAGTGACGCTCGACTTCCTGAGCATCGTCACCGAAAACTGGCCGAATCTCCTCGAAGAACGCAATCGCTCCAACCCGGCTGCGCATCGCAATGCGCTGATAAGGCTGGAAGCAGCGCGGCTGAAGCGCAATCCGCCGACCGGGCCGGTGATCGCCGCCGGCTCCACCGGGTCCATTCCCGCCACCGCTGAATTGCTTGCGGTGATCGCCGGCCTGCCCAGCGGCGCGGTCGTGCTGCCCGGCCTCGACCGGATGCTGGATGAGCCGTCATTCCAGGCAATTGCGGTGCCCGGCGCGCGGCCGGCCTTGCTTGGCCACCCGCAATACGGCCTGGCAAAACTGATCGGCAAGATCGGCGTGCTGCGCGGCGATGTCGAGGAGATCGCCGTTGCCGAAGGGCCGCTCGCGCTGCGCGCCGCACTTGTCGGCGAGGCGCTGCGGCCGGCGGAGACCACCGAGCTGTGGGTCGAGACGCGCGCCCGCTTTACGGCCGGCGATATCACCGAAGCCTTCGCCGACGTGACGCTGCTCGAAGCCGCCGGCGAGCGCGACGAAGCGGTGGCGATCGCCGTCGCGCTGAAACGCGCCGTCGAACAGCCCGGCCAGCGCGCCGCGCTCGTCACCGGCGACCGCGCCCTGGCGCGGCGCGTCTCGGTCGAGCTGTTGCGCTTTGGTGTCATCGCCGACGATTCGGGCGGCACACCGCTCATCAACACGCCAGCCGCCGGCCTGCTCAGACTGGCGCTTCAGGCGGCGTTCCGCCCCGGCGATCCCGTGGCCCTGCTGTCGCTGCTCAAACACCCGCTGCTTGGCCTCGGTCTGGAACGCACAAGCGTCCGTCGCGCGGTGGAGATCGTCGAATTGGTGGCGCTGCGCGGCGGCACCGGCCGCCCCGACGTCGCCTCGCTGCCGGAGCTCTTCGATGCCCGGCTCCTCGAATTCGACGATCGCGGGAATCGCCGCCCGCCCTTCTGGCGATCGCGACTTTCGGTCAGGCGCATCGAAGAAGCCCGAGACCTGCTGATCCGGTTAACCGCCGCGCTTGCGCCGCTGGTTGCCTATCGCGACGAGGAGAATGCCGATCTTGCCACGCTTGTGCGGGCCAGCGTCGTCGCGCTCGAAGGTCTCGGCCGCTCCGCGGGTGGCTGTCTGAGCGAACTCTATGCCGACGACGCCGGCGAAAAGCTCACCGAGCTCTTGCGCGGGCTGGTCGCTGCCTCGGCGTCGTTCTCCTTCGGAGCCGACGAATGGCCCGATGTGATGGAGGCGCTGATCGCACCGGAGACAGTCAAGCCGGCACAAGGCACCGACAGGAACATCGCCATCTGGGGTGCGCTGGAAGCCCGGTTGCAGAACGTCGACACGCTGGTCGTCGGCGGGCTCAACGAAGGCGTGTGGCCGCGCAAACCGGAAAGCGACCGCTTCATGTCCCGGCTGATGAAGACCGGCATCGACCTCGAGCCGCCCGAACGGCGCATCGGCCTGGCCGCCCATGATTTCCAGATGGCGATGGGGGCGAGGAAAGTGGTGCTGGCGCGCTCCGCCCGCTCCGGCGACGCACCGGCGGTGCCGTCGCGCTGGCTGCAGCGCCTGCTGACCTTCATAGGCAAGGACCATGCGGCGGTGCTTCGCCGGCGTGGTGATGAATTCCTGTCCTGGGCCCGTGCGCTCGATGCCGGCGAACGAAGAGACTTCGCGCCGCGGCCGCAGCCGAAGCCACCGCTGGATGTGCGGCCGCAACATTTCTCGGTCACCGAGATCGAAACGCTGCGCCGCGATCCTTACGCGATCTATGCCAGGAGGATCCTCCGCCTGATGCCGCTCGACCCGGTCATCCGCGACCCGGGTGCTGCCGAACGCGGCACGCTGTTTCACGCCATCCTGCATCTCTTTTCGCGGACCGTGGCCGATCCGCTTGTGCCGGAGGCGCTGGACGGTCTCATTGCCGCCGGCCGCGAATGCTTTGCCGAGGCGGCCCTTCCTCCCGATGTCGAGGCGGTGTGGTGGCCGCGCTTCGAAAAGCTCGCCGCCGGCATCATCGAATGGGAGCGCGGCCGCGCCTTCGCCGTGACAATGCGGCATGCCGAGGAGCACGCCGAGAAAACAGGCGTCGGCCAGTCCGGCGTGACGCTGTCCGGCTATGCCGATCGTGTCGATCTCCTGGCCGGCGGCATGGCCGACATCCTGGATTACAAGACCGGCTCTTCGCCGTCGAAGGCGCAGGCCCATACGCTGCTTTCGCCGCAACTGGCGCTCGAAGGCGCGCTGCTCAGGCGCGGCGCCTTCAAGGGGCTAGGCGCGCGCGAGCCGTCGCAGCTGGCCTTCATCAGGCTGAAGCCGAATGGCGAGGTGTTCGAGGAATCCATCCTCGAATACAACCGCAAGCCGCGAACCGCCGCAGACCTCGCCGAGGAAGCCTGGGCGCGGCTCGAAAAACTGCTGATCCACTATGCCAACCCGGCGACCGGATACCTGTCGCGGGCGTTGCCGTTCCGCGAGGGCGAGACCGACGGCGACTACGACCATCTCGCCCGCGTGCTCGAATGGTCTGCCGGCGGCGACGCCGACGACGAGGGAGGGGAGGCATGAAGAAGGCCTATCCCATCCCGACCGATACCGCCGTCAGCCAGGCAAGCGCCTCAGATCCGCAAAATTCCGCCTGGGTGTCGGCCAACGCCGGATCGGGCAAGACCCATGTGCTGGCCCAGCGTGTCATCCGACTTCTGCTGCGTGGCACCGATCCGTCGAAGATCCTGTGCCTGACCTACACCCGCGCCGCCGCCGCCAACATGTCGAACAGGGTGTTTTCGACATTGTCGGAATGGACGGCGCTTGGCGACGCAGAACTGGCGACAAGGATAGAGGCGCTGGACGGTCGCCAGCCCAATCGCGAAGCCATGCGCCGCGCCCGCCGCCTGTTCGCCGAGGCGCTGGAGACGCCCGGCGGGCTGAAGATCCAGACCATCCACGCCTTCTGCGAATCGGTGCTGCACCAGTTCCCGCTGGAAGCCAACATACCGGCCCATTTCGAAATGCTCGATCCGCAGATGGAGGCGTCGCTCTTCGCCGCCGCCCGCCGCGACATGATCTCGGGCACGGCGGCCGGCGATGCGGAGCTGGCCGAGGCTTTCGCCACCATTCTGGAACGCGGCGGCGAACACGGGCTTGACGCCTTGCTGGCCGAGATCGTGCGCAAGCGCGAAGGTCTGCGCGCCTTCATCAGCGCGGCTGGCGGCGATGGTTTTCAGGCGCTGTTCGACGAGTTCAGGTTTCCCGCCGGCCAGACCGCCGATGGCCTGGCGGCGTCCGTCTGGCCGCTGCCGGGCTTCCTGCCGGACTATTTCATCACCTTCGCCCGTGCTGCAGAAGCCGCCGATGCCCGCACCGTACTCAACAACCTTCTGCCCTATGCGCGCCTTGCCTTCGCCGAGGATGATCCGGTTCGCCGGCTGCATCTGCTGGCAAAAGCCTTCCTGCGAGGCGATGGCGAGCCTTATGAGCCGGCAATGTTCAAGAAGGCGTTGCTCGACCGGCTGCCGGATCTTGCCGAGCGCTATCTGTCAGCGGTCGATGCCATTCTCGAAATCTCCGACCGATTGGCCTTGTTCAGGATGCTGGAGGGCACACGTGCGGCGCTGACCATCGCCGACTGGCTGATCGCCCGCTACGAGCACTTGAAGCGCGCCCGCGGCTTCCTCGATTTCAACGACCTCATCACCCGAACTGTCAATCTTCTGGCACGGCCCGACGCCGGCCCCTGGGTGCAATACAAGCTCGACCAGGGCATCGACCATATCCTGCTCGACGAGGCGCAGGACACCAGTCCCGACCAGTGGGAGGTGGTGAAGCGACTGGCCGAGGAATTCTTTGCCGGGCTCGGCGCACGCGACAATGTTCACCGCACGGTGTTTGCGGTCGGCGACGAAAAACAGTCGATCTATTCCTTTCAAGGAGCGGCGCCCGACTCCTTCGCCGACTCAAGGCTGCTGTTTTCCGCAAAAGTGCGCGACGCCAAAGCCGCCTTCGCCGATCTCAAGCTGACCTGGTCGTTCCGCTCGACCGAAGACGTGCTTGCGGCGGTGGACCGTGTCTTTGCCGACCCGCTCGTGCGGCGCGGCATCAGCCACGATCCCGACCCGCTGACCCACAAGGCGATCCGCAGCGATGCGCCGGGCTATGTCGAGGTCTGGCCGTCGATCGGCGCCGACGTCGTCGACGAACCCGACGACTGGACGCAAGCCGTCGACCACGCCCATGCGCCGGCGGTGCGTATTGCCGAAAACGTGGCGGCAACCATTGCCGGCTGGATCGGCGCCGGCGAGATCATCGAAGGCCGCGGCAAGAAGCTTCGGCCCGGCGACGTGCTGGTGCTGGTGCGCAAGCGCGATCGTTTCGTCCATGCGCTGACGCGCGCACTGAAGCGCCGCGACATCCCGGTCGCCGGCGCCGACCGCCTCAGCCTGCCTGGTCATATCGCGGTCAAGGACCTGATCGCGCTCGGCCACTTTCTTGTCCAGCCCGAGGACGATCTGTCGCTTGCCGCCGTGCTGCGCAGCCCGATTTTCGATGTTTCGGAAGAGACGCTTTTCGCGCTCGCCGGCGAGCGGCCGTCCGGCCTCTCGTTGATCGCTTCGCTCAGGCAGCAAGCCGGCGAAAGCGCCGCCTTGGCCGCAATCGCTGCCCAGCTCGACACATGGTCCGATGAAGCCGCATTCAGGCCAGTGTTCGAATTCTATGCCGGGGCTCTCGCCCGCGACGGCCTGCGCAAGAAAATGATCGCGCGGCTCGGGCCGGAAGCCGGCGACATCCTCGACGAATTCCTGAGCTTCTGCCTGGCTGAGGAGCGGACCGGCCTGCCGGGGCTGGAATCCTTCCTGTCGACGCTGGAGAATGCCGGCCCCGAGATCAAGCGCGAAATGGACCAGACCCGCGACGAGGTTCGCGTCATGACCGTGCATGCCGCCAAGGGCCTCGAGGCGCCTGTCGTGTTCCTGGTCGATGGTGGCTCGGCGCCGTTCAGCGATCAGCATCTGCCGCGACTGATGCCGTTCGATGGCTCGGGCCAACACTGGGACGGCAAGGGCTATCTCTGGCGTTCGGCCGGCGATGTCGCCAATGGCTTTTCGCGGGCCGCTTCGGTCCGCGCGCGCGAACTGGCCGACGACGAATACCGCCGGCTGCTCTATGTCGGCATGACCCGCGCCGAGGACCGGCTGATCGTCTGCGGCTATCACGGCAAGCGGGTGCCGAATGCCGGCACCTGGCACTCGATCGTCAGCCGCGCGCTGGTCGGCGCGCCCGAAAGCATCGAGCGGCAGCATCCCGCCACCGGCGAGACCGTGCATCGCTTTCACGTGACAAAATTGCCGCCGGTCGCACAGGCGGCCGCCGAAGCGGCGCGGCAGGCGCAACAGTTCGAGCCGTTGCCGAAGAGCCTGTTCCAGCCCTTGCCGCCCTTCGAGGATCTGCCGCGGCCGCTATCGCCGTCCGGCGCCTCGGCGCTGATCGATGAGGCCAGGCAAGCCGTAGTCGACACCAGCTCGCCGGTGCTGGACACCGAGGCAGAACCTGGCTTTGCGGTGATGCGGGGGCTGGCGCTGCACAAATTGCTGCAGATGCTGCCCGGCATTGCCGAGACCGAACGCCGCGATGCCGCGGAGCGCTACCTCAAGCGCGCTGGCGCGCAATGGCCTGAAACCGAGCGCGACAAGGCCTTGGCTTCGGTGGCGACGATCCTTGCCGACAGCCGCTTCGATCAGCTGTTTGCGCCGAATTCACGCGCTGAGGTCGCGGTCATGGGCAGCCTGGAGGTCAAGGGCAAGCTGCGCTCGATCTCCGGCAAGATCGACCGGCTGGCGGTCACATCAGGCAGGGTGTCGATCGTCGACTACAAGACCAACCGGCCAGCGCCTGCAGCGCTGGCGGACGTTCCACCGGCCTATGTCTTGCAACTCGCGCTCTATCGCGCACTGCTCCAGCCGCTTTATCCCGGGCATGAGGTCTCGGCGGCGCTGCTGTTCACTGAAGCGCCGCGGTTGATCGAGCTGCCGCCGGCGGCGATGGACGACGCCCTTGCCCGACTCACGGGAGCGTGACACAACAGCTGCTTGAAGAAGGGCGCGATCACCACCACATTTGGTGCGACAATAACTCTCGAAAGGATTTTCGCATGGCCACCGTCAAGGTCGACAAGAGCAATTTCCAGACCGATGTGCTTGACGCCAAGGAACCGGTCGTCGTCGATTTCTGGGCGGAATGGTGCGGCCCGTGCAAGATGATCGCGCCGGCGCTGGAAGACATCGCCATCGAACTCGGCGGCAAGGTCAAGATCGCCAAGCTCAACATCGACGACAATCCCGAGCTGGCCGCGCAGTTCGGCGTGCGCTCGATCCCGACGCTGATGATCTTCAAGGGCGGCGAAATGGCCGACATGAAGGTCGGCGCCGCGCCGAAGACGGCGCTGTCGCACTGGATCAACGGCAATCTCGCCTGATCCGGCGGAAATCCGCAGACAAGCCCGGCCCTCGCGCCGGGCTTTTTGCTGCGTCATCTAATGTGCCGCGCCTCCCCCTGGACGCGCGAAGGACGCTGCAGCACTTGATCTGACCGAAGATCGGCTCGGATTTTCTGGGTCATGCGGCTGGTCCGCCGTGGCACTCGCCACTTGCCGGCCCATGTTCTTGTCTGGCTTAAAGCAGGAGAACGACATGACCGGATCCGCCAAGGCCACCGTCTTCATCGACAATGAGCGCGTCATCGTCACCGAATACCGCTTCGCGCCGGGCGACAATACCGGCTGGCACCGCCATGGCCATGATTATGTCGTCGTGCCGCTGATGGACGGCAAGCTCAAGCTCCTGACCAAGGACGGCGAATCCTTCGCCGAAATGAAGAAGGGGGCGCCCTATTTCCGCAAGGAGGGCGTGGAGCATGACGTCATCAATGCCAATGAGGGCGAGTATGCCTTCATCGAGATTGAGCTGAAGTAGTCCCCACCGAGGCCGTCTCCGCCATAGGCGTGAGGCGATCACCAATCCGCGATACGATCGCCTCCGACGAACTGCGCACTTTTCTCTGTGTACTCAAACAGTTCTATCTTCACGTTGTTAGGATCGCGAATCCACGCCTGGTAGGTATCATCGCATGCGTGTTTCTTTGACGTGACTTCAACGCCTTTCGCTCTTACGTGGGCGATCGCGGCGTCAAGGTTTTCCACTTCAAGGCAGAAGTGGTTGATCTGGTTCAAGTCGCTATAGCTGGCCCCGTCTTTCTGGAACACCTCGACGTGGCTGCGGCTGCCGCAATTGAGGTAAAAACCGAAAATCTTGCCGTCGCGCAGGAAGTTGAACTGGATGTCCATGCCGAGGACGTCCCGATAGAAGCTTCGCGTCACTTCGAGATCATCCGCGAAGATGCAAACGTGAGCGAGCTGCTTTACCGTGATCATGACTGGCTCCTCGCGATGATCTGACAAAGTCAGGTCATCGTGGTCTGATGAACGGCCGCTCAAACCGGCGGCGTGCCGTTTTCGGCCAGCACCGCGCCGGCCAGATAGAGCGAGCCGCTGATCAGGATGCGCGGTGGCGGTCCGTCCCATGTGTCGCGCAGCAGCATCAGCGCATTGGCGACGGAGCTCACCGGTTCGGCCGACAGGCCGGCTTCGACGGCGCGGATCGCCAGTTCGTCATTCGGCACACTGGCCTCGCTGAGGCTCACCGGCACCGTGTAGACATGCCGCACCAGGCCCTTGAAGGCGCGGAAATAGCCGCTCTGGTCCTTGGTGTTGATCATGCCGCAAATCAAGAACAGCGGCCGCGGGTTTTTTTCCTCCTGCTCGGCCAATGCCTCGGCAACGACCACGCCGGCGCCGGGATTGTGGCCGCCGTCGAGCCAGATGTCGGCGCCCTTTGGCGCCAGTTCCGTCAGCCTGCCTTGCGGCAATTTCTGCATCCGCCCCGGCCAGGTGACATTGGCCATCGCCTTGTCGGCGACGCGATGGCTGATCTCGAAACCTGCCGACTTGACCGCCGCAATCGCCGCCGCCGCATTGGCGAACTGGTGGCGCCCTGGCAGGCGCGGTGGCGACAGGTCCATCAGCCCGTCTTCGTCCTGATAGACCATCCGGCCGTTTTCCTCGAAGGCGAGGAAATCCTGGCCATAGACGAAGGCGGGACAGTCGAGCCGCTCGGCGGTTTCGATAAGCACCTGAAGCGCCGTTTCGCTTTCCTGCGCGCCAATGACCACCGGGCAACCGCTCTTGATGATGCCGGCCTTTTCGGCTGCGATCAGTTCGACACGGTCGCCGAGAAAGGATTCGTGGTCGAGCGAGACCGGCATGATCACCGACACCGCCGGCTCGGTGATGACATTGGTGGCATCAAAGCGGCCGCCAAGGCCGACCTCGATGATGACGGCATCTGCCGGATGTTCGGAAAACAGCAGGAAGGTGACGGCGGTGAGGATCTCGAAGACGGTGATCTTCTGGCCTTCATTGGCCTTGGCGACGCGGGCGATGGCATCGGCGAAGACCTCGTCCTCGACCAGCCTGCCGCCGCCGTCGGCGGCCAGCCGGTAGCGCTCATGCCAGTTCACCAGATGTGGCGATGTGTGGACATGGACGCGGTGGCCGGCCGCTTCGAGCAGCGCCCGCGAAAACGCGGCGCAGGAGCCCTTGCCGTTGGTGCCGGCGATGTGGATGACCGGCGGCAGATGGTCCTGCGGATTGCCAAGCCGCTCCAGCAGCCGCGAAATACGGTCGAGCGAAAGATCAAAGCCCTTCGGATGAAGCGACATCAGGCTTTCGATTTCGCGGTCGGCGGCAAGCGTGCTCATGGGAGAATCCTAGCGCATGACCCCGAAAAATCGAAATCGATTTTCGGAAAGGAATCATGCGTGAATCAAGATGCTACAGCGCCACAGATGGCGCGCAATCGCGGTTCGCGACGACGGATGTCGCGTCAGGCTTGCGGGCGTGCTTCCGCCGGGACCGCCACCGGCGGCAGGATTTCCGGTTCCAGCGGCTTTTCTTCTTCCGGCAGCTTGAGCAGCATTTTCAGGAGCCGTGCGATCGTCTGGCGCATCTCCAGCCGCGACACCACCATGTCGACCATGCCATGCTCCATCAGATACTCGGAGCGCTGGAAGCCGTCGGGCAGCTTTTCCCTGATCGTCTGCTCGATGACGCGCGGCCCGGCAAAGCCGATCAGCGCGCCGGGCTCGGCGATGTGCACGTCGCCCAGCATGGCGTAGGAGGCAGTGACGCCGCCGGTAGTCGGATTGGTCAGAACGACGATATAGGGAAGACCGGCTTCCTTCAGCCGATCGACGCCGATCGTGGTTCTCGGCAATTGCATGAGCGACAGGATGCCCTCCTGCATGCGGGCGCCGCCGGAGGCCGCGAACAGGATCAGCGGCCGCTTGCGTTGCACTGCGACCTCGAAGCCACGAACGATGGCGTCGCCGGCGGCCATGCCAAGCGAGCCGCCCATGAAGGCGAAGTCCTGCACGGTCACCACCACCGGCAGGCCTTCGACGGTGCCCAGCGCATTGATGATCGCGTCCTCCAGCCCGGTCTTGGCCTTGGCGTCCTTCAGCCGGTCGGTGTAGCGCTTCTCGTCGCGGAATTTCAGCGGATCCTGCACCACCTTGGGGTTTTCGAGCATCTCGTACTTGCCGTCGTCCATGAAGAATCTCAGCCGCTCCCTGGCCGAGATCTTCATGTGATGGCCGGAGGACGGGATGACGAACTGGTTCTGCTCCAGATCCTTGTGGAAGACCATCTCGCCGGTCTCCGGATCCTTGATCCAGAGGTTTTCAGGCATGTCGGTGCGCCGGCCGAGCATCGAATTGATCTTCGGTCGAACGTAGTTGGTGATCCAGTTCATCGCTTCGGCTCCTGTCCTGACGAAGAGTTAGACCATGATCCCGAAAAGTGGAAACCGGTTTTCGGTGGAGATCATGGTCAACCAGAAGATCAAGACTATTCGGCGGCAGCAAGGCGGGCCGCGCGCACGCCTTGCGAAAGCCCGCTGACCAGCGTGGCGACCGCCTCGGCCGGGTCGGCGGTCTTTTCGCCCTTCGGCCCCAGAACATTGGCGACCGCATTGACGATCGCAGTGCCGACGACGACGCCGTCGGCCGACGCTCCGATGATACGCGCCTGCTCGGCGGTCTTGACGCCGAAGCCGACGCAGACCGGCAGGTCGGTATGGCCCTTGATGCGCCCGACCGCCGCCGCCACCTTGCCGGTGTCGGCAAGTGCTGAGCCGGTGATGCCGGTCATCGACACGTAATAGACGAAGCCGGAGGTGTTCTGCAGCACCTTGGGCAGGCGCTTGTCGTCGGTGGTCGGCGTCGCCAGCCGGATGAAATTGATGCCGGCCCTCAGCGCTGGAATGCAAAGCTCCTCATCCATTTCCGGCGGCAGGTCGACGACGATCAGCCCGTCTATGCCGCTGGCCAGCGCATCCCCGAGGAAGCGGTCGACGCCGTGGATGTAGATCGGATTGTAGTAGCCCATCAAAACGATCGGCGTTTCATTGTCGGTGGCACGAAATTCCGAAGCCATCTTCAGCGTCTTGACCAGCGTCTGCCCGCCTTTCAGCGCGCGCAGGCCGGCCGCCTGGATCGCCGGGCCGTCGGCCATCGGATCGGAAAACGGCATGCCGAGCTCGATGATGTCGCTGCCGGCGCCGGGCAGCGCCTTCATGATCGACAGGGAGGTGTCGTAGTCCGGGTCGCCGCCCATGAAATAGGTGACGAGTGCCGGGCGCCCTTCGGCCTTCAGTTTGGCCATACGGCGGTCGATGCGGGTGGTCATGATCAGATCTCCATGCCCAGCATATTGGCCACCGTATGCACGTCCTTGTCGCCGCGGCCGGACAGGTTGACGATGACGATCTGGTCCTTGTCCATGGCGGGCACGATCTTCACCGCATGCGCGATGGCATGGGCGGATTCGAGCGCCGGAATGATGCCTTCGACGCGTGTCGTCAACTGAAACGCCTCCAGCGCCTCGTCGTCGAGAACAGGCACATAGTCGACGCGGCCACTGTCGCGCAGCCAGGAATGCTCCGGCCCGACGCCGGGATAGTCGAGGCCGGCCGAAATCGAATGCCCGTCCATGATCTGCCCGTCGGCGTTCTGCAGGAGATAGGTGCGGTTGCCGTGCAGCACGCCGGGCGCGCCGGCGTTCATTGAGGCGCAATGCTCGATGCCGTCGAGGCCGCGGCCACCGGCCTCGATGCCGATGATCTTTACGCTGCGGTCGTCGAGGAACGGGTGAAAAAGGCCGATGGCGTTGGAGCCGCCGCCGACGGCGGCGATGATGGTGTCCGGCAGCCGGCCTTCCTGCTCGAGGATCTGGGCGCGCGCCTCGATGCCGATCACCGACTGGAAGTCGCGCACCAGCTCCGGATAGGGGTGCGGGCCGGCGGCGGTGCCGATCAGGTAGTAGGTGTCCTCGACATTGGTCACCCAATCCCGAAGAGCTTCGTTCATGGCGTCCTTCAACGTGCCGTGGCCGGCAGTCACCGGCCGCACCTCGGCGCCGAGCAGCTTCATGCGGAAGACGTTCGGGCTTTGCCGGGCGACGTCGGTGGCGCCCATATAGACGACGCACGGAAAGCCGAAACGCGCCGCCACGGTGGCCGACGCCACGCCGTGCTGGCCGGCGCCGGTCTCGGCGATGATGCGCTTCTTGCCCATGCGCTTGGCTAGCAGGATCTGGCCGAGGCAGTTGTTGATCTTGTGCGAGCCGGTGTGGTTCAGATCCTCGCGCTTGAAATAGACCTTTGCGCCGCCCCCAACGCCTTTCGCCGCGGAAGCCTCGCGAAGATGCCTGGTCAGACCTTCGGCGAAATAAAGCTTCGACGGCCGCCCGGCATAGTGGGTCGAAAGGTCAGTCAGTTCGGCCTTGAAATCCGCACCGTCCTTGACCTCGTTCCAGTGCCGTTCAAGGTCGAGGATCAGCGGCATCAACGTTTCGGCAACGAAACGACCGCCGAAGATGCCGAACATGCCCTGCTCATCGGGTCCGGTGCGGAAGGAATTGGGTATCGCCGGCTTGTTCATCGCCGATCTCCTAGCTTGTGGTTTGAAGCACGGTCAGGCGGCGCGGTTGGCGTGTGCTGCCCTGACGGCCCGGAAAAACTGTTCGATCAGCGCCGGATCCTTGACGCCCGGCGCGCTTTCCACGCCCGAGGAAATGTCTAGTCCGGGCGGGTTGGCAAGCCGAAAGGCATCGCCGATGTTGGCGGCGTTGAGCCCACCGGAAAGCATGTAATCGACGCCTGCGTCAAGGCCGGCCAGAACGCGCCAGTCGAAGGCAACGCCGTTGCCGCCCGGCAGTTGCGAACCCTTCGGCGGCTTGGCGTCGAACAGGAAACGGTCGGCAATGCCGACGAACGGTCTTGTCCGCTCCAGGTCGGCAGCCTTGCTGACCGGCAGCGCCTTCATCACCGGCAGGCCATAGCGGGCCTTGATCTCGGCCACCCGCTCCGGCGTTTCCGAGCCATGCAGCTGCAGCATGTTGGGCTGCATTTTTTCGACGATTTCATCCAGAAACGCATCGCCGGCGTCGACTGTCACGGCAACCGCCCTGGCCTTGCCGATTGCCGCTTCGCGCAAGCGGCCGGCTTCCGCCGGCTCGACATAGCGCGGGCTTTTGGCAAAGAAAATAAAGCCGACATGACTGGCGCCGCCGGCCAATGCCGCAGCCAATGCCTTGTCGGTCTTCAGTCCGCATATCTTGATGTCGAGCGCCATGACGCGGGGATTGGCACGAAACGGCAAAAGAGTCGAGAAAAAGCGCATGTTTGCCACCGGCGCGGAACGCGCTACCTTCCTAAGACAAGAGAGCGGAACGGGCTACTTACTAAAGATAATACCGACGGGAGCAAACAAGCATGGCAGACGATACCGTCGCCCAACTCAGGCAAAAAGTCGCGCAGGCTCGCGAGGTCATCGCCCATCTGATGGACAAGGCCGCCTTCAACGGCGCCGAGGCACACCGCGCGCTCGACTATTTCGGCAGCAACGCCTTCAAGAAGGACTTCCTGCCATGGCCGCGCCATACCGACGAGGGGCTGCGCCCAGAGGAGTTGAACGCGGCGAATGATGATTGACCGGGCGATCTATTCGAACATGATCGCTTGTAGCGCGCCGCCATTGCGCTTGAGCCAGTCCTTGCAGCGCTCGGTGTCGGGGCAGAGCTGCTCGCACAGCTTCCAGAATTTCGGGCCGTGGTTCATCTCCTTGAGATGCGCCACCTCATGCGCGACGAGATAGTTTATGACCGGTCGCGGCGCCATCATGATGCGCCAGGAGAACGACAGGTTGCCGTCCGACGTGCATGACCCCCAGCGGCTCGACGTGTCCTTGAAGCGGATTGCCTTGGCGCGCTTGCCGATCGTCCCAGTGTGCCTGACCACCAACCGCTCGATCTCGCGCTTGGCCTCGCGCTTGAGGAAATCGGCGATGCGGCGCGGCAGGTGCACGCGCTCGCCATGCACGATCATCAGCGGACCGCGTTCGTCGCACGACAGCGTGACGGTACCGCGTTTCGAGGGCTCATGAACGATGCGATGCGGCACGCCGCGCACCGGAATTTTGATACCGGGCCGCACCTGCGGCCGGTTGGGCACTTTGGCCAGCCGCTGCTCCAGCCAGTCCTGATGNCGGAATTTTGATACCGGGCCGCACCTGCGGCCGGTTGGGCACTTTGGCCAGCCGCTGCTCCAGCCAGTCCTGATGGCGGTCAAGGAATTTTTCCACCTCGCCTCGCCGCAGGCCCGGTGGCACGGTGATGCGTAGGCCCCGGCCACCGGAATCGATGCGCAGCGTCAATCGCCGCGCCCGGTCGCTCTCGACGATCTTGAGCGGCAGCGTGCGGCCGGCAACACAATGCTCCCGCTCCACGACGGGGGCGGGCCTGGGTTTGGTCAGGTTGCGGAAGAAGCCGAATGACATGGCCAGGACGATACGTGATTCGAGGAAAACGAATAGAACAAAAAAGAAACGGCGCCGCTGACGCGACGCCGTTTTTGATTATTATTTATGTCGAGGCAAGTGCCTTACTCGTCAAGCAGGCCTGGCGTGGATTTGCCACCGCCGGTTGTGGGCCCGCCGGTTGTGGGCGACGTCGACTTGTTGCGGTTCGCCATGAAGCGGTCGAACTCTTCCTGGTCCTTGGCGCGACGCAATTCCCTGGCGTATTCGTCGAACTCGCTCAGCATCTCGTCGAGCTTGCGGCGCTCTTCATTGAGCCGCTCGAGTTCTTTTTCGCGCCAGTCGTCGAAAGCGACGTTGCCGGTGCGGGCAGAGCCGTGGCCCCAGCGCGCCGCTTTGTCGGAACCGCGGCGGCAGCCGGCGAAGATGCCGTCGGTCGCGCGGTTGACGTCGCGCTTGAAGCCGTCAAGCCGGTCGCCCCAAATGATGTAGGCGAGCATGGCGAGGCCGAGCGGCCAGAACACCATAAAACCGATCACCATCAGAGCGATGGTCGCCGGCGTCCAGGCCGGACGGATCAATGCAGATGTGTTCATTTTCTCCCAATCCTTCAGTTGGAGACAGCCAATCCCGGCTGCGTGGAATCGAAATGGGATGAGAAAAACGGCGATTCAAGACAGTGTCGGCCAAAACCGGACAAGCGTTTGAAATGATTATCGCTTTTTGAGCGTTTCAAGGAAAAGGACGACCAGGCCCGCAATCAGGCCCCAGAACGCCGCACCGACGCCGAATAGCGTCAGCCCCGAGGCGGTGACGGCAAAGGTGACGGTAGCGGCCATGCGTTCGCCGTCTTCCTTCAAGGCGATCGACAGCGCGTTGGCGAGCGGCGCCATCAGCGCCAGTCCGGCGACAAGCACGATCAGGCTCTGCGGCAGCACGGCAAAGATCGCCACCAGCGAGGCGCCGAAAATGGCGAAGACGAGGTAGGCAAGCGCGTAGAAGGGACCGGTCTTCCAGCGCTCGCCCGGATCGGGATGCACGTCGGGGCCGGTGCAGATCGCCGCCGAGATCGCCGCCAGGTTGGTGGTCGAGGCCCCGAATGGCGCCGACAGCAACGAAAGCAGGCCGGTGACGCCGATCAGCGGGCCGGGTTCCGGGTGGTAGCCCGCCGCCCTCAGCACGGCGAGGCCGGACAGGTTCTGCGAGGCCATGGTGACGAGATAAAGCGGCAGCGCCAGGCCGATGATCGCTGTGACGGTGAACTGCGGCGCAATCAGCGTCAATGTCGAAAGTTCCGGGGTCGGCAGACCACCGACCCGGCCGGTGAGGAACGCGGCAGCGCCGCCGCCGATCAGCACCGCCAGCACCGAGAGCGCCGGATTGAACAGGCGGATGACAAAGAAGGCGGCGATCAGCGGCAGGATCAGCCACGGGTCGACGGGAATCGCCTTCACCGCATTGACGGCGAAGGTGACGACGATGCCGGCGAGCATCCCCGACGCGACCGAGGCCGGTATCCTGGCGATCAGCTTGGTCAAGGGCCTGAACAGGCCGGTGGCAATCAGCAAAATCCCGGTGACGATGAAGGCGCCGACGGCCTCGTTGATCGAAAAGCCACTCGATGCCGCGATCAGCGCCACCCCCGGCGTCGACCATGCGGCGATGACCGGCATCCTGGTGCGCCACGACAGCCACAGGCTCTCGATCGCCATCGCGAGGCAGATCGCCGTCACCCAGCTCGCGGTTTCGACTTGCGTCGCGCCGACTGCCTTGGCGGCGGCGATGACGATGGCCAACGTGCCGCCGAAGCCGACAATCGCTGCAACGAAGGCGGATACCGGAATGGAAATGCGCATGTCCTAGCCTGCCTGCCGCACGATGGCATTGACCGCCCGCACCAGCATGTCGAGATCCTGAGGCCGCGACAGGCGATGGTCGCCGTCGGGGATCAGCGACAGCGTGACGTCGTCGGCCGGCAGCAGGCCGACCAGTTTCAGCGCATGGCTCGGCGGCACGTCGGCATCGGCCAGCCCTTGCAATATGTGGACGGGGCAGTGGGTGTCGATCGGCCCGGTCAGCACCCGGTTGTTGCGGCCGTCCTCGATCAGCGCTCGGGTGTAGATGTAAGGCTCGGCCGAATAGTCCGACGGCTCCTCGAAAAAACCTTTCTTGGCAAGATCGCGCTTCTGCGCTTTGGTCAGCGCCGGCTCGACCAACTCGGCGGTGAAATCCGGCGCCGGCGCTAGAAGCACCAGACCGGCGATGCGGTTCTCGCCTGGCGTGTGCAATTCCTGGCGCAATTCCTGGACCATGCGCAGCGCGATCCATGCGCCCATCGAGGAGCCGACCAGGATTTGCCTGCCTTGCGTGAAATGATTGAAGACGGCGAGACTTTGCGAAAGCCAGTTCGAGACGGTGCCGTCCGCAACGGCGCCGCCCGATTCGCCGTGACCGGAATAGTCGTGGCGTAGGAAAGCCCGGCCTTGCCCGCTCGCCCATTCCGCCAGCTTCTCGGCCTTGGTGCCCAGCATGTCCGACTTGTAGCCGCCGAGCCAGACAATGCCTGGCTCGGCACCCGCAGCGCGCCTGACAGCGATGCTGGTTCCGTCGACGTCGAGAAAAACCGGTGCGGTCATTGCTCACTCCTCACGCAGGTCTTTTGACACAGCGGACGGTTCAACGAAAAGTGCTCGGCAACTTTCTTCGTTTGGTGCAGGCAGAAGTCAGGGAACAGGTGATTTCCTGTGAGCGCTGTGCTATTGACTCCGGCCGCGCGCTCACCACATTGGCGCGTTCGCAATTCTGAATTGAAAACCCCGAACGAAACGGCTCAAGGAGACCACGACCATTCGCAGACCTTTCAAAGCAACGGCGCCCACCAAGGAGGGCCCGCGCTCCAACCGTGACATCCGGGTTCCCCGGGTCCAGCTTATCGACGCCGAAGGCCACAACCATGGCGATGTCTCCATCAACGACGCATTGCTGCTCGCCGAAGAGGCTGGGCTCGATCTGGTCGAGATATCGCCCAACGCAGTGCCGCCCGTCGTAAAAATTCTCGATCTCGGCAAGCTGAAATACGCCAACCAGAAGAAGGCGGCCGAGGCGCGCAAGAACCAGAAGGTCATCGAGATCAAAGAGATCAAGATGCGCCCGAACATCGACAGCCATGACTACGAGACCAAGATGAAAGCGGTCCGGCGGTTTTTCGAGGAAGGTGACAAGGTCAAGCTGACATTGCGCTTTCGCGGCCGCGAGATGGCGCATATGGAACTCGGCATGCAGCTTTTGAACAAGGTTCGCGAGGAAGTTGCACCGATCGCCAAGGTCGAAGCCGAACCGAAGCTCGAAGGCCGCCAGATGATGATGGTGCTGGCGCCCCGCTAGGCGATTCCGCTAAAGCGGTCCCGTCAAAGCAAAGGCCGCTTCGGCGGCCTTTTGTTTGTTTTTGTCTTCGCCATGATTTCTCCGCAAGTTGCATCGACAAGGATTCAGGTTGCCGGTCCTCGCGGCGAAAGGATTGTCCATGGCCGCTGCGGCACGTTCCCCGATTGAAAGATCGTTCGACGAAATGGGCCGCTATCAGCGGCGCCGGCGCGTCCTGCTGGCGCTGCTGATCGGTGCTTTTTGCGCTTTGCTGATCTTCGGCGGCTCCACGCACGATGAACTAGGCCACGAACGCATAGAGGGGCAGTACGGCATCGCCCTGATACTGATCGGGATCGGCGGCCGGCTCTGGTCGATCCTCTATATCGGCGGCCGCAAGTCGGCCGAACTGGTTGCTACCGGCCCATATTCGGTAATGCGCAACCCGCTGTATTTTTTCTCCACCATAGGGGCCGCCGGCATCGGCGCCCAGACCGGCAGCGTGATCGTCTCGGTGGCGTCGGCGGTTTTGTGCGCCGCCGCATTCTACATCGTCACGCTGCGCGAGGAACGGCATTTGACGACCGTGCTCGGGGCGCCGTACAAGGACTACATCGCACGGGTGCCGCGGTTTTTTCCCAATCCCCGGCTTTATCGCGATCAGGCCGAGGTCACCTTTACACCGCGCATTTTTAATCACACGCTGCGCGACGGCTTGATGTTCGTGGCTTCCGTACCGTTTTTCGAACTCATCGAGTCCGGACAGGAAAGCGGTGTAATTCCCGTCCTCTTCTGGCTGTATTGAGCTGCGGATGCCGCGATCGCCGGCAAGTTCCTCGACGATTGGATTCCCGACATGCTCAATGAAGTTAAATCTGCGCAGGCCGAACAAGCGCAGGCCAGGCGTGCGTTGGGCAGGTATCAGCACGCGCGCAGGATGGTGCTTGCCGCCCTCGTGGTCGTCATGTTCGCAGCGCTGCTGTTTGGCCAGTCTGCTTTTCCTCCCGAAAGCGTGCCGCACGAAACGATCGAAATGGTCGGCGTCCTGCTGATCTTTCTCGGTATTGTCGGGCGCTTGTGGTCGACGCTCTATATCGGCGGACGCAAATCCTCCGAGGTGGTTACCGGCGGACCCTATTCGATCACCCGCAATCCGCTCTATGTCTTCTCCTCGATAGCTGCCGCCGGCGTCGGCGCACAGATGGGCTCGATCACTGCGGCGATCGGCTTCGCGGTGATTTGCGCCGCCGCCTTTCATGTCGTCATCCAGCGCGAAGAGACGTTCCTGAAGGAGGCCTTCGGAACGCCATTCCAGGCCTATATGGCGCGAGTGCCGCGCTTTTTCCCGAAGCTTTCGCTGTATCAGGAAGGCGACACCGGCAGCTTCAAGCCGCGCCTGCTGAGGACGACGCTGCTGGACGGACTGGTGTTCCTCGTCGCCATGCCGTTTTTCGAATCGATCGACGCCGCCCAGCAATCGGGCATACTGCCGGTGCTGTTCCGTTTCCCATAGGCCCATTGTGTGTCGGCAAAGGGTGTGTCGGCACAGGGTGTTGCACGCCGGCCCGCTTTGACGTATAGCACCGCCGTTCCCAAAAACCGCCCGGCAGGGCATGCCGTGGCGGTTTCATTTGCTTTTCGGGCTTTGGTCGGCCTGAAGCGAACAAAAAGCGCGATGATGCGCACATAAACGGAGTAGCAAAATGCCCAAGATGAAGACCAAGTCAGCCGCCAAGAAGCGGTTCAAGATCACAGGTACGGGTAAAGTCCTGTCGGCTGCGGCCGGCAAGCGTCACGGCATGATCAAGCGTTCCAACAAGTTCATTCGAAATGCCCGCGGCACGATGGTTCTGGCTGAACCGGATGGCAAGAAGGTCATCAAGAATTTTCTGCCGAACGGCCTCTAAGGCATTCGGTCTGGACAAGTTTTAAGGAGATCATGACATGGCACGCGTAAAAAGAGGCGTCACCTCGCACGCCAAGCACAAAAAGGTCCTGAAAGCCGCCAAGGGTTTCTACGGCCGCCGCAAGAACACCATTCGCATCGCCAAGCAGGCGGTGGAAAAGTCGCTGCAGTATGCCTACCGCGACCGCAAGAACCGTAAGCGTTCGTTCCGCGCTCTGTGGATCCAGCGCATCAATGCCGCGACCCACGAGCATGGCCTGACCTATGGCCGGTTCATCGACGGTCTCAACAAGGCCGGCATTGAGATCGATCGCAAGGTCCTGTCGGACATGGCCATCCACGAGCCGCAGGCATTTGCCGCCCTTGTGGCCAAGGCCAAGGTCGCGCTCGAGTACCTCAAGAACACCACGCCGAACGCTTTTGAAAGCGCTGTAGCCTAACCAGCGCCTTCCCAAGCACATCGACACTTGATTTGGGAAACCCGCGCTGGCAGGGCTGGCGCGGGTTTTTCTTTGCCTTCAATCGAGTCTGAAACATGAGTGACATGGAAACTCTCGAAAATTCCCTGATGAGCGACATTGCGTCGGCCGCCGACGAGCAGGCGATCGAAGCCGTGCGTATTTCAGCGCTCGGCAAGAAGGGCTCGGTCTCCGAAATGCTGAAGACGCTCGGCTCGATGAGCGCAGAAGAGCGCCAGATAAAAGGCCCGGCGATCAACGGTCTCAAGAACCGCATCACCGAGGCGCTTACCGCGCGCCGCGCCGAACTCAAGGACGCAGCGATCGCGGCACGGCTCGCGGCGGAAAAGGTCGACGTCACACTGCCGGTGCGGCAATCGCCGGCCGAGCGCGGCCGCATCCATCCGATCAGCCAGGTCAGCGACGAGATTGCCGCGATCTTCGGCGACCTCGGCTTTGCCATCGCCGAAGGTCCCGATATCGAGACCGATTACTACAATTTCACTGCGCTGAACTTCCCGGAAGGCCACCCGGCGCGCGAGATGCATGACACCTTCTTTTTCCAGCCGGACGAGAAGGGCGAGCGCAAGCTTTTGCGCACCCACACCTCGCCGGTGCAGATCCGCACCATGGAGATGCAGAAGCCGCCGATCCGCATCGTCATTCCCGGAAAAACCTACCGCCAGGATTCCGATGCCACGCACTCGCCGATGTTCCATCAGGTCGAAGGGCTGGTGATCGACAGATCAGCCAACGTCGCCAACATGAAATGGGTGCTGGAGGAGTTCTGCAAGGCCTTCTTCGAGGTACGCCAGGTCAAGATGCGCTTCCGGCCGAGCTTCTTCCCGTTCACCGAACCCAGCATGGAGGTCGACATCCAGTGCGACCGTTCGCGGCCGGGCGAGGTGCGCTTCGGCGAAGGCTCCGACTGGATGGAGATCCTCGGTTGCGGCATGGTCCACCCCAATGTGCTGAGATATGGCGGGCTCGATCCCGACGAATATCAGGGCTTTGCCTGGGGCATGGGCATCGATCGCATCGCCATGCTGAAATACGGTATGCCGGACCTGCGCGCCTTCTTCGACGCCGATGTGCGCTGGCTGTCGCATTACGGCTTCCGGCCGCTCGACATGCCGACGCTTTTCGCAGGCTTGAGCACATGACAGCGGCCCACCCCGGCGGCTGCCGCTGCGGCGCCGTGCGGTTCGAGGCTTCGGCCGAACCGCACCATGTCAGCTATTGCCATTGCGGCGATTGCCGGCGGGCCAGCGGCGCGCCGGTATCGGCCTTCGTCGGCTTCATCACCGAGCAGGTCGCCTTCACGGGTAAGGCGCTGAAGATGTTCGAGAACGGGCCGGTGACGCGCTCCTTTTGCGGCATCTGCGGCTCGCCGATCGCCTATGTCGATGAGCGGCTGGCCGACCATATCTATTTCATGCTCGGCGCCATGGACATGCCGGCCTATTTCAAGCCGACGCACCACGCCCATGTGCGCGAGCAGCTTCCCTTCGTGCACATGCCGGATGACTTGCCGAGACATCTGAAGACCAGCGTGCCCAGACCAGACGGAACACAGTCATGAAATTCACCCTCTCCTGGCTCAAGGACCACCTCGAGACCGACGCCTCGCTCAACGAGATCGTCGAGCGGCTGACCTCGATCGGCCTCGAAGTCGAGCATGTCGACGACAGATCGAGCCTAAAACGCTTCGTCATCGCCAAGGTGCTGGCGGCGGTGCAGCACCCCGACGCCGATCGGTTGCGCGTGCTGACGGTCGATACCGGCGACGGCAAGGCACCCGTGCAGGTTGTGTGCGGAGCGCCGAACGCCCGCGCGGGCCTGATAGGCGCCTTTGCAGCACCCGGCACCTATATTCCGGGCATCGACGTGACGCTGACGGTCGGCAAGATCAGGGGCGTCGAAAGCCACGGCATGATGTGCTCCGAGCGCGAGCTTGAGCTTTCCGAAGAGCATGACGGCATCATCGATCTGCCGGCCGATGCGCCGGTCGGCACCAGCTTCGCCGCCTATGCGCATCTCGACGATCCGGTCATAGAGATCAATTTGACGCCGAACCGTCCGGACGCGACCAGCGTCTACGGCATTGCCCGCGATCTGGCGGCGAGCGGGCTCGGCCGCCTCGTCGGCGGCGCGATCATGCCGCATGCCGGCAGCGGCATGTGCCCAGTGAAGGTGACGATCGAAGCCCCGGAGCTCTGCCCCGGCTTCGCCCTGAGATTGGTGAAAGGCGTGAATAACGGTCCGTCGCCGAAATGGCTGCAGCAGCGGCTGATCGCCATTGGGCTTCGGCCGATCAGCGCGCTGGTCGATATCACCAATTTCGTCACCTTCGATCGCGGCCGGCCGCTGCATGTGTTCGACGCGAACAAGGTCGCCGGCAATCTTACCGTGCGCCGGGCGCGTGACGGTGAAAAGGTGCTGGCGCTTGACGGCCGCGAATACACGCTGACGCCTGACATGTGCGTGATAGCAGACCAGGACGGCGTCGAATCGATCGCCGGCATCATGGGCGGCGAACATTCCGGCTGCGACGAGAACACCACCGACGTGCTGATCGAATCGGCGCTGTGGGATCCGATCACCACGGCCCGCACCGGCCGCACGCTCGGCATCATCAGCGATGCGCGCTACCGGTTCGAGCGCGGCGTCGATCCGGAATTCATGGTGCCCGGCGTGGAACTGGCGACCAAGCTGGTGCTGGACTTCTGCGGCGGGACGCCGACCGAAACCGAAGTCCTCGGCTATGCCGGTCACGCGCCGAAGATCGTTTCCTTCCCGCTGTCGGAAGTGAGGCGGCTGACCGGCACAGAGGTGCCCATGGAGGAGAGCCTCGCCATTCTTTCGCGCCTCGGCTTCAAGCCGGACGGCGCGGGCGATGTCGTCGATGTGGCGGTGCCGTCCTGGCGGCCGGATGTCGACGGCAAGGCCGACCTCGTCGAGGAGGTCATGCGCATCCATGGCGTCGACAACATCGCGCCGCAGCCGCTCGGCGCGCACGATGCCGTCAACGCCAAGATCCTGACTGTCCTGCAGGTCCGCACCCGCGCCGCCAAGCGGGCGCTGGCGGTGCGCGGCATGATGGAGGCGGTCACCTGGTCGTTCATTCCGACAAAACATGCCGAACTGTTCGGCGGCGGCCAGACCGCACTCAGGCTCGCCAATCCGATCGCTGCCGACATGTCCGACATGCGGCCGTCGCTGCTGCCAGGCCTGATCGCCGCCGCGCAGCGCAATGCCGACAAGGGCATCGGCGATGTAGCGCTGTTCGAAGTGTCCGGCACCTACGAGGGTGACGCGGCCGACCAGCAGCGGCGCGTCGCCGCCGGCGTGCGGCGCGGCACGGCCAAGCTCGAAGGCTCCAGCCGCCACTGGGCCGGCAATGCCGATCCGGTCGGCGTGTTCGACGCCAAGGCCGACGCGATCGCAGCACTTGAAGCCTGCGGTGCGCCGGTCGAGCGGCTGCAGATCGAGGCCGGCGGCCCGGCCTGGTATCATCCCGGCCGCTCCGGCACGATCAAGCTCGGGCCCAAGGTCATTTTGGGCACGTTCGGCGAGTTCCACCCGAAGACGCTGGAGGAACTCGACGTCTCCGGGCCGCTCTGCGGCTTCGAGGTTTTCATCGATGCCGTGCCCGAGCCGAAGGCCAAGCCGACGCGGACAAAACCGAGACTGGAACTGTCCGCCTTCCAGGCGGTCAAGCGCGATTTCGCCTTCGTTGTCGACAAGGCGGTCGAAGCCGGCACGCTGACCCGCGCAGCCCTTGCCACCGACAGGAAGCTGATCACCAACGTCTCGGTCTTCGATGTTTTCGAAGGGGCGTCACTCGGCGCAGCCAAGAAATCGATCGCCATTGAAGTGTCGATCCAGCCGGTCGAAAGGACGCTGACCGACGAGGATTTCGAGGCGCTGGCCAAGCGCATCGTCGAGAATGTGCATAAGCAGACCGGTGGCGTGCTCAGAGCCTGACGCTGCGAGCACATGGCGATCACTGTCGTGCCGTGGTGAGCCGAGTATTCTCCGCAGAAGTTGGCGGGACAGCGCCCTCTCTGTCCTGTCGGACATCTCCTCCGACAGGGGTGAGAGTGGCTGTTTCGCCGTCCCGCCATCTTACGGCGTTGGCAGTTGGCGAAAGTGGGAGAGATCCAATCTCCCCACTTGAGGGGGAGATGTCCGGCAGGACAGAGGGGCGTGTCTCGTGCCCACGTCTCGCAATTGTTGCGCGGGGCTCGAAAAAGGCGCATCGAAACGCCCCGTTTCGATTACTCCGTAGATCACCGTTCATCCATTGACCAGCGCCAGCATTTCTTCGGTGTAGCGCTTGCCGACGACCTTCTCCGGCGACAGGGCGTCGCCAATGGCCGCCACTTCCGCCTGGCTCAGCGCAATCTGTGCTGCTGCCGCATTCTGCTCGAGATGGCGGATTTTTCGCGCACCGGGAATCGGCACGATGAAATCGCCCTGATGCAGCACCCAGGCGAGCGCCAGCTGCGCCGGCGTCACACCTTTGCCCGCCGCCATTGTCTCCAGCGTCGCGACAACGGCCGCATTGGCGGCCATGGCGTCGGCCTGGAAGCGCGGTAGTCCACGCCGCCAGTCATCGGCACCGAGCACCTCTGGCTTGGCGATCGTTCCGGTCAGCAGGCCGCGGCCGAGCGGGCTGTAGGGGACAAAGCCGATGCCGAGTTCGCGGCAGACGGCGAACACCTCTTCCTCCGGATCGCGGCTCCACAGCGAATATTCGCTCTGCACGCCTGATATCGGATGCACCGCATGCGCCCGGCGAATGGTCGCGGCACTCGCCTCCGACAGGCCGAGCGCGCGCACCTTGCCCTCGCGCACCAGCTCGGCCATGGCGCCGACCGTATCCTCGATCGGCACATTGGGATCGACGCGATGCTGGTAGTACAGGTCGATCACCTCGGTGCCCAGCCGCTTCAGTGACGCTTCGGCCACCGCCTTGACGTGTTCGGGGCGGCTGTCGACACCCGCCATGCGCTCGACGCCGTTGCCTTCTTCAAGGATTTTGAAACCGAATTTCGTCGCGATCGTCACCTGGTCACGCACCGGCTTCAGCGCCTTGCCGAGCAGGATCTCATTCTCGTACGGGCCATAGACCTCGGCCGTGTCGAAGAAATTGACGCCGATATCGACGGCGCGGCGCAGTGTGGCGATCGCGTCTACCTCCGGCTGGCCGCCATAGCCGAAGCTCATCCCCATGCAGCCGAGGCCGACCGGATAGACGTCAAGTTCATTTCCAAGCTTGCGGGTTTGCATCACGCGTCTCCTTGTTGTGATGCGACAGAGATAGCGCCTTGCACCGCGTTCTATAATCGGCTCTTACTCGCACGGGCTGTTCTAAAAAATAGATCAATGAACCGAACGCATCTCTCCCAACTTGCGGTGCTGGCAACCGTCGCCCAGTGCGGCAGCTTTCGCGGTGCGGCCAAGGAGCTCGGCATAGCGCCCTCCGCAGTCAGCCATGCGGTTTCCAGCCTGGAGGCGCGTCTTGGCGTGCGGCTCCTGGCGCGCAGCACGCGCAGCGTCGCCCCGACCGAGGAAGGCGCGCAGCTGCTCGAGCGGCTGAGGCCGGCGCTGTCGGAAATCGATCTGGCGCTGGAATCGGCGGTCGAGGCGCGCGACCGGCCGGCTGGCAATCTCCGGCTGACCGTGCCGCGCACCGCCGCCCACCTGGCGCTGACGCCGCGGCTCGGTGCCTTTGCATCGGCCTATCCCGACATCGTGCTGGAGATCGTCATCGAAGACCGCTTCACCGATGTGGTCGAAGGCGGCTTCGACGCCGGCGTCCGGCTCGGCGAGAGCCTGCAACGCGACATGATCGCTGTGCGCATCGGTCCAAACCTTCGCGGCGCCGTCGTCGGCGCGCCATCCTATTTCGCGACCATGCCCAGGCCGCGCCATCCACACGATCTCGTCGGTCACCGTTGCATCCGCTTCCGTTTCTCCAGCGGCATCCTCTACCGCTGGGAATTCGAGAAGGACGGCGAGGAGATCGAGCTGGCGGTGCAAGGGCCGCTGATCCTCGACGAGGACCATCTGATCGCCAATGCGGCGGCCGACGGCGCTGGGCTTGCCTTCCTGTTCGAGGACTATGTCCGCGAGGCGTTGGCCACCGGCCGGCTCATTCGCGTGCTGGAAGACTGGTGCCCGCCCTTCGACGGTTTCTTCGCCTACTACCCGAGCCGCCGCCAGATGCGGCCGGCGCTGCGAGCCTTTGTCGATTTCTTCAAGATAGAAAGCCGGCTTGTAGGAGCGTCGTCGGCTTCGACATGACACATACAGGTAGAAGGGGATAGCCTTTGCAGGACCTGGTTTCCTCGCCCCCCTTTGCGGGGACGAGGAACCCAAGCTCTGCGGAGAGCAGCGCCAGCATCCGAACAAGCCGCAGACGATCGCCTTGCTCGCTGCCATGCTTCGCATTGGCTTTTTTGCCGATTTCAGGCAAACCTCCACGCCTGCAATTTGAAGAGGGAGAAGCCTGATGTTCCGATGGGGTGTTTTGTCGACGGCCAAGATCGGCCGCGAGCATCTTTTGCCTGCAATGGTCGAGGCGGAGAACGGCGTGCTGTCGGCGATCGCCAGCCGCGACCTGTCGAAAGCCCGTGCCCTGGCCGATCGGTTCGGCGCCCCCCATGCCTTCGGCTCCTATGACGAGCTGCTCGCATCCAGGGATGTCGACGGCGTCTACATCCCGCTGCCGACCGCCCAGCATGTCGAATGGACCGCCAAGGCGATCGAGGCCGGCAAGCATGTTCTGGTCGAAAAGCCGCTGGCGCTCGACGCCAGGGACATTCCGCCGCTGATCAAGCTGCGCGACGCGAAAAACGTGCTGGTCTGCGAAGCCTTCATGGTCGTCTACCACCCGCAATGGGTCAAGGTGCGCGAGCTGATCGCCAACGGCGCCATCGGCCGGCTGCGCCATGTCCAGGGCGCGTTCTCCTACTACAATGTCGATCCCAATAACATGCGCAACCAGCTCGACCTCGGTGGCGGCGCGCTGCCCGACATCGGCGTCTACCCGACGGTGTCGACGCGCTTTTCGACGGGCAAGGAGCCGCTGCGCGTCCAGGCGACGATCGAGCGCGACAAGACATTCGGCACCGACATCTACTCCTCGATCCGCGCCGATTTCGGCGACTTCGAATTGTCGTTCTATCTGTCGACGCAGATGGCGGCGCGGCAGGTGATGGTGTTCCACGGCGAGAAGGGCTTCATCGAGGTGCTTTCGCCGTTCAACGCCGGCATCTACGACCACCATCGCATCGAGCTGCACAACCAGAACCACAGCGATGCGCAAGTGTTCCGCTTCCCCGGCATGCAGCAATACCGGCTGGAGGTCGAGGCCTTCGCGCGGGCGGCACAGGGCGGCACCGACCGCGTCTTCACGCTGGAAGAGTCCGTGCTCAACCAGAAGGTCATCGACGCCATCTTCCGCGCCGGCGAGAAGGAAGGCTGGGAGACGGTCTGACAATCGTCAGCCGGGGAGGAGAGCCGGGGGGAGAAGGTGGCTGACGATGCGGATGTGATCATTGTCGGCGCCGGCCTTGCCGGGCTCGTCGCGGCGGCCGAGCTGGCCGAGGCCGGCAAGAAGACCATCGTTGTCGACCAGGAGCCTGAACAGTCGCTCGGGGGCCAGGCGTTCTGGTCGCTTGGCGGCATCTTCCTCGTCCATTCGCCCGAGCAGCGGCGCATGCGCATCCGCGATTCGCATGATCGGGCGCTCGAGGACTGGCTTGGCACCGCCGCCTTCGACCGTGCGGAAGATTTTTGGCCGCGCCGCTGGGCCGAGGCCTATGTCGGCTTCGCCGCCGGCGAGAAGCGCTCCTGGCTGACGCAGCGCGGCATGAAGTTCTTCCCAATCGTCGGCTGGGCCGAGCGCGGCGGCGGCAACGCCGTCGGCCACGGCAATTCGGTGCCGCGCTTTCACGTCACCTGGGGCACCGGGCCGGGCGTGCTCGACCCGTTCGTACGGCGCGTGCGCGAGGCCGAGAATAGCGGGCTGATCCGATTCAAATTCCGCCACCGGGTCAACGAACTGACGCAGACAGGCGCCGCCGTGAATGGCGTGCGCGGCGACATGCTTGAGCCGAGCGATGTCGAGCGCGGCCGCAGGAGTTCGCGCGATATCGCCGGCGATTCGAGCTCAAGGCGCAAGCGGTCATCGTCGCCTCCGGCGGCATCGGCGGCAATCCCGAGCTTGTCCGCAAAAACTGGCCGCAGCGGCTCGGCACGCCGCCCAAGTGCATGATCTCTGGCGTTCCCGACCATGTCGACGGCCGCATGCTGGCGATCACCGAACAGGCCGGCGGCAGCATCATCAACCGCGACCGCATGTGGCACTATGTCGAAGGCATCAGGAACTGGGCGCCGCTCTGGACCGACCATGCAATCCGCATCCTGCCCGGCCCGTCGTCGCTGTGGCTCGACGCCCGCGGCAAGCGCCTGCCGGTGCCGCTCTATCCCGGCTTCGACACGCTGGGCACGCTCAGCCACATCATGAGCACCGGCTTCGATTATTCCTGGTTCATCCTGACCAAAAAGATCATCCAGAAGGAGTTCGCGCTGTCGGGCTCCGAGCAGAACCCCGACCTCACCGGAAAAAGCTGGCGCCAAGTGCTTGGCCGCGCCACATCGGGCGTTCCCGGTCCGGTAAAGGCGTTCATGGAGAAGGGCGAGGATTTCATCGTCGAGCCTGATTTGCCGGCGCTGGTCGCCCGCATGAACGCGCTTGTCGGCGGCGAGCCGCTGCTCGAACTGGCGCAGGTCAAGCACGAAATCCGCGCCCGTGACCGGCAGCTCGACAATCCGTTCTCCAAGGATATGCAGATCACCGCCTTGCGCGGCGCCCGAGCCTATCTCGGCGACCGGCTGATCCGCACGGCCAAGCCGCACAAGATGCTCGACCCTGCCAATGGGCCGCTGATCGCGGTCAGGCTCAACATCCTGACCCGCAAGACGCTGGGCGGTTTGCAGACCGATCTCGACAGCTGCGTCCTGGGTACCGATGGCCAACCGGTCGAAGGATTGTACGCGGTTGGCGAAGCCGCCGGTTTCGGCGGCGGCGGCATGCATGGCTATGCGGCGCTGGAAGGGACGTTTCTTGGCGGCTGCATTTTTTCAGGCCGCAGCGCCGGCCGGGCGGCGTCGCGGGCAGTGGGGTAGGACCCTCACCAGATCCATTCGCCGCGTCCCAGAGCCGATACCGCGTCAACGATCCGGGTAAAGCTCGAGCGCGCACGACCGACCGTGTGCCGGCCTCTGAGATAGCCATGCACCAGCCCCGGCTCTTCGAACCAGTAGGCGTGACCCTCCTCCGCGACGAGGCGGTCGCGATAGGCCTCGCCGTCTGACGACAGCGGGTCGCATTGGGCGGTGATCAGCACAGTCGGCGGCAGATTGGCAAAATCGGCATCGGCCAGCGGCGACAGCGTGAGATCGCCGGTGCGGTCTTCGCCGCCGGTCCTGATATTCGTGTAGAAATCGAGGTCGCGGACCGTCAGCATCGGCGCCTCGGCATGGGTCACGTAAGAGCTTTGCGAGCGGTCGCCGCCAAGGCCGGGATAGATCAGCACCTGGCCGATCGGCCTTCGTGCATGGCCGCGCGTCGCATGGCTGACCGCGGCGGCAAGATTGCCGCCGGCGCTGTCGCCGCAAAGCAGGATCGGGCGCTTGTAGGTCGTTGCCGCCCATTCGAAGGCGCTGATGGCATCGTCGAAGCCGGCCGGATGCAGATGTTCCGGCGCCAGCCGGTAATCGACCGAAACCAGCTCATAGCCGGTGCGGCTGCAAAGCTCGGCGCAGAGGTCGTCATGGCTGTCGAGCCCGCCGAGGATATAACCGCCGCCATGGAAATAAAGCACCATCGCCGCCGCTTCCGGCGCGGGTGTGCGGTAGATGCGGATCGGGATGGGATGCGAAGGCGTGGCAATGGCGGTGGTCTCCGCCGTAACGTTGTCTGGGTGGCCGGCAGAGAATTCACGGCACATGCGGTCGTAGATGTCGCGCTGCTGATCGATCGTGTAGTCGATCGCATCAGGCGGATAGTAGGAATTGGTCCGCTCGATGAAGGCCCAGGTCTCGGCGTCGATCAGTTTTTTGTAGTCGGTCATGGACGCTGACCGGATCGCAACGAATTCGCCTGGACACCCCCCTCTGGCCTGCCCTGTTTGACAGAATTTGGCATCTCCCCCTCAAGGGGGGAGATTGGCAGCTTCGGCCTTGCAGCCCATCTTGCAACGTTGGAGATTGGCGAAAATCGAAGCGACATCCGATCTCCCCCCTTGAGGGGGAGATGGCCGGCAGGCCAGAGGGGGGTGTGACGGAGTGCCGTCATTTCAACAATACCTTCACTTCCCCTTCCACACTGGGTCGCGCTTTTCGGCAAAGGCGCGAAAACCCTCGAGATTGTCCTCCGAGCCGTACAGTGCGTCAACCGTCGGCAATTGGCGGCGCGTCACCCGGTTCATCGCGTCCTGGAAGGTGAGTGCTTCGGCGACCCGCGCCGTCTCCTTGATCGCGGCAAAGACCAGCGGCGGACCGCCGGCGAGCAGTCGTGCGATCTCCCAGACGCGATCCTCGAGCTTCTCCTTGGGCAGAACCTCGTTGACCAGACCCCAGCGATGCGCTTCGGCGACATCCATCCAGCGGCCGGTGAACAAAAGGTCCATGGCGACATGATAGGGAATGCGCTTCGGCAGCTTGATCGTCGCTGCATCGGCCAGCGTGCCGGCGCGAATTTCCGGCAGCGCAAAGGAGGAGTGATCCGACGCGTAGATGAGGTCGCAAGACAGCGCCAGCTCGAAGCCGCCGCCGACCGCCATGCCGTTGACGCAGGCGATGACCGGCTTGTTGAAATCGCGCAGCTCCTGCAGCCCGCCGAACCCGCCGACGCCATAGTCGCCGTCGACAGCATCGCCGCCGGCCGCGGCTTTCAGGTCCCAGCCGGCGCAGAAGAACTTGTCGCCGGCGGTCTTGACGATGGCGACCCGCAGATCCGGATCGTCGCGGAACGCCTTGAAGGTCTCGCCCATCAGCCGCGAGGTGTTGAGGTCGATAGCGTTGGCCTTGGGCCGATCGAGCGTGACTTCGAGGATCGTGCCCTCGCGGCGGGTGGTGATGACGTCAGACATTCTAGTTTTCTCCAAGCACCAGCAGCGCGTCGGCGATCCAGGCGCCTTTGCCTTGCGCGCAGACGATCAGCGGGTTGATGTCGAGCTCCTCGATCTCGCCGGCATTTTTCTGCACGAAGGCGGCGATGCCTGATATCGCCTCGATGGCCGCCGCGAGATCGGCCTTGGGCCGGCCGCGATAGCCTTCGAGCAGCGGGAACAATTTGAGCCGGCGCAATGCCGCCTCGATGTCGTCGCGGGTCGCCGGCAGCATCAGCGTGACGCTGTCGCGCAGCAGCTCGACCAGCACACCGCCGGTGCCCAGCGTCATCACCGCGCCGAACATCGGGTCACGGGTGAAGCCGACGAGCAGTTCGGCGACGCCGTCGCGCACCATGCGCTCGACATAGAGGCCGGTGCCGAGCGCATCGAGATCATGGGCGGCCGTGCTGACGGATTCGGCGTCCCTGAGGTTGAGCCGAACCGCGTCAAGCTCGGATTTGTGGGTGACGCCCAAAGCCTTCAGCGCAACCGGAAAACCGAGCGCCATCGATGAGATGACCGCCTCGACCGCATTGCCGGCGCGTTCACCCCTCGGCACGGGGAGCCCGGCCTCGATCAGCCGCGCTTTCGCCTCGGCCTCATCAGGCGTGACATGCTCGCCGGCCGGCGCCCCGGAAGCGGAGGTGTCGATCGGCTGCGCCTGCGGCTCGCGCCAGGCCCAGCCGATGAAGGCGGCCGCCTGGGCGGCGTCCATGGCTTCGGAAATGCCGAACAACGGCACCATGCCGCGTCCCATCAGCCCGGCGGTGTATTCCTCGGGCAGGTTCTCCGGCAGCGAGGAGACGATCGCGCCCTGCGCCTTGTTGGTCTTCAGCGCCGATTCGAAGGCGCGCAGCGTCGTCCACCAGTCGGTGTCGGAGCAGCGGTCGGGGCGCGGGAAATCGAGCACCAGCATGTTGAGGTCGAAGCCGCCCGACACCATGGCGGTGAAGGTGGCGGTCATCGCCGGCTCGTTGTTCCAGATGAAGGTGTGGTAGTCGAGCGGGTTGGCCACCGCAACCAGCGGCCCGAGCGTCGATTTGACGTGGGCGCGGTGGGTGTCGGTCAGCGCCGGGAAATTCACCCAGCGGCCTTCGGCGCTGTCGGCCATGACAGACGCCTCGCCGCCCGAACAGCTCATCGACGACAGCCGGTAGCCGGGCAGGGGACCGGTGACGTGCAGCAGCTTCAGCGCCTCGATGAAGGCCGGGATGGAATCGACGCGGGCGATGCCGAGCCGCTTCAGGAAGGCGCCCGAGGCAGCGTCCGAGCCGGCCAGCGACGCGGTATGCGACACCGTTGCTAGCCGCGCCTGCTCGGAGCGGCCAACCTTCATGGCGATGATCGGTTTCTTCAGCTCTCGCGCCCGCGCGGCCAGCCTTTCGAAGCCGGCTACCGAATCGAACGCCTCGATATGCAGGCCGAGCGAAGTGACCCGATCGTCCTCGATCAGGCCGAGCGCCATTTCCGAAAGGCCAGTCTGTGCCTGGTTGCCGGCGGTCATCAGAAAGGCGATCGGCAGGCCGCGCTTCTGCATCGTCATGTTGATGGCGATGTTCGACGACTGGGTGATGATGGCGACCCCGCGGCCACCCTCTGCCAGCCTGATGCCGCCATGCTGGTCGGGCCATAAAAGCGCGCCGTCGGCATAATTGATCAGGCCGTAGCAGTTCGGCCCGATGATCGGCATCTGGCCCGCCGCAGCGACCAGTTCCGCCTGCAATCGCTCGCCATGCTCGTCATAAGCCTCGGTCTCGAGAAAGCCGGCGGCAAAGCAGACGGCGCCGCCGGCACCGCGCTCGGCCAGCGCCTTGACCACCTCGATGGTCAAATGCCGGTTGACGCCAACAAAGGCGGCGTCCGGGGCGCCGGGTAGATCAGCCACCGAACGGTAGGACTTGCGGCCGGCGACTTCGTCCTTGGTCGGGTGCACCGGCCAGATCTCGCCGGCAAAGCCCATCTTGATCGACTGCGCGACGACGGCGGCGGCCTGTGCGCCACCGAACACGGCGATCGTTCGCGGGCGCAAGAGGCGCTCAAGTTTGTGCATTTATCAGCCCCCGAACGGGCGCAGCAGCGCCCGTGAAATGATGTGGCGCTGGATTTCCGACGTGCCTTCCCAGATGCGCTCGACGCGGGCGTCGCGCCAGATGCGTTCCAGCGGCAGATCGTCCATCAGCCCCATGCCGCCATGGATCTGGATCGCCTCGTCGGCGACGAAGGCAAGCATTTCGGTGGCCTTCAGCTTGGCCATGGCCATGTCCTGATCGGTGACGGTGCCCTGATCGTACTTCCAGCCGGCTTCGAACACCATCAGGTCGGCCGCTTTCAGTTCTGTCGCCATATCGGCAAGCTTGAATGAAACGCCTTGGAACTTGCCGATCTGCTGGCCGAACTGCTGGCGCTGCGCGGCGTATTCGATCGCATGGCCAAGCGCCCGCTCGGCCCGGCCGAGACAGGTCGCGCCGACCTGCAGGCGGGTCGCGCCAAGCCACGAATTGGCGACGTCGAAACCCTTGTGGACCTCGCCCAGAACCTGGGCTCCGGGTAGCCGGCAATCGTCGAATTCGAGGATGGCGTTGGTGTAACCGCGGTGCGAGACGTTGCGGTAGCCGTCACGCACCGTAAAACCCTTGGTGCCCTTGTCGACGAAGAAGGCGGTGATCTTCTTGCGTTTTCCACGCGGCGTCTCCTCTTCGCCCGAAGCCATAAAGACGATGGCGAAATCGGCAAGATCGGCATGGCTGATGAAGTGTTTGGTGCCGTTCAGCACCCAGTCGTCGCCGTCCTGAACCGCGGTCGCCTTCATGCCGCGCAGATCGGAGCCGGCACCCGGCTCGGTCATCGCCAGGCAATCCCATTTCTCGCCGCGAATGCAGGGATAGAGATACTTTTCGCGCTGCTCCGGCGTGCCGGCCAAGAGGATGTTGGATGGCCGCGCCACGCAGGTCCAGTGCAGTGCGTAATTGGCGCGGCCGAGTTCCTTCTCGTAAAGCAGCCAGGTCACCGTATCGAGGCCGGCGCCACCGACCTCCGCAGGCATGTTGGCGGCATAGAGCCCGGCTTCGATCGCCTTGGCCTTGATCTCCTCGATCAGCTCGCGGCGCAGCACGCCGGTGCGCTCGACCTCGCGCTCATGCGGGTAAAGCTCGTTCTCGACGAAGGCGCGCGTCGTCTCGACGATCAGTTTCTGTTCCTCGGAGAGGCCAAAATCCATGGTCTCAGCCTTTCTTCTTTTTCTTCGGCTTTTCGGCCTTGGCCTTCTCGGCCGCCTTGGAGGCGGTGGGCTTCTTCGCCGCAAGCTTGGCGAGCTGCTTGGTATAGTCCTTGTGCAAAGCGCCGGCGCCCCAGCCCCTGCCTTTGTTCTGCTTCGAGAGCGCATCCATGATGGCGACCAGATTGTCGTCGCGGATCTTTTCGAGCTCGCGGATCGACAGGCCATCCGCCTGATCGTCCGACTGCGTGGCGATCAGGTCGACCAGTTCGTCGTTGAACTCCGGCACATCCATCAGCTTGGTCCACGGCCATTTCAGGCACGGCCCGAACTGCGCCATGAAATGGCGCATGCCGGCCTCGCCGCCGGCGACGCGGTAGACCTGGAACATGCCCATCTGCGCCCAGCGCAGGCCGAAGCCATAGCGCATGATGTCGTCGAGTTCCTCGACCGTGCAGATGCCGTCCTTGATCAGCCACAGCGCCTCGCGCCATGCCGCCTCCAGCAGGCGGTCGCCGACGAACGCCTCGATCTCCTTGCGGATCACCACCGGTTTCATGCCGATCGAGGCGTACATCTCCTTGGCGACCTCGATCGCCTCGGGAAAGGTCTGCTCGCCGCCGACGATCTCGACCAGCGGAAGCAAATAGACCGGGTTGAATGGATGGCCGACGACCAGCCGTTCCGGATGCTTCTTCATCGCCACCTGCATGTCGGTCGGCTTGATGCCGGAGGTCGAGGAGCCGACGATGGCATTGGCCGGCGCATAGAGGTCGATCTCGGCCAGCACGCGGTGTTTCAGGTCGAGCCGTTCCGGCACGCTTTCCTGGATGAAATCGGCATCGGCGACGGCGTCGGCAATGGTCTTGGCAAAGGTCAATTTGCCTTCTTTTGGCAGGCCGTCGGGCAGCATCTGCTTGTAGGCGCGGCGCGCGCCTTTCATCACTTCGCCGACCTTGCGCGCGGCTTCGGGGTCGGGATCGAAAATCGACACGTCGATGCCGTTCAAGAGCAGTCGCGCCACCCAGCCGGCGCCGATGACGCCGCCGCCGATTACAGCTGCCTTGGTGATGATGCTCATGCGGAGGCTCCGGTTCTTGTCCTGGCTTTTTCCAGGTCGATGAGAGGCACGCGCTCGCCGGCGCGGATCACGGTGGGGTCATAGGCCCTGCGCGCAAACACCTCGAGCACGAAGGGCCGGTAGAAGTCGATCGGCAACGTCTCGTAGTCGGGGTCGAAGCTCGACTGGTCCCAGCGCTCACAGAACTGGTCGCAATCGTCGAAATAAAGGTGGCCGGCGAAACGGTCGCGCGCATGCGGATTGCCGCCGAGATGGTGGGCGTAATAGAGGCGCTGGAAGTCGCCGTGCTTTTCCACAACCCAGGTGCACTGCTCGCGCACGAAAGGTTTTAGGACCGAAGCTGCATATTCGTCGTGATTGTACGGTGCGTAGACGTCGCCGATGTCGTGCAGCAGGGCGCAGACGATCCAGTCGGTGTCGGCGCCGTCGCGCCATGCGCGCGTCGCCGCCTGCAGCGAATGGCCGAGCCGGGTGATCTTGTAGCCGGACAGGCCTTCGTCGAGTTGGACAAGCGCGTCAAGCAGCCGTTCGCCGGTCTTCGCCGCATAGTCGATCTCGTGCTCGGTGAGGAACGCGTAATCGTCGCGGTCGCCATCCTTCATTGCGGTGAATTTCACGGTCTTCATCGGCGGCTCCTCCCTACCGATTGCTTGTTCAAAGCGGTGCGCGCTTCGTCAAATTGAGCTTCTTGCGCACTTCATCGGGGCCGATGACCCTTGCGCCCATGTTCGACACGATGCTGACCGCCCGCTCGACCAGCTGCGCATTGGTTGCCAGCACGCCCTTGTCGAGCCAGAGATTGTCCTCGAGCCCGACGCGGACATTGCCGCCGGCCAGCACCGCGGCGGCGGCATAGGCCATCTGGTTGCGGCCGATGGAGAACGCCGACCAGGTCCAACCTGACGGCACATTGTTGACCATCGCCATAAAAGTGTTGAGATCGTCCGGCGCGCCCCATGGCACGCCCATGCACAATTGCACGAGAGCATCCGGGTCCAGCACCTTTTCCTCTACCAGTTGCTTGGCAAACCACAGATGGCCGGTGTCGAAGGCCTCGATCTCCGGCTTGACGCCAAGCGCCGTCATCATGCCGCCCATGGCGCGCAGCATGCCTGGCGTGTTGGTCATGACATAGTCGGCCTCGGCGAAATTCATGGTGCCGCAGTCGAGCGTGCATATCTCCGGCAGGCACTGGCGCACATGTTCCACGCGGTTGGTGGCGCCGCCCATATCGGTGGCTTTCTCGTTCAGCGGCAGCGGGTTTTCCGGCGAGCCGAACACCATGTCGCCGCCCATGCCGGCGGTCAGGTTCAGCACCACGTCGACGTCTGCCGCACGGATGCGCTCGGTCACTTCGCGATAAAGCTGCACGTCGCGGCGCGGCCTGCCGGTTTCGGGGTCGCGCACATGGCAGTGGACGATCGCCGCACCCGCCTTTGCCGCGTCGATGGCCGAATCGGCGATCTGCTTGGGCGAGCGCGGCACATGCGGGCTGCGGTCTTGCGAGCTGCCGGACCCGGTTATGGCACAGGTAATGAAGACCTCACGGTTCATCGCAAGCGGCATCGACTTTTCTCCCAATCAGCACAGATGGTCCCGATCAAACATGGACCCAATCGAACAGATGGCAACAATGCCTGACTTGCCGGAAACTGTTTTGCATTTTACGAAGTGCGTATGATGAAAAACGAAAAGTCGTCGATCTTTCGCGCCGAACGGTTGCCGCTCAAGGTGACGCTGCTGGTGTTTTCCGGGTCGTCGATCATGTGCGTGGCCTCGGCCGTCGATCCGCTGCGCGCCGCCAACCGTATTGCCGGCGAGACGCTGTTCGATTTTAGGCTGGTTTCGGTGACCGGCGAAGCGCCGGTCACCACATGCGGCCTGCCGGTTGCGGTCAGCGGCCGCTTCGATGCGGCGGATACGACGGATGTGCTTGTCGTCGTCGCCGGTTTCGGCACGCAGAACTATGCCACGTCGGCCCTGCTTGCCGGCCTGCGCCGAGCGGGGCGCGCCGCACGCGCCTGCGGCGGCGTCGAAGCCGGTACCTGGCTGGTCGCCCGCGCCGGTCTGCTGGAAGGGCGCAGCGCCACCACCCATTGGGAGGACATGGAGGATTTCTCCTCGGCCTTTCCCGAGGTCGACGTTCGCCCCGACCGCTATGTCATCGACGGGCCGGTCTTCACCTCCGGTGGCGCTTCGCCGACCTTCGACCTGATGCTGCATCTAATCCGCACGCGGCTCGGCATGGCGGTCGCGCTCGATGTGGCAAGCGTCTTCATCTACGACCAGGCACGCGCCGCGACCGACGCGCAGCCTTTGGTCTCGCTCGGCCGCCTCGACGGCTACGATCCGCGGCTTGCGCAAGCCATCCGGCTGATGGAAGCCCACGTCGACCAGCCCTTGACCATCGCCGCGGTGGCAAAGCGTGCCGGGGTGACGGCACGTACGCTGGAAAGCATCTTTCGCAAGTCGATCGGCGAGACGCCGGGCGCCTATTATCTCAGGCTGCGGCTGGGTGCAGCGCGCCGGCTGGTGGTCGACACGCGCGTGGCCATGGCCGATATTGCCGGGCGAACGGGGTTCTCGTCCGCCGCGGCATTTTCCAGGGCGTTCTCAAGAGCTTTCGGCGAAGCGCCGGTCAGGCTGCGCAGGAGATAGTCGGGATCAGGCAGCGTCCTGGCGGTCGCTTTTGCCGTCGATCTGCGAGCGCATCTGTCTCGCAAGGTGGGTCTCGAAGCGGCTGGCGACCGCGCGGTCCCATTCGTTTGCACCGCGCGCGCCATCCTTCGGATGCGGCAGCGCCATCAGCCGGTCGATGATCGATCCCTCGCCAGATGAGAGCAGGGCGTCGATTTCGCGTTCGTGCTGCATATCGGTTCGCCTCCTTCTTTCTGTTCCCGCCACGAACCACATATACAAGATTCGTGACGGCTGTTTGAAGGCAAGAGCGAGCCGATTGAGGGGCGGTGCGAGGCAAAACCTTGTCGTCGGTTCCGCCCTCGCGCAAAGCTGTTCCGGGCCGGCGGGTCGGTCAACAGACCCGCCGGTGCGGCACCTCAGACGTATCGGTTGACGATATTCTCGAGCAGTTCCTGGCGGCCGGATTTCGGCTGCGGCTCGATCTTCTTCTTGACGACGCGCTCGGTGATCTCCTCCAGCGTCCGCTTGCCGGCAAGCATCGCCTTGGCCTCGGCCGAGTTCCAGCCGGCATAGCGCTCGGCCAACGGTCCCGACAGCGCCTTGTCCCCGACCATGCGAGCGGCGGCCTTGAGGCCGCGTGCACAGCAATCCATGCCGCCGATATGGCCAATCAGCAGATCCTGCGGATCGAGCGACTGTCGCCGAAGCTTGGCGTCGAAATTGGTGCCGCCGGTCTTGAAGCCACCGGCCTGCAGGACCTGATAATAGGCCAATGCCATCTCCGGCACGTTGTTGGGGAACTGGTCGGTGTCCCAGCCCGACTGGTAGTCGTTGCGGTTCATGTCGATCGAGCCGAAGATGCCGAGCGCATTGGCCAGCGCCAGTTCATGCTCGAAGGAATGGCCGGCCAGGATCGCATGGCCCTGCTCGATGTTGAGTTTGACCTCCTTCTCCAGCCCGAAGCGCTTCAGGAAGCCGTAGACCGTGGCGACGTCATAGTCGTACTGGTGCTTTGTCGGCTCCTGCGGCTTCGGCTCGATCAGGATGGTGCCCTTGAAGCCGATCCGGTGCTTGTAGTCGACGACCAGGTTGAGGAAGCGGCCGGCCTGTTCCTGTTCGCGGGCAAGGTCGGTGTTGAGCAGCGTCTCATAGCCCTCGCGGCCGCCCCACAGCACATAATTCTCGCCCTTCAGCCGCTTGGTGACGTCGATGCAGTGTTTGACCGTCGCTGCCGCATAGGCAAAGACGTCCGGGTCGGGATTGGTGGCGGCTCCCGCCATGAAGCGGCGATTGGAGAACAGGTTGGCCGTGCCCCAAAGCAGCTTGACCCCGGTCTTCTTCATCTTCGCCGCAAAATAGTCTGATATCTCGTCGAGCCGCGCGGCACTTTCAGAAAAATCTTTTCCCTCCGGCCGCACATCGGCATCGTGGAAGCAGAAATAGGGAACACCCAGCAGCGAAAACATGTCGAAGGCGACATCGGCCTTGAGCTTGGCCAGTTCCATCGTGTCGGTGCCACCGGCCTCGGCGAACCACGGCCGCTCGAAGGTCTGGCCGCCGAACGGATCGCCGCCTGGCCAGGCGAAGGAATGCCAGTAGGCGACGGCAAAGCGCAAATGGTCTTCCAGCCGCTTGCCGGCGACAACCTCATCGGGATTGTAGAACCGGTAGGCCAGCGGATTGGTCGAATCCGGCCCCTCGTATTTGATCTTCTGGATGTCGCCGAAAAAGCCGCTGGTCATGTCTGTCTGTCCTCTCGCAGGGTTCGGTCCTGATTACCTCAGGCGTAATTGGTTTCGCGCTGGCGCTGGATGAAAAGGGTCATGTCAAAGCCAATCAACCACGGAGACAGACCATGACCGACCTCAACACGATCGCCGAAAACTACATCGCCGCCTGGAACGAGAGCGATGCCGCGCGCCGGCAAGCCTTGCTCAAGGCGGCCTTCACCGATGACGTCAGCTACCGCGATCCGATCATGCAGGGAGACGGCCACAATGGCCTCGCCGCACTGATCGATGGTGTCCAAAAACGATTTGCCGGCTTCCGGTTCTCGCTGAAGGGCAAGCCGGACGGGTTTGGCGACACGATCCGCTTCTCGTGGAATCTCGGGCCGGAAGGCACCGATTCCGTCATCGAAGGCACCGACATCGGCGTCATCGAGAATGGCCGCCTGAAAAGCGTCACCGGCTTTCTCGACAAGGTCCCGGCACAGTGAGGTGATCTCGGGCCGCGGCGTGGGTGGGAAACCACTCACGCCGTGGCCGCCTTGATAGCCGGGTAAAGCAAGCGGTAGCGCTGATAGGCATCCGCATAGGCGTTGCTTAGCGCGGCGACCGGCTCGATTGTGGCATCGGTGGCCGGCGCCGTGCACACTCTGAGCGGATCGGCGCCCGTCGCCGCGATCAGGCCAAGCCTCGCTGCACCGAAGGCGGCGCCGAAATCGCCGTCGGCGGGAATGTCGACGGGCTGGCCGAGCGCGGTGGCGATTGCCTTTAGCCAGTAGTGCGAGCGCGAGCCGCCGCCGATCGCCGTCACCCGCGTCAGCGTCGTGCCGGCTTTGGCCAGGGCTTCGAGACTGTCGCGGAAGGCGAAAGCCACGCCCTCCAGCACGGCCTGGGTCAACACGGCGCGGCTCGATTCATGCGCAAGCCCGGTAAACGAGCCGCGAATGGCCGCATCATTGTGCGGGGTGCGCTCGCCCGAGAGATAGGGCAGGAAGGACACGCCGGTCGGCGCCTTCAGCGTATCGCCGAGCTCGGCGGTCAGCTCGCCGGCGCCTTTGCCTGAAATCTCGGACAGCCAGTTGAGCGAATCGGTTGCCGACAGGATGACGCCCATCTGGTGCCAGGTGTCGGGCAACGCGTGGCAGAATGTGTGCACCGCGCTTTCCGGGTTGGGCAGATAGGACGCATTGGCGGCAAACAGCACGCCTGACGTGCCAAGCGAGACAAAGGCCTGGCCGGCGGCGACCGTGCCCATGCCGCAAGCCGACGCCGCATTGTCGCCGGCGCCACCAGCGATCGGGATGCCCGCCTGCATCCCCCATTTCGAGGCCAGTTCGCTGCGCAACGCGCCAGCCTTCTCAGTGCCTTCGACCAGTGACGGCATCTGCTTCTCGTCGAGCGACGTGGCGGAAAGCAGGTCGGATGACCAGCCTCGCTTGCCGACATCGAGCCAGGACGTGCCGGCCGAGTCCGACATCTCCGAAATATGCTCGCCGGTGAGCCAGAGCCGCAGAAAATCCTTTGGCAGCAAGACCTTTGCCAGTTTGGCGAAAATATCCGGCTCATTGTTTCTCACCCAGACCAGCTTTGGCGCGGTGAAACCGGGAAACACGATGTTGCCGGTCAGCTCGCGAAAGCGCGGGTCGGCGTCGAGCTTGGCGGCCTCGGCATGGCTGCGCGTGTCGTTCCACAGGATGCAGGGGCGCAGCACCTGGTCGCCGGCATCGAGCAATGTAGCGCCATGCATCTGGCCGGAGAGGCCGATTCCTTTGACGGCGGCGAGCTGTTCTGGATGAGAAACCTTGAGCTCGGCGATCGCTCCCTCGCAGGCGCGGATCCACTCGGCGGGGTTCTGCTCCGACCAGCCGGGGTGCGGCCGAGACACGTCGAGTGACGCGTGGCCGGAGCCGATGATGCTCTGCCCGGCATCGATCAACAGCGCCTTGACGCCCGACGTGCCCAGATCGAGGCCGAGATACATGGTGTCCTCCCATTGTCATTAATTTTTTCGGATCTCGAAAAAATCTGCCTTGGCAGTTTTTAAGACAAGATCCGCCTCCGGTCAATTCTCCGACAAATCGGCAGCCCGCCGCGAAAGCAGCGCCGACAGCGGGCTGTCGGGCCGCGCCAGCGCGCGTTCCGCGGCAAGTGCCCTTGCCAATGCACGGTCGCCCGACCGCAGCGCTGCCTCGATCAGCGTCAGGTCGACGACGTCGCGTTGTGCATGACTGCCGCCGAAGCGGTGGGCGATCGCCCGGATGGGCCGGATCAGGCGGACCGTCTCGGCATAATTGCCTTCGCCGAACGCCTTGATGGCGAGCGTCACGGGATGGCCGACATCCCGGGTAAAGGCGGCGTTGTCGTCGTTGGCGTGCATGGCCTCGTGCTGCGCCTCGAGCAAGGTGCGAGCCGGCGTCTCTTGGCCGGCGCCGACGAGGGCCATCATTGCGTGGGCATCGTTGAAGGCATAGTTGCCGGCGCTGGCCTTCGCCCAGTTGGCGGCGAGCGCCGCCCAGCGGCCGCCGACATCGACGCCGCCGAGATGCAGCCGCCACAGGATCGCCGAAGCATCGACCATGTTGAGCGCCAGCGTCGAGCGTTCGCCGTAGATTGGGCCGTCATAGAGCGCCAACGCCTCGTCGGTTTCGCCGAGATCGTAGTGGAACAGCGCCAGATGCCACCAATTATGCACTTTCAGGAAGCTTTCACGCGTCCACGCGTCGGGGTTGGCGCGCATCCAAGCGATGCCGTCCCTTTGCCGGCTCTGCATTTCCATGACATGGGCGACGGCGTGCTGCGCCCAGCCGTCGCGCGGCTCGATGTCGACTGCCATGCGGCCAAGCTTTTCGGCGCGCGCATAGTCGCCCATTTCCTCCAGCCCGAAGGCCTGCATGCCGAGTACGGCGTGGTAGCCCGGCATGCCGCTCTGCCACGACGGCAGCGCGCGGCCGATGCGGTCGCGCAGCATGCGGGCATTGCCGGTGAAGAAATCGATCTGGTGCCCGGTCTGCAGCGCCAGCGCATCGAGCGGAAACTCGATGGCGATATTCTCGAGCAGACGAGCGGCTTCATGCCAGCATCCTGCGGCAAGATGGCCAAGTGCTGCGACATGCGCCTGCTCGCGCGGCGTGGCGGCAAGCGGCAGTGCCGCCTCGTGGCATGTCCTGGCCACGGCTGCCGCCTCGCGCTCGGTGGCGAGGCCGAAGAGATAGCCCTTGAACACATGCGCCATGACGAAGCCGGGATCCTCGGCGATGGCGCGATCGACCGAGCCGACCGGATCGCCGATGAAGCATTGCAGTTCGCGCACGGCCTGGCTGTAAGACGAGAACCCGGCCTCAGTCGCGCCCGAAAACGTCAGCCCGAATGCGTCCCTGACTGCCACGTCATGTCCTCAATTGCCCGAGCGCATCGCCACTGTGGCGATACCGGCGCCGACCAGCAGCGTGCCGCCGGTGCGATTGAAGATGCGGATCGCCTTCGGGTTGCGAACGACGTTGCGTGCCCTTGCGGCGATCAGCGCGTAACCGAAGGCATTGGCGAAGGCGAGCGCCAGGAAAGTCGTCTCGAAGATCAGCATCTGCGTCCAGAAATCGGCATGCCGGTCGAGGAACTGCGGCAGGAAGGCGACGAAGAAGGTGATGCTTTTCGGATTGAGCGCGGTGACCAGCCAGGCATGCGCCGTCATCTTGGCCGAGGACACCGCATCCAGGCGCGGCTCGGCCTTGAGCGTGCCACCGGCGCGAAACAGCTTTATGCCGAGATAGATCAGATAGCCGGCGCCGACCACCTTCAGCACCGTGAACACGGTGGCCGACGCCGCCAGCAGCGCGCCGATGCCAAGCATCGACAGCGTCATCGCGGTAAAATCGCCAAACGCCACGCCAACCGCCATCGGCAGCGCGGTGCGCCAGCCCTGGCCGAGCGCATAGGACACGACCAGAAGGATGGTCGGGCCGGGAATTACAAGAAGGATCGTCGAGGCGGCGGCAAAGGCAGCCCAGTTTTCGAAGGACATGCTCGTCTCCTTGAGCTCAAAGAAAAGGATAAATCCTTGGGCTCGCGAAGATGTAAAGGGCAAAAATCGAAAATGCCCCTAGGTTAACATCGGCAACGGTTCTTCACGCTTTTTCAACCATGATTGGTGAAAATGCACTCTATCCGGCCGGACCGTGTTTCCCGCCGACAGCGTAGGGTTTGGGTAGATGCGTGAGTTGCCGCAAGGTCTGACGCCGCCGCACAATGGCGACGAAATCGAAATTTCCGAAATCCAGCTTTCCCGCCGCGCAATGTTGTCCGGCGCCGGTGCGCTGGCGCTGCTCGGCGTCGCCGGCTGCAGCCAGACGCTCGACCTGTCGGCGCTGCAACTCGACGCCGTCACCACCGGCGCGATCACCCCTGTCCGCCCGAGCATCAGCGTCGACAAGAACATCACCAGCCCTGGTGTGATGTATGCCTCCGTCACCGACGGCGGCTTCACGCTGCCGGAAGTGCCCTACCTCAAGGTCAAGCCGGAGTTCCGCCGCCAGATCGTCGTCGACCCGACCGGCGAGCAGCCCGGCACCATCGTCGTCCATTCGCAGGAGCGGCTGCTCTACCTGGTGCAGCCCGGCGGTGACGCGATTCGTTACGGCGTCGGCATCGGCAAGGATGGCTTCCGCTGGTCCGGCCGCGCCAACATCCAGTACGGCAAGGAATGGCCGACCTGGAGGCCGCCGGCCGAGATGATCGCCCGCAAGCCGGAACTGGTGAAATGGCAGGCCGGGCAGCCCGGCAGCCTCGACAACCCGCTCGGCGCGCGTGCGCTGTACATCTACCAGAACGGCCAGGACACCGGCTACCGCATCCACGGTTCGCCCGAATGGTGGAGCATCGGCCAGGCGATGTCGTCGGGCTGCGTTCGCCTGATCAACCAGGACATCATCGACCTCTACAGCCGCGTCTCCAGGAAGAACCCGGTCGTCGTCGTCTGACCCTCCCGGTCATCGTCTGAACTCGAGGCGGCTGACGCGGCCGCTCGACTCTCCCGTTGCGCGATCTCGCAAGACAGGCGAATGTGCCCTGCAAAGTCACTGCTCGGGAGACGTGAAGCATGTCCGGAACTTTTGTCATCGCACAAGGCGGCGGCCCGACCGCCGTCATCAACCAGACGGTGGTGGGCGCCACACTCGAGATCCGCAGGCGGTATCCCGGCGCCAAGGTGTTGGGCTCCATCCATGGGGTGCGCGGCATCCGCGACGGCAACTATGTCGATCTTTCGGCTATCCCTGAGGACCGGTTGCGGTTGATTGCTGCGACGCCGAGCGCCGCGCTTGGCTCGACCCGCGACAAGCCGGACGAGGCCTATTGCGAGATCATCCTCAACGGCCTGAACAAGGCGGGCGCCGATGCCTTCATCTATATAGGCGGCAACGACACATCCGGCACGCAGCAGATCCTGACCGACGCCGCCGGCGGCAAGATGGCTTTCGTCCATGCGCCGAAAACCATCGACAATGATCTCGAGGAGAACGACCACACGCCGGGCTTCATTTCGGCAGCCGAGTTCGTCGCCGGCGCCTTTCTCTCGGTCGACCTCGATTTCCGTGCTCTGCCGGGCATCTATGTCGGTATCGTCATGGGCCGGCACGCCGGTTTCCTCACCGCCGCCGCCGCCGCATGGCAGCTTGATCCCGACAGCGGCCCGCACCTCGTTTATGTGCCGGAGCGACCGTTCTCGGCTTCAGCCTTTATCGACGACGTGCGCGCCACGCTCGATCGCCACAAGCGCTGCATCGTCGCAGTCTCCGAAGGCGTTAGCACAGCCGACGGCAAGGCGCTGGTCGAAAGTCTTGTCCCGCCAGACAAACTGGAGCGCGATGCGCATGGCAACGTCAAGCTGTCGGGCAGCGACCTGCCGGCCGCCCTCGAGCGCGCGCTGGCCGAAGGATTGCCGGGCAAGCGGGCACGCGTCGATGCGCTCGGCTACATGCCGCGCGGCTATGTCGGCGCCATCAACGCCGTCGATGCGCAGGAAGCCTTCGATGCCGGCGTCTTTGCGGTCGCTGTCGCCGAACAGGGCGGCGGCTCGGTGGCACTGCAATATGACGGCGAGAAAACCGTGCTGAACAAGGTGCCGCTGAAAAACGTTGCCGGCAAGACCCGTCACATGCCCGACGATTTCATGCTGCCGGATGCCAACCAGCTCTCCGACGCAGGAATGGCCTATCTGAAGCGNGAAGCGGCTGGTTCCCGAAAAGTACAAGGTCGGAAAGCCGTTCGTCTGAGCCGGCTCGCTTCTGATGCCGGAATCTTCGTGATGCGGGACTGGTTCAGCAAGACCGTCATCGACGCCGATACGACGATGCTGACCGAGCCGTTCGTGCATGATTTCGTGCGCGCCAACATCTGGCATCTGCGCGGCCGCGACGTCGACCTGCTTGTCGACACCGGCATGGGGATTCGCCCGCTGGCGCCGGAGATCGACACGCCTGATGGCAAGCCGCCGCTCGTCGTCGCCACCCATATCCACCTCGACCATGTCGGCTCGCTGCACGAATTCCCGCTGCGAGCCGGGCCCAGGATGAGTGCTGCGCAATTCGACAGCATGGATGACGCCGTCACCTACGCCCACATGTTTCATGATCTCGACGGCGCCGTCTCGAAGCTGCCGGCACCGGGCTGGAGAGCGGCCGAATACAGAATCCAGCCGGCGCCGCTGACGCGGACGCTTGACGAGGGCGATCTGGTCGACCTTGGCGACCGGCAATTCCGGGTGCTGCATCTGCCCGGCCATTCGCCGGATTCGATCGCGCTGTTCGATGAGGCCGACGGCCTGTTCTTCGCCGGCGACGCCATCTACGACGCCTTGCTGATCGACGACCTGCCGGATTCCGACCGATCAGCCTATCGCCGAACCATGCAGCGGCTGCTCGATCTGCCTGTCAGCATCGGCCATGGTGGCCATGGACCAAACTTCGACGCCAAACGGATGCGCGAGATCGCCACCGGTTATCTCAGGCGAACAGACGGCGCATAAGCCAAGAATCTGGTTGCCCGCCAGAGTATCTTTGACAACATTGGTGAAGGCCGACAGGCGGCCTGATGCAAACGGATTGTCTCGATGGTCACCCGGGGCTTCTCTTCAGGACGAAAGCCCCCGACGGATGCGGATGCGCGTATCCCGCCGGGGCAGTATCTCGAGCAAGGGTTTCCGGTGCTGTCGGCCGGGCCGACGCCGCCTGTGCGCACCGAGGACTGGTCGTTCACGCTCAAGCACGGACCGCGGCCGATCAAGACGTGGAACTGGACAGAGTTCAACGCGCTGCCTTTGACCAAGATGACGCGCGACATCCATTGTGTCACCGCGTGGACCAAGTTCGACACGGCGTGGCAGGGTGTGCTGGTCGACGATATTCTGGCGGATGCCGGCATCGAGCCACCGACCGCCTTCACGCTGGCGCTGTCCTTCGACGGCTATACAACCAACGTGCCGACGCAGGATCTCACTGCCGGCAAGGCAATGGTGGCGCTGCTTTACGAAGGCAAGCCGATCACGCCGGCCCATGGCGGCCCGGCGCGGCTGCTGGTTCCGCATCTCTATTTCTGGAAGTCGGCCAAATGGCTGAACGGCCTGCAGTTCACCGAGCGCGACGAGCCCGGCTTCTGGGAGCTGCGCGGCTATCACATCTATGGCGACCCGTGGCGCGAGCAGCGCTATACGGGCGATCCATGAGCGACGCGCCGGCGGCGCAGTCGCCCTGGCAGACGGTGACCATGGCCCGCATCGAAAAGCGCACGCCCCGCGTCACCAGCTTTTTCCTCCAGCCGTCGCGGCCCTTCGCCTATCGTGCCGGGCAGCATGTCGATGTCAGGCTGACGGCGCCGGACGGCTATCAGGCGCGCCGCTCCTACTCAATCGCCTCGGCGCCGGAAGCCGGCGAGACGATCGAGCTGGCGATCGAAAGGCTCGATGATGGCGAGATCTCGCCCTTCTTCCACGATATCGCGGCGGTTGGCGACGAGGTCGAGTTGCGCGGACCGCTCGGTGGCCATTTCGTCTGGTCCGACAGCGACGGCGGCCCGCTTCTGCTGGTCGGCGGCGGGTCCGGCGTGGTACCGCTGATGGCGATGATCCGCCATCGCGCCGCGCGCAGATCGGCGGTGCCCGTGGCATTGGTATTTTCCGCACGGGCCTGGGACGAGGTGATCTTTCGCGACGAGCTGATCGACTTCCACGATCGCCGGGACGGCTTCGATCTGGTGTTGGCGCTGACCCGCGAGGCCGCCCGGCGCCCGTCAGACTATTCGCGGCGGGTCGATGCCGCGATGATGGAGCAATCGATGCTGCGGCTGCCCGCGCCGCCAAGGTTCGCCTTTGTCTGCGGCTCGAATGCGTTCGTGTCGGCCGCCGCCCAGGCGCTGATCGATGCCGGTGTGCCGGCAAGCCTCATCCGCACCGAACGCTACGGGGTTTAATGCATGTCACGCAAAAGTGTGCAGCGGTTTTGCGATGACGACATGCATAAAAACAATAACTTAAAGCGCGTCGCATGAATCCATTCAGCCGCGACGCGCTTTAAGCTCCCCGCCGGTCAGGCGTCGATCTCGATCGCCGTCAGCGGCTTCGAACAGCAGGCAAGGATGAAGCCGTCGTCGATCTCGTGATCGAGGATGCCGCCATTGTGGCTCATCTCGACCGTGCCCGAGACCTTTTTCACCTTGCAGGTTCCGCACAGGCCGAACTCGCAGGCTGCGGGGATGCGTACGCCCGAAGCGCGCGCCGTCTGCAGCACGGTCTGGCCGGCAACGCATTCGGCATCAATATCCGAAAGCGAAAAGCGGATCGGCGTTGCGGCCTCGGCAGGTACCTCGATCCCGCCCTCTGCTGGCCCACCTTTTGCCGGCCCACCCTCTGCCGGCGAACCGAACGGGGCCGGAATTTCCTCCACCGCCGGGGCCGCAAAGCTCTCCTGATGATAGTTGGCCATGTCGAAGCCGGCCGCCTCCAGCATCTGCCGCACGGCGCGCATGAACGGGTCGGGGCCGCAGCAGAAAATTTCGCGCTCGCGAAAATCGGGCGCCAGCAGCGGCAGCCGTATCGCGTCGATCCGGCCCATATGGCCGAACCAGCCCTCACGGCTGGACCGCTCCTCGATCATGAAGCCGAGCGTCAGGCCCGGCATGCGGCTGCCGAGCAGCTCGAGCTCCTTGCGGAAGATGATCTCCTCGGGCTTTCGCGCGCAGTTGACGAAGCCGACATCTGTCCATGGCGCGCAGTCGTTCAGCCAGCGCAGCATCGACATCATCGGCGTCACGCCTGAGCCGGCCGAAATGAACAGATACTTGGCCGCTGGATGGCTGTGCAGCGAAAAGTCGCCCGCCGGCCCATAGGCCTTCACGTGAACGCCGGGCTTCAAATTGTCGAACATCCAGCGGGTGCCGAGGCTGCCGGCCTGCGCTTTCACCGTCACCGCGATCGAGAACGGCCTCGACGGCGAGGACGACAGCGTATAGGTCCGCATCATCAGGCCCTCGGTGGTCGGCAGTTCCAGCGTCACGAACTGCCCCGGTCTGTAGCGGAACCAGGTCTGGTTGTCAGAGCGGAAGGTAAAGGTCTTCACGTCAGGCGCCTCGTCGCTGACGCCGATGACTTCCAGCACCTGGAGCCTGTCGTTCCAGGGCGCCATCTCGTCGAGATGGCGGTAGAGGCCAAGGTCCGTCATCGCATTCATCCCCTTGACCTCGCTCAGGCGACGCTGCGCAGCGCCGGCCGCCCGGCCTCGGCAAGGCGCGGCCCGATGAAGGAGGCGTACCATTCGACGAACTGGATGACGCCGCCCTCATGCAGTTCCGAATAGGGGCCGGGCTCATAGGCCGGCGACAGGATGCCGAAGGCGTTTTCCTCGACAATGCGACGGTCCTGGTCGTTGGTCTCGGTCCAGACATGGGTGAGTTCGGCGAGGTCGTAATCGACGCCTTCGACCGCGTCCTTGTGGACAAGCCATTTGGTGGTGACGGCCGTTTCCGTGACACTGATCGGCAGCACGCGGAAGGTGACGGCATGATCGCCGAGGATATGGTTCCAACTCGTCGGATAGTGATAGAGCAGCAGCGAGCCGATACGGTCGGTCGAAACGCTGTCGGAAAGTTTCTTCTTCACCGCGCGTCTTCCCGTCATCGTGTAGCTGACGGCGTCGCGCAGCAGCGGCGCGCGGGTGGCGCGATACTGCCCGGCCGGATCGATGCGGAACTTGCTCGGCAAGCCCGCCGCCTCGCATTTCGCCCAGTGCGCGAGCATCTCTGGATCGCTGTCGGCGCCCTGCACGCCGGTCACGGTCGGCGCTTCCGGGAATGTCTTGCAGAGTTCCGGATGGTTGCCGGCGCAATGGTAGCACTCGCGGTTGTTCTCCCAGACGAGCTTCCAGTTGCCCTTCTCGACGATGGTCGATTCGAAGGCGATTTTTGCCTCGCGCAGCCGGTGCGGCAGGAGGTAAGGCTCGATCATGGCGCGCATCGGCGCGAAGTCGGCCGGCTCGTTGGCCAGGCAGATGAAGATGTAGCCGCCAACGCTTTCGCAAGCCACCGGCTTCAGGCTGAACTGGCTTTTGTCGAAGCCGTCTGCCATCTGGCGAGCAAACAACAGCCGGCCGTCCAGCTCGTAGGTCCACTGGTGATAGGGGCAGACCAGCTTCGCCGCAGTGCCCTTGTCGGCATTGCAGACACGGCTGCCGCGATGCCGGCAGGAATTGTGGAAGGCATTGATCTTGCCTTGCTGGTCGCGGACCAGCACGACCGGATAGTCGCCGATCTGGGCGGTGATATAGCTGCCAGCTTTCGGCAACTCGCAATCGTGGCCGATGAACAGCCAGTCGCGATACCAGATCAGCTCCATGTCGAGCTTGAAGAAATCTGGATCGGTGTAGAAGGGCTGCTCGAGCGAATAGCCTTGCCTGCGGCCGTGCAAGAGCCTCAGCATGTCGTTGCGCGCGTCCATGTCCTGTCCTCGTGTAAGGACTGAACTGGTGGTGATGGAGGGAGGACCGTTTGCACGCCGGCGACAGGGCCGGACGTGCATCATCCACCTCTTGACCGCCCACCGCGATCAGTCGAGTCTGAAAATCTCGGGCTGGTTTCCGGGCTCTGGAGTGTCCTTGCGGACTCGTCGCGACACCTTCCCAGGCTTGTGGCCCAGTGGTCTCCCGTTGCGACTTGAACTCCACCACCGTTGCGGGGGCAGCGCCGGGTTCTGACCGGCTTCCCAATTCTCCGCTTCGTCGTCACCAAGCGGCACCTGAGATGGCGTGATCTAATCATGCCGGCCGGCTGACTGCCGGCATGAAAGCGACATCGTATCCATGCGGCGCGACACCGCCGGCGAAACCTGCAGGTTTATATCTGCAGGGCTGAAACCCGCTTTGTCGGCGGCCATTGTCGGCTGCCGTGACATCGAATCCGACCCGCGGCGGAGACCAGGAAGGTTAACAGTTTACAAAAGTGACTATTAGCCGCTTCTAAAATCGAACCGAACGGTTCGTTTCTGTTGACAATGCGTGCAGCACGCAGTGAACGCAGATCCGCCAATCCGTCAAATCGTCGAACGGCAAATTTGGCATAAAATATTGAAAACGAACCATAAAACCATAGTGGTAGATGCCTCTGGTACAATTTCAAGGTGTAGATTCTTGGTCCACACAGAACAACTTCGTGATTGGAATCCGCCGAATGGCCTTCCCACATCGGGGCTATCCGAACGACGCGCGCATCCTCCCAAGACACGCCGCTAGACGGACTGAAGACCAAGATACTGGAGTACTAAAATGAAAAAGATCGCTCTTGCTGCCGTCGCCGCTCTGGCCATCACCGGCAGCGCCTTTGCCGGCAGCGACCATTATGGGTCCAACGCCGCCAACCAGCCGGCCGTCGCGGTCGACAGCTCGTATACGGCCTCTGTCCAGACGCCGGCTCACGCTGAAAAGCAGCCCGTTGGCCAGGGCGCCGACCGCAACCTTTTCGGCAACAATTAACAGCTGGTCCCAAACAGCAAAGTGGCGGTCCGCCGCTCGGGATCTGAGGAACTCAGGAGTATTTGAAATGAAGAAGCTCATTCTTGCCACCGCCGCCATTGTGGCCATCTCCGGCAGCGCTTTTGCCGGCAGCGACAACTTTGGATCGAACGGCGCCAACCAGCCGGCCGCTGCGGTCGACAGCAACTCGTACACGGCTTCGATTCGGAATTCGGCTTCGGCGCAGAATCCGGTTCCGGCTGACGAGAAACCCGTCAACGGCAGCGACCGTAACCTGTTCGGCAACAACTAACAGTTCGTTCCAACAGCGGCGGCGGCATTTGCCCGCCGGGCTGGCGGAACCAAGAAAATCCAGGAGTTTTGAAAATGAAGAAGATCGTTCTTACCGCCGCCGCGCTTTTGATTGCTGCGGGCGGCGCTTTTGCCGGTAGCGACAACTTTGGCAGAACCGACATCAACAAGCAGGCGACCATCAACGTCGACAACACGCAGACTTCTTCGGTACGCAATACCGGCTCGCCGGTCTACAAGCTGCTCAACTCGTCGGGCGACGTACAGAAGTCCGCCCCGCAGGGCAGCGACCGGAACCTGTTCGGCCGCTAGCGCATCGGCCCGAAAATCGGTTCCGATTTTCGGAAAGCACGATGCGCAGGGTTAAAGTGTTGGAGCGTACCTTTGTGCGTCCACTTGGACGCACGTCGCTCTAACAGCGACCGGAACGCACAAGAGTGGCGGCTTTGCCCGCCGCTCTCGTTTTTGGGTCACCAAACATCCATCAGTTCGGCTGCTGCTCTCAGGCTGCCTTTGCTTCCGCTTTGTGGAGCGTGAATGAATGTCCGTCGGCATCGAAAATATGCAGGTCGCCGGCATCGGCATTCAACCGCAGCGCAGCGCCGCGCTTGACCCCGACATTGCCTGGCAGCTTGGTGACCAGCGGCAGGTCGGCGCGGCCGATGTCGACATAGACGAGCTGGACCTCGCCGAGTTGCTCGACATAATCCACCGTTCCCTCGAAAAGATAATCCGCACCGGTGGCGATCGTCAGATCTTCCGGCCGCACGCCGAAGCTCACCGAAGCGCCCTTCACCGACGCCGGCGTGGCGATCGGCACCGTCGCCTTGCGCCCGCCGACATGACTGACGATGGTCGGGTCGCCTGATTTGTCGATCGTCGCCGGCAGGATGTTCATGGCCGGCGAGCCGATGAACTGGGCGACGAACAGATTGCCGGGTCTCTTGTAGAGCTCCATCGGCGTGCCGACCTGCTCGATATGGCCCTCCTTGAGCACCACGATGCGGTCGGCCAGCGTCATCGCCTCGACCTGGTCGTGGGTGACGTAGATCATCGTTGTAGCAGGCATCGATTCCTTGAGCTTGGCGATCTCGATGCGGGTGGCGACGCGCAGCGCCGCGTCGAGGTTCGACAGCGGCTCGTCGAACAGGAAGACCTTGGGGTTGCGCACGATGGCGCGGCCGATGGCGACGCGCTGGCGCTGGCCGCCCGACATCGCCTTGGGCAGGCGGTCGAGATATTTGGTCAGCTGCAGGATTTCCGCCGCCTGGCGCACCCGCTTGTCGATCTCGGCCTTGCTCTCCTTGCCGATCTTCATCGAGAACGCCATGTTGTCGTAGACAGTCATGTGCGGATAGAGCGCATAGGACTGGAACACCATGGCGATGCCGCGCTTCGACGGCGGCACGTCGTTCACCACCTCGCCGTCGATCTTGAGCTCGCCGGAGGTGATTTCCTCAAGCCCGGCGATCGACCGCAGCAAGGTCGACTTGCCACAGCCCGAAGGGCCGACGAAGACGATGAACTCGCCCGACTTTATGTCGAGGTCGATGCCATGGAGAATGTTGAGATTGCCGTATGATTTCTTCACTTGCCTTAGCGTGACATCGGCCATGGGTTCCCTCCAGCAAATTCAGTCGATACGCCCGAACCAGGCGCCGTAGCCGCCGAGGCGGATAAAGCCGGCGTTAGTCTGTCCCGAAAACCCGTGCCCCGGCAAGGGCTGCAGCGAGCGTCCGCCGAGATTGACTTCGGCCGGTCGGCTGCCGAGATTGAAGGCGCAGACGATCTGCTCATTGCCCTCGCGGCGCGTGAAGGCGACCGTATCGCCCTGGCTTTCCATGAACTCGATCTCGCCCTTGGCCAGCGCCGGATACAGGCGGCGGAAAGCGAGAAAGCGCCGGTAGTGTTCGAGCAGCGAGTTGTCGTCGCCCTGCTGCACATCGACCGCCTGCGAAAGGTGCTTGGCAGGCACGGGCAGCCAGGGCTTTGCCGTGGAGAAGCCGCCATTGCCGTCGGCGCCATTCCAGACCATCGGCGTGCGGCAGCCGTCGCGGCCCTTGAATTCCGGCCAGAACCGGATGCCGTAGGGGTCCTGCAGATCCTCGAATTGCAATTCCGCTTCGCCAAGACCGAGTTCCTCGCCCTGGTAGATGCAGACCGAGCCGCGCAGCGACATCAGCAGCGCCGAGATCACCTTGAGATAAGCGGTCTGGTCGGCCTCGCCGGCCGCCCAGCGCGAGGCAGTGCGCATCACGTCGTGGTTGGAGAAGGCCCAGCACGACCAGCCGTCGCTGGCGACCTCGCCAAAGGCTTCCAGCACCGAACGCACCTTTGCCGCGCTGATCTTTTCGGGCGCCAGGAAGTCGAATGAATAGCACATGTGCACGCGCTTGCGGCCGGCGGTATAGGCCGCCACCACCTCCAGTCCGCGCTGCGAATCGCCGACTTCGCCAACCGCCGCCGTCGCCGGATATTCGTCGAGCAGGGCGCGGAAGCGTTCGAGGAAGCCAAGGTTTTCGGGGCGGCTCTTGTCGTAGAGATGGTCCTGGTAGTTGTAGGGATTGACGGAAGGAGCGGTCTGGTCGTTGCGCTGTTCGGGCGGCAGCGGCGGATTGTCCTCGAGGCCCTGGCTGTGGAAGTAGAAATTGATGGTGTCGAGGCGGAAACCGTCGACGCCGCGCTCCAGCCAGAAGCGGGTGACATCGAGCAGCGCGTCCTGGACTGCGCGGCTGTGGAAGTTGAGATCGGGCTGCTCGGCCAGGAAATTATGCAGGTAATATTGCTGGCGGCTGGTGTCCCACTGCCAGGCCGAACCGCCGAAGATCGACAGCCAGTTGTTGGGTGGCGTGCCGTCGGGCCTGGCGTCGGCCCAGACATACCAGTCGGCCTTCGGGTTGGTGCGGCTCGAGCGGCTTTCCTTGAACCACGGATGGATGTCGGCGGTATGCGACAGCACCTCGTCGATCATCACCTTGAGCCCGAGCCTGTGCGCCTCGGCGGTCAGAGCGTCGAAATCGGCCAGCGTGCCGAACATCGGATCGACGTCGCAATAGTCGGACACGTCGTAGCCGAAATCCTTCATCGGCGACTTGAAGAACGGCGAGATCCAGATGGCATCGACGCCGAGCGCCGCGATATAGGGCAGCCTGCCGATGATGCCCCTGAGGTCGCCGATGCCGTCGCCGTTCGAGTCCTGATAGCTGCGCGGATAGATCTGGTAGATCACGGCACCTCGCCACCAGTCGCGGTCGACGGCGAAGTCGGGACTCAACGTCGCTTTCACAGCGGATTGCATGATCTCAGCCTCCCTTCACCGAGCCGGCGAGAAGCCCGCGGACGAAATAGCGCTGCAGCGAGAAGAACACGATCAGCGGCACGACAATGGTGATGAAGGCCGATGTCGTCAGGATCTCCCAGTCGCCGCCGCGCGAGCCGAGCAACGCGTTGAGCTTAGCGGTCAGCACGATCTGGTCGCCCTCGGTGCCGAGGAAAACCATCGCGACCAGCAGATCGTTCCACACCCACAGGAACTGGAAGATGGCGAAAGAGGCCAGCACCGGGAACGACAGCGGCAGCACGATCTTGACGAAGATCTCGAAATCGCTGGCGCCGTCGATGCGCGCCGATTCCATGATTTCTCGTGGCAGGCCGGCAATGTAGCTTCTCAAGAGATAGATGGCGAAGGGCAGGCCGAAGCCGGTATGCGCCAGCCAGATGCCGAGATAGGTTTTCGACGGCACGCCGAAGAAGCTGCCGACGCCGTTGTAAAGCTTCAGCAGCGGGATCAACGACATCTGCAGCGGCACGACCAGGAGCCCGATGATCACCGCGATGAGCAACGCCCGGCCGGGAAAGCGCATCCAGGCCAGCGCATAGGCCGCGAACGCCGCGATCAGGATCGGGATGACGGTCGCCGGAATGGTGACGGTCAGCGAATTCATGAAGGAGCGGCCGATGCCTTCCGAAAACAGCACCGTATTGTAATTGTCGGTGGTGAATTTCGGCGGCGCCGACGAGGCGTAGTAGACGCGCTGGCCACGCTCGCCCTCGAACGGCTTGGTCGAGGTCATGACGAAACTGCCGTCGGGGTTGAGCTGCAAGGTCTCGCCGTCACCGAGATCGGCGGTGGTGCCGGCGGGATATTGCGTCGGCGCCGACGACTTGACGCCAAAGGCGCTGATGTCGCGGGCCGGATCATCGCCGAAGATGTTGCCCTCGAGGACGAACTTGCCGTCCTTCTCGACTTGCGCCGAGGCGGGTGGCAGCCGCCCCGCTTCCGTCTGCGTGGAACTGGCGAACGAGTTCCACCAGCCCGAGGCGATGATCTGGTCCTTGTCGCGCAGCGACGAGACGAGAATGCCGAGCATCGGGATCGTCCAGATCGCGACGAAGAGGAAGACCGCGATATGGACGCCGAAACGGCTGGCAAAGGACTTTCCGGTCGAGACGGCCATCTCAATGTCCTCCCGTCTCTTTGTTGGCCTGGCGGATGTTCCAGATCATGATCGGAATGACCGCGATCATGATGATGATGGCGATGGTGGCGCCACGGCCGAAATCGCCGCCGCCGCGGAACATCCAGTCGAACATCAGATTGGCCAGCACCTGGCTGTTCCATTGGCCGTTGGTCATCGTCAGCACGATGTCGAAAACCTTCAGCACCAGGATGGTGATGGTGGTCCAGACGACGGCGATCGTTCCCCAGATCTGCGGCACCATGATCTTCCAGAAGATCTGGAACGGATTGGCGCCGTCGATGACGGCCGCCTCCAGCGTCTCCTCGGGAATGCCCCGCAAGGCAGAGGACAGGATGACCATGGCAAAGCCGGTCTGGATCCAGATCAGGATGATCATCAGGAAGAAATTGTTCCAGAACGGCAGCGATATCCAGACCTGCGGCTGGCCGCCGAAATATTGGATGATGGCGTTGAGCAGGCCGATCTGCGTCTGGCCAGCACCACGATACTCGTAGATGAATTTCCAGATGACGCTGGCGCCGACGAACGAGATGGCCAGCGGCAGGAAGATGAGGCTCTTGGCGATAGTGCCCCACCAGATCTTGTCGGTGAGGACGGCGATGATCAGCCCGAGGAAGGTGCAGGCGGCAGGCACGACCGCCAGCCAGATGATGTTGTTGAGGATGGAGGTGCGGAATTCGCGGTCGCCGAACGCCCATTCATAATTGGCGAAGCCGACGAAATTGGCGCCACCGCGATCGAGGAACGACAGCCTCAGCGTCTCCACGACCGGGTAGATCAGATAGATGGTGAGGATGATCATGGCCGGGCCGACGAACAGCCACGGCCGGATCATCCCCTGCCGGCGCAGATTGTCGATGGCCGCCGCACCTGCAACGCCGCGCGACGGGAAGATGATGTCCACCAGCTTGTTGGCGCCCCAGAAATAGGCGACGCAGCCGCCGACGCCGACGACGATGACGAATATGGCCGAGAAAATCTGAGCCGCCACGGGTCCCTCCCTCTGCGCATGATCCGCCAGTCGGGAATGACTTTGGCGACGCGATCACAGGCCGATTCAGTTATTTGGAACGCGACCGGATGCAAGGCAGGGTTTGCTTTTGCTGGTCGCGCGTCATGCCGGAATGTGCTCATAAAAATTGCTGCGGTGTGGGGCCGCTGGTCGGATCCGGGCCACCGAGGCCCGGGTCCATGCAGGATCGGACGTTCAGCCGGGACGCCTACTTGATCGCGTCCCAGCTCTTCTGGATATCGGTGGCGACATCCTGGGCGGACTTGCCGCCGACGAGATCGATCATACCGGTCCAGAAGGCGCCGGCGCCGATCTTGCCCGGCATCAGGTCGGACCCGTCGAAGCGGAAGGTCGAGGCTTCGGCGAGGATTTCGCCCTGCTTCTTCAGCGCGTCGCTGGCATAGGCGTCCTTGTTGACCGACTTGAACGGCGTCACGAAGCCGCCCTGGGCCATCCAGATCTCATGGGCGAGCGGCATCTTCAGGAATTCGATGAACGCGCGGGCACTCTTGCTATCCTTGGTGATCATGGCCAGCGTACCGGCGCCGAGCACCGGGGTGCCGAGGTCGGGTTTGGCAGCGTAAGCTGGGAAGTAGAAGAAGTCGGCGTCCTGGCCGATCTCGGTGCCTTCCGGGAAGAAGGTCGGGATGAACGACGCCTGGTGGTGCAAATAGCATTTCGGCGGCACCGAGAACAGGCCCTTCGGGCTATCGCGAAAATCGGTCGCCGCCACCGCCTTGGCGCCGCCGTCGACCATCTTGTCGTCGGTCGCGATCTTGCCGAAAATGTCGATGGCGTTGACCACCGCCGGGTCGTTGAACGGAATCTCGTTCTTTACCCACTTGTCGTAGGTCTCGGGCGTCTGGGTGCGCAGCATGATGTCCTCGACCCAGTCGGTCGCTGGCCAGCCTGTGGCGCCGCCCGAACCGAGCCCGATGCACCATGGCGTGCCGCCGTCGGCGATGATCTGCTTTTCGAGCTCGGCGAGCTCTTCCTGCGTCTTCGGCACCTCGTAGTCGGCTTCCTCGAAATTGTCCGGCGAGTACCAGACCAGCGATTTCACGTCGGCCTTGTAGGGGAAGGCGAAAAAGCCCTCCTTGCCATCCTTGTCCTTGAAGGTGCCGAGATCGACCCATGACTGGCCGGCGCCGTAATTGTCCTTGATCCAGTTGGCGGTGTCGTCGCCGAGCGGCGTCAGCAGGCCCTTGGACGCCAGGTCCTGGATCAGGCCCGGCTGCGGCAGCACGGCGATGTTGGGCGGGCTGCCGGCCTGCGTGTCGATGACGATCTGCTGTTCGTAATTTTCCGACGAGGAGTACTTGACCTCGGCGCCGGTGGCTTCCGAGAAATAGTCGAGAACGGTGCGGATGAGGCCCTCGTCTTCGCCGCGCCATGGCCCGAAGATCGACAGCGTCTCGCCCTTGAGGTCGACTTTCTTGAGCTCTTCGTAATTCGCCCAGTTGAAGCGGGGGTCTTCGCCCGGCTTGAACTTCAGTTCGGCTTGCGCCGGTGCGCCCAGGGCGAGCGCGACAAAGGCGGCGCTCAGCAGAAGCATTTTCCTCATTGGTATTCCCTCCCAGTGGTGACAGACACCGGACGGAACCTCCATTCCGTCCGCCGACGCTGCAGGACTGTGACTCACTCGGAAAGGAACCGCAACCTTTCGGAGAATCTTCCAAAGCGCTTTGGTCTTCGCAATCACGCCACTGAATTAATCAGAAGTCAAGAGGCTGGTAAACTAATCGATTTAATTTCACGGCCACAAGAGCAAACAAAGTGCGCTGCAGCACCATTTTGGGCGCTGCAACAGCAAATTTTGCTTCAAACCGGTTAAAAAGGGTGCTTATGATCGTCGCATCGGTAGCGCTCGCCGCCGTGGCGCGAGCGACCCATAGTTAAAGCGCTTTGAGGCTTGGAGGCCTCCGGTGAACCTCAAACAGCTTTCCCATATGCTGGCGCTTTCGCAGACGACGGTAAGCCGCGCGCTGAACGGCTACCCGGAAGTCAACGAGGAAACGCGCCGGCGGGTGATCGACGCCGCCAAGCGCCACGGGTACCGTCCCAACCCGAGCGCGCGTCGGCTGGCTACCGGCAAGACCGGGATGATCGGTTATGTCTTGCCGACCGGGGCGGCCGTTGACATCGACCCGCATTTCGTGGAATTCCTCTCCGGTCTCGGCGACTACGCCCGTTCGCACGAACTCGACCTGGTGTTGTCCCCGGCCGATGCCGACGACCAGGAGACGACCTATCGGCGTATCGTCGCCAACCGGCAGGTCGACGCCGTCTACATCTCCTCGCCGAGGCCGGCCGACCGGCGGGTGGCGCTGGTCAACACGCTCGGCATTCCCTTTATCGTCCATGGCCGCAGTGAAGGGCTCGATTTCGATTACCCTTTCACCGACATCGACAATGAGGGCGCCTTCCACGAGGCGGCACGGTTGCTCGTCCAACTCGGTCACCGGCGGCTGGCGCTGATCAACGGCGACGGCCGCGAGACCTTCGCCATTCACCGCGAGCGCGGTGTGCGCCGAGCGCTGGCGGCAAGCGGTCTGGCGCTTGGCGAAGGCGATGTCTGTTCCCTCGCCATGACCGAGGAGAACGGCTACCGCGCCGCCAGGCGCTTACTTGAGCAAAGCGATGCGCCGACCGCGATCGCCTGCTCCAGCCTGATCATGGCGCTCGGCGTCGTGCGAGCGGTGCGCGATCTCGGCCTGACCATTCCGGGCGACCTGTCGCTGATCGCCCATGACGACGTCTTCCCTTGGCTGAAGCCGGAGAATTTTTCGGTGCCGTTATCGACGACGCGTTCGTCGATCCGTTTGGCCGGCGCTCGTATCGCCGAGCGGCTGGCGGCGCGGATTTCGGGGTTGGAGGAGGGCGCCCGCGGCGAAGTCTGGCCGGTCGACCTGGTCATCAGGGGATCGGTCGCCGGCGCACCTGGCTAAGGATCACTCGATCGACTGAGTTCGACCCTCTTGGGACCTGCGCGGTCTTGCGGGAGTATGACAAGGTCGCTCGCGAATGCGCGCGACGGCGTCGATCTTCCCGCTATCTGCCTCGCCTGGTCGAACTGGAACTGATCGACCGCGATCGCCGTGTAGTCGAGAGACGCATCAGAAAGGCCCGGGAAATGCGCTGCGGTTGACAGCTTCCGTGAGCCGCATCATTGTTGGCGTTGCGCATCCCGATCCTCGATAGGGTCACGTCCTACGCGTTGCCTGTGTGCAACAGCGGTTCGAACTGCGCCTCACCCCTACACCGCAAAGTTGTTTCACCGAGAAAGACGGAGGATTCTCCATGGCCGATGCCCAATGCGTATGCGGCGCACTCAGACTTATGATGCGAGAGCCAACAAAATTGGTTGCCGCGTGTCATTGTTTAGCTTGCCAACGGCGAACCGGTACATCATTCAGCGTCAACGCGTTCTATGCGACTGATACCGTCGCGATTTCGGGAGCTGCAAGGGAGTTCATTCGCGTTGCCGATAGCGGCCGCAATGTACGCATGTATTTTTGCCCGACCTGTGGTTCGACAGTCTATTGGAAGCCTGATGCTCTGCCTACGATGATCGGCGTAGCCGTTGGCGCATTGGCCGATCCAAACTTCCCGGCCCCAACCGTGTCGATCTTCGAGCGATATCAACATCATTGGGTAACTCTTGCGGAAGAGGTCGAGCGCTTCCAGGCAAGTCTGATACAAGAGTACTCGCCTGATATCTGACACCCGCGGCGAAGCCTGGCCGGTCGATCTGGTGGTCAGGGGATCGGTCGCCGGCGCACCGGCCTAGTGGTCAAACTCAATCACTCTGAGCGACCGAGTTCGACCCGGTTGCGGACCTTCCGACGATTACCAGCAGTTGCTAACCTTGCTTGCCAGCAATTTCTAACTATTCCGAAATCGCCGGCGCCGACCAGGGCGCGGCCTTCGGACGTCGCGGCGATCCAGTCGATGGCGATCGCCGGAAGGTGTTCCCGGCCGGGTTCGAATTCCATCCGGTCACGAATTCGGCGAGGCTGGAAGATGGAACGTGGGTGGACAAATCGGCCACCTACCAGGGCGTCCCGATCGATCCCACCCACCTGCCCACGAAGATAAAGGTGGGAGGGGGAAGATCATGCCGGCGGACCTGATGATGCACAACTCCTTCTTCGTCAGTGGCAAATTCCGTGAGGTGGTCGAGAAACTGGAGCCCGGCCTGCATCAATTCGTTCCAGTCGAGCTGCTGTGGAAGGACGGCAGCCATGCCGCCTCCTATTTCTGGTTTTACCCATGCAACCGCATCGACGGCATGGATAGAGAGCAAACGACGCATGAGTTCCGCGAAAAGTCGGGACTCTGGATGAACAGACCCGGTGGTTCCTACGTCGTCAATCTGCAGCGGGTCGGCGGGCGCAACGTCTGGATCGACCCGCGCATGAGCGGGTTTGATCTTCCTTTCGTGTCAGAAACCTTCAAGCTGGCAATGTCAGAGGCCGTGTCAGAGGCATCGGCTAACACGCGATGGAGACGACATAGCGCAAGGCCGCACTCCACCCATCTCGGTCATTTGCGGCAACCGGCTGATTGAGTTTTGACCCCAATATCTGTTGCCGAAAATTATGCAGCGGCTGGGAAAACGACGTGCATAAAAGCAGATGCTTCAAGCCCGAGACTTATTCTTTCGCCGCCTCGGCCGCCTTGGTATTGAGCAGGCCATAGCCGAAATCATTGTCTCGTCCCTTGGGGCCGAGATCCCTTGCCGTGGCGGCCAGCGCTTTCTCGATCCAGTCGGCGGAACGGTCGGGTGCGGTATGCAGCAGATTGGCGATCGCGCCGGTGACGATCGCTGCGGCAAACGAGGTGCCGGTGACGACATCCGAACCGGCGCCGCTCGGCGCCACCATCTCGACGCCGGGAGCGGAGAGGAAGACGTAGGCGCCGCGATTGGCCTGCTGCATCAGCCCGTCCTTGGCATCGGTGGCGGTCACCGCGATGACGCCGTCGAAGGCGGCCGGATAGCCGTAGGGCGCCTTCGGTCCGTTGTTGCCGGCGGCGGCGACCAGCACGATGCCCAAGGCGCGAGCATTGCGGCAGGCGACGCCGAGCAGGTCGTTCTTCGGGCCGACGAAGCTCATATTGATGATGCGGACGTCCTGCTCCGCCGCCCAGTCGAGCGCCGCAAGGATGACGTCCATCGTCGATTTGCCGCCCTCGAAGGCGCGGGCGTGGTAGATCCTGGCGCCCGGCGCCATGCCTTTGAGCGCGCCGACGCCGGCGATCAGGCCGTCGATCGAGGTGCCGTGATCGCGCGCCTCGATCGGCACGTCGGGCATGGCGTCGAACTGATCGGCGATGACGCCGCTTAGAGCCGGGTTGGTGTCGTCGATGGCGGTGTCGACGACGGCAATCCGCACGTTCTCGCCGCTCGCCCCTTTCGCATCGAGCGCAATGCGCTCGAAGGCATAGTTGACGATGGTGGCTGCCTGCTGCAGCGAGTAGATATGGTTGGGCTCGCGCCGCAAAGTACGGCCGTCGGCGGCAAGCTGCGCCAGCACGNCGACGCCGAGCGGGCGGCCATCGGGAATGCCGAAGCGCACCAGCGTGGAGCCGAGCAACTGAGACTGGCGCTGCGAGCGCACCTCGAGGCCAAAGGAGGCGGCGATCTGCTGGACGGCATCGCCCTCCACCGTCACCAGCACCTCGTCCGGCACGAAATCACCGACGACGGCGCGCGGCGGCTCGGCCGCGACGAGATCGCTGGGCGAAACGATCGGGCCGCCCGCCGCAGCGGCTTGTATCGCTGTCGCACCGGCAGGCGGGACCGGCGGCGGCAACGCACCGCTGGCCGGATCGCGGCGCGGATCGGGCGTCGGCAGCGGCGCTTGGCCGCCGCCGATCGGATTGGGGAACAGGTCGACGATTAGCGCGGGAAGAAGCACCGCATTTGTCGCGGCAGGACCTGCGCCGGGCCTTTCGCCGCTGCCATCCTTTGTGTCGCGCTTGATGCAGTCGGCCGCCGTCGCCCCTCGGTTGAGGCAGTCGATTTCAGTCTGCGTAAGGTTCGGATCATTGGTCTGCGCCAAGGCCGGCACAGCGCCGATTATCATCGCCGCCACGAGCAGCGCCGCAAATCGGATGACCGCCCTAGCCGCCATCGACCGGTTTCCTTCCCTCGACCACAGCCTCCGCGAAAGGCTGGGCGGCAATCAGGCCGAGCACTTTTTCATAGTCGGCTGCGGTCGCGGCCGGGATGCCAAGACGGAAGACACCTTCGGCGGTTGGGCCGGCGGCAATCTTCAGCTGGTGCTCGCCAAGAAAAGCGACAATGTCGGCCATCTTCGCATCCGGCTTGAACGTGACCAGCGCGAACGGCATTTTCGCAAGATCGCCTTGCTGGCCGGCAATTTCGAAATCGCTGTCGATGCCGCCAGGCTGCTCAAACGACTGCACCACAACAAGCGCCAGCAGAGCCGCGGCCGCAGCCCAGGCGACGCCGGCGGGAACTGCCGTGAAGCGGCCCCACGCTTGCGCCAGCCAGGACGCCGCCGGCGCGCGCGCTGGACCGGCCTCGGCGTCGAGCGCCCGGGCGAAGCGGCTGAGCGCATCGGCCGGCGGACGGATCGCTTCATTGGATGCAGCGGTGCCGGAGAATTCGGCTTCGGCCTCGCCGAGTGCGGCAAGCGCTGCCGGGTCGGTCGCCAGCCATTCCTCGACGGCTTCGAGCTCCGCACCTTCAAGCGAGCCGTTCAGATAGAACGGCAGCAGCGTTTCCATTTCATCGCGACGCGACATCTTTTCAGCGGCGCTCATGGCCACCCCCTGTCGTAACCGGCGGCCTTGAGGGCCTCGCCGAGTTTCTTGCGGGCGTAGAACATCCTGGTCTTGACGGTGGCGACCGGGATGCCGAGCACCTCGCCGATCTCGGTCACCGACTGTCCGTGGTAATAGGCAAGGTCGATCACCGTTCGGTGTTCTTCCGGCAAGGCATCGACGAAGCGCCGCAACGCGGCGCCCTTGTCTTCCTTCATGGTGACGACTTCCGGCGTATCGGCGCCGTCGGCGATCTGGGCGGCGTCATCGTCGTCGATCCAGTCTTCCTTTTCCTTGCGCAACGACGACAGCGCCTTGAAGCGGGCGATGCCGAGCAGCCACGTCGAGACTTCCGAGCGCCCCTCGAAGCCGGGCGCCTGGCGCCAGAGTTCGAGAAACACCTCGTTGGCGATATCGTCGGCCATCATTTCCGATCCGGTCTGGCGCACCACGAAACGGTAGACCCGCGCGTGGTGGCGCATGAACAGGAGCCGCACGGCGGCGCGGTCGCCCTTCGCGACCCGGCCGACAAGCGCACGATCGGTTTCCGTCGCTGCCGTCACGGCCGATCGAGCCGCCTGGCTCCTGTCTGCTCTGTCGCTGATCGGCCCAAAAAGGTTCACCGCTTTCCGCCCAGAATTCCCTGAAAGCTAGCCGAAGAGCGGCAGTGTTGCCAGAGGGAGGTTCTTCCCTTCTCCCCCTGTGGGAGAAGGTGGCCGAGCGAAGCTCGGTCGGATGAGGGGTGCTGGACGGATCGCTACACCGAAGAAATAAGCGCTTCAAATCCCTCAATATTTTCACGCCGAGTTTCTTCCAACACCCCTCATCCGTCTTGCCGCTTCGCGACAATCCACCTTCTCCCACAAGGGGGAGAAGGGAAGACGCGCGCTCAGTCGAGGAACGGCCTGGCCTTCATTGTCGCGGGCACCGGGACGCCGAGGCGCGCAAGCACCGTCGGCGCAAGCTGCAGCTGGTCTAGCAGCGTGTCGGCCTCCGGCCCGTTGCCCTGTCCGAAATAATACAGAGCAAAATCCTGCATCTCGTCGTCATGGCCGCCATGATGGCCGCGATCGGTCTGGCCGTGATCGGCGGTCACGATGACCTCGTAGCCGGCTTTCCGCCAGCGCGGCAGGAAGGCGGCGAGCATGCCGTCCATCGCATAGACGGCATGGTCCATCTCATGGCAGTCATGGCCGAAGCGGTGGCCCATCGAGTCCAGCGTGCAGGTGTGCAGGATGCCGTAGTCGATGCCGTGGCGTCTGGTCAGCATGGTCAGCGTCGCGAACAGGTCGACGTCGCTCGGCGTCATCTGGTTGCGGGCGTTGTAGCCGGTCATGGTGTGGAACCGGCCATGGGTGATCGGCGCGCCGGGCTCGTCGAACTCCATGTCCTCGACCAGATCGAACGGATAGGCCCGGAAGAATTCGGACCAGTAGGAATGGGTGACCGCGCCGGTCTTGCCGCCGGCCTTGCTGACCTCGGAGAATATGTCGGGTTGCTCAACGCGGAACCGGTTCTCGTTGGTCAGGATGCCGTGCACTTGCGGCGCCACGCCAGTATGGATCGACGCATAGCAGCAGGCCGAGGTCGACGGCAGAACGGAGCGCATCTTCCAGACGCGCGCTTCGCCCGATTGCACCCAGCCTTCGAGATTGCCCATCAGCCGGCGCCAATTGCGATAAGGCACGCCGTCGAGGATGATCAGCAGAAGTTTTGTCTCGAGCGCCACCGGGGTGTCTAATTGCCGGCGCTGGCCATGCGTCGTCCCTTGATCGCCTTCTCCAGCCAGCCGATCTCCATTTCGGGGACTGAGGACAAGAGAAGGTCGGTGTAGGCGTCGAAGGGCGGCGCCAACACCTGGCTCTTGGCACCGTAGCGCACCACCTCGCCGCGATACATCACCGCGATCGAATCGGCGATCGACTTCACCGTGGCGAGATCGTGGGTGATGAACAGATAGGCGACGTTTTCCTCCTTCTGCAGCTCGAGCAGCAGCTTCAGGATGCCGTTGGCGACCAGCGGGTCGAGCGCCGAGGTCACCTCGTCGCAGATGATCAGCTTCGGCTTGGCGGCGAGCGAGCGGGCGATGCAGACGCGCTGCTTCTGGCCGCCGGAAAGCTCGGCCGGGTAGCGGTCGATGAAACCCTTGCCCATCTCGATCTTGTCGAGCAGTTCGGCGACGCGCTTGTCGCGCTCGCGGCCGCGCAGACCAAAATAGAATTCGAGCGGCCGGCCGATGATGGTGCCGACGGTCTGGCGCGGGTTCATCGCCACGTCGGCCATCTGGTAGATCATCTGCAACTGGCGCAGATCCTCTTTCGTCCGATCGGCAAGCCGGTTGGCGAGCGGCCGCCCGTCGAAGGTGACGGTGCCTTGTTCGGGCGGCAACAGGCCGGTGATGGCGCGCGCCAGCGTCGACTTGCCCGAGCCGGACTCGCCGACCACCGCCAGCGTCTGGCCCGGATAGATGTCGACCGAGACGTTCTTCAGCACCTTGATATGGCTGCGGCCATAGGCGGCGGTGATGTTCTTGACCGACAGGAACGGCGTCGTGCCGGGCTTTTGCTCCTGGTGCTCGATCTCATGCACCGAGACCAGCGCATTGGTGTATTCCTGGCGCGGTTCCTTGATGATCTGGCGGGTGCCGCCCCATTCGACCAGCCGGCCATGGCGCAGGACCATGATCTCGTCCGAGACCTGAGCGACGACGGCAAGGTCATGGGTGATGTACAGCGCCGCGACATGCGTGTCGCGGATGGCGTCCTTGATCGCCGCCAGCACGTCGATCTGCGTCGTCACGTCAAGCGCCGTGGTAGGCTCGTCGAAGACGATCAGGTCGGGCTCGGAACACAGCGCCATCGCCGTCATCACACGCTGCAGCTGGCCGCCGGACACCTGGTGCGGAAAGCGCTCGCCAATGCTTTCGGGGTTCGGAAGGCTGAGCTTCTTGAACAACGCGATGGCGCGTTTTTCGGCCGCGGCCCGCGTTGCCGTGCCATGCAGCAGCGTCGCCTCGACCACCTGGTCCATCAGTCTGTGCGCCGGGTTGAAGGCGGCGGCAGCCGATTGCGCGACATAGCAGACCTCGCGGCCGCGCAGCTTGCGAAAACCCTCCTTGCCGCCCTTGAGAATGTCGCGGCCGTTGAGCATGACTTCGCCGCCGGTGATGCGCACGCCGCCGCGGCCATAGCCCATCGACGCCAAGCCGATGGTCGACTTGCCGGCTCCGGACTCGCCGATCAGGCCGAGCACCTTGCCCTTCTCGAGCGCCAGCGAGACGTCGTGGACCAGCACGATGTTTTTCGGCGCCTCGCCCGGCGGGAACACTGTCGCCTCGATGCGCAGGTTGCGGATATCGAGCAACACGTTCTTTGCTCGCTGGTCAGCCATTACCCGCGTCCTCCCTTCAGGCTCGCCGTGCGGTTGAGCACCCAGTCGGCGACAAGGTTGACGGAAATCGCCAGCATGGCGATCGCCGCGGCAGGGATGAGCGCCGCCGCGATGCCGAAGACGATGCCGTCCTTGTTTTCCTTGACCATGCCGCCCCAGTCGGCGCTAGGCGGCTGCACGCCGAGGCCGAGAAAGGACAGCGTCGACAGGAACAGCACGGCATAGATGAAGCGCAGGCCGAGTTCCGAAACCAGCGGCGACAACGCATTGGGCAGGATCTCGCGGAAGATGATCCACACGCTGCCTTCGCCGCGCAGCTTGGCCGCCTCGACGAAATCCATGACGTTGATGTCGACGGCGACCGCCCGCGACAGGCGGTAGACACGGGTCGAGTCGAGAATGCCCATGACCAGGATCAGCGTCACCAGATTGGTTGGCAGCACGGAGAGCACGACGAGGCCCATGATCAGCGTCGGAATAGACATCAGGAGATCGACAAGGCGCGACATAAGCGTGTCGAACCAGCCGCCGAAAACCGCCGCCGAGAAGCCAAGGATGGCGCCGAGCGAGAAGGACAGCGCGGTGGCCAGCACCGCGATGAACAGCGTGACGCGGGCGCCGTAGATCATGCGCGAAAGAAGGTCGCGGCCGAGATTGTCGGTGCCCAGCAAATGTGTCGCCGACATCGGTGCCCAGACGTCGCCGACGATCTCGCCATTGCCGTAAGGCGCGATCCAGGGCGCGAAGATCGCCGCCAGCACGAACAATGCCGTCAGCACCAGGCCGATCAGCGCAGGGATGGGGATGCGTTTTATGTCGAGCACAGCGCCGCCCCTCACTTCGGATGTCTGAGACGCGGATTGGCGACGATCGCCGCTATGTCCGCAATGATGTTCAGGCTGATATAAACCGCGGCGAAGATCAGGCCGACCGCCTGCACCACCGGTACGTCACGCTTGGTGACGTGGTCGACGAGATACTGCCCCATGCCCGGATAGACGAAGATCACTTCGACAACGACGACGCCGACGATCAGGTAGGCGAGGTTGAGCATGACGACGTTGATGATCGGCGCAATCGCATTGGGGAAGGCATGCCTGCGAATGACGGCGAATGCCGAAAGCCCCTTGAGCTCCGCCGTCTCGACATAAGCCGATTGCATGACATTGAGGATCGCGGCGCGCGTCATGCGCATCATGTGGGCGAGCACCACCAGCGTCAGTGCCGCCGCTGGCAGCATGATCGCCTGCATGCGCTCGCCGAACGGCATCCCGTCATAGACCGTCGAGATGCCGGGGAAGATCTGGTATTTCACGGCAAAGAAATAGACGAGCACATAGCCGATGAAGAATTCGGGAAACGAGGTCGAGGCAAGCGCCAGTCCGGAGATCAGCTTGTCGACCCAGCCATTGCGGTAACGCACCGCAATCAGGCCGAGGATGATCGCCAGCGGCACGGCAACGACCGCCGCCCAGAAGGCGAGGAACAGCGTGTTCCACAACCGCCCCTTGATCGACGTCGCAATATCCTGCCCGCTGGACATGGCGGTGCCGAGATCACCGGTCACGACGCCGCCGAGCCAGCGGAAATAGCGGATAAAGGCCGGATCGTTGAGGCCGAGCTGCTCGCGCAGATTGGCAAGCGACTCCGGTGTCGCCGACTGTCCGAGGATGGCTTGCGCGACGTCGCCGGGCAGGATCTGGGTGCCGGCGAAGATCAGGACCGATACGGCCAACAGCAGGAGGATGCCCAGCGCAATGCGCTGGGCCACCAGTTTCACGATGGGTGAGGACATATCCGCAAGGCCGGGCTCAGGCTTCGAGCCAGCACTTTGCCAGAGCGTACCCGTTCATCAGCTCCTGATGCGGATCGTCGACCCAGCCGGCGACCTTGGCGCCTGTCGCGTCGATGAACTGATTGAACATCGGCAGGATCAGGCCACCTTCGTCGCGGACGAGCATCGCCATGTCGCGATACATCGCCTTGCGCTTGGCTTCGTCGAGCTCGGCACGCGCCGCCAGCACCATCTTGTCGAACTCGGGACGCTTGAAACGCGTGTCGTTCCAGTCGGCCGTCGACAGGTACGCAGTCGAGTACATCTGGTCCTGCGTCGAGCGTCCGCCCCAGTAGGAGGCGCAGAAGGGCTGCTTGTTCCATACTTCCGACCAGTAGCCGTCGCCCGGCTCGCGCTTGATCTCCAGCGTGATGCCGGCCTTGGCCGCGCTTTGCTGGAACAGCTGCGCGGCATCGACGGCGCCGGGGAAGGCGACGTCCGATGTCCTGAGCAGGACGGCGCCGTCATGGCCCGACTTCTTGAAATGAAACTTCGCCTTGTCGGGATCGTATTTGCGCTGCTCGATGTCCTCGGAAAACAGCGGATAGGCCGAGTTGATCGGGAAGTCGTTGCCGAGCGAGCCATAGCCTCTGAGGATCTTGTCGAGCATCTCCTCGCGGTCGATCGCCAGCTTCAGCGCCATGCGCAAATCGTTGTTGTCGAACGGCGCCGTGTTGCAATGCATGATGAAGACGTAGTGGCCAGGACCCGCATGGTTGCGGATGGTGACGCCGGGCAGCCGCTTGATCAGGTCGACGATCTTCGGCTCGACGCGGTTGATCATGTTGACCTGGCCGCCCTGCAAGGCCGAAGTGCGCGCCGTGGCGTCGTTGATGACGATGATCTCGATCTGGTCGGCATGGCCCATCTTGTCGGCCTGCCAGTAATTGGCGAACCGCTCGCCGCCATGGCGCACGCCGGGCTCGTTGGTGGTGATCTTGTAGGGTCCGGCCGAGATGCCGGCGTCGGCCTTGTCCTTGCCGCCATTGGGCTGGATGATCAAATGGTAATCGCTAAGCAGATAGGGCAGGTCGGCATTGGCTTCCTTCAGCGTCAGCACGACTTCCTTGCCGCTGGCCTTGATGCTCTCGATGCCTTTCATGTAGCCGAGCGCGCCCGACTTCGACTTCTCGTCCGAATGGCGTTCGAGTGTGGCGGCGACGTCCTCGGCGGTTACCGTCTTGCCGTTATGGAATTCGACGCCGTCGCGAATCTTCAGCGTCCAGACCTTGGCGTCGTCAGACGAGCCGATCTCCTCGGCGATGCGGTTCTCGAGCGTGCCTTCCGGGGAAAGCTCGACGATCAGTTCGCCCCACATCTTGCCGAAGGCGAACGGCACCTGCGTCATGAACAGGGCCGGATCGAGGCTGTTGGTGGACTCGCCGCCGACCAGGCCGGCCTTCAGCGTGCCCCCCTTGACCGGACCCGCGGCGCGCGCCGCACTCGAAAGCAGCGAGTTGGCGAAGGTCGCGGTGACGCCGAGCGCTGCCGCCCGGCCGAGAAAATCACGACGGCTCAGTTTGCCGGACGCGACGCGCCGGCTGAGAAATTCCAGTTCGTTTGACATGTTGAGTTCCTCACTCTGTTGGTTCGACCTTGTGGTCGTTTTTTATCATTTCTTGTGAGGAGAATAATGACCGCAAGGGAACGCCGTAAGCAAGACCGAATGCGACATGCCGTGGCGTAAATCGTACGTCGCAATTGGACCAACCCGCGTAAGCGCTCAAAGCAGCGCGCGCGGGATTTTCTCTTCGAAATTGCGCTCGAAAACCAGTTTCTCGCCTTCATAGGCTTCGATTCTGGCGCTAACCATGAAGCTTTGCGCGTCGGACCGCATTTCGGCTGACGTTTCGGTGCGCACCGACCATCCATTTCGCGACAGCGTCTGCGTCCAGTGCGTCTTGCCCGACGCTGACAGCGGATTGTCAGGATGGATCGCCCATGTCTCGCGGGCGACGCTGCCATTGGCGAGGCCATGCTCCAAGTCGCGCACCTCGCCGAAATCGTCGACAATGGAAAGCGTGACGATTCCGGTCTTCTCGTCGCGATCAACATGACGCTCGGAATTGGCGGCACGGACCGTTTCGGTTGCCCAGGGCACGGCTGCCTCGGACGTAGGGAACGTGACTTCGTCGCCTTGCGCCGGCGGACGCAGCGGCAGCTTCAGCGTAGCCGCCGACAGGTCGAGCCGAACCGGTTCCGGCGATGGCCAGATCATCGGCCAGTAGGCGTTCGAAACGGCAATACGCAGGCGATGGCCTGATGGCACGCGATAGGCGCATTGGTCGAGCACCACCCGCGCCAAAACGGTCTCTTCCGGCACCAGCGCCTCGGGGAATTCATGCGAGTTGCGGTGCGTCAGGTTGAGCACGCCGTAGGAGATCAATTCGGATGCGCCGTCAGGATGCACGTCGCACAGCCGCACCGCGATGTTCGCCTGCGGTCGATCCGAGGCGACCTGGATCAAAACCTCCGGCGCGCCGACAATGTCGATCGCCTCGCCGAGCGGGGGCTGGTCGAAACACACCGACAGCGCATCGTCGGGGCGCTGGTCGCCGGGCAGTTCCGGCCCGAAGGTGAAGGGGAAATATTCGCCGCCGGCGAGGCCGCAGCTTTGTGGCGAAGCCACGATTGCAGGCCTGGCGCCTTCCGGGATCAGTTCGATCGCCTCAGCCTTGATGTTGGGCGATGGCCAGTCTGCTTCGGCAACCCAGCGGCCGGGCCGCTCGGGATGCCAACGCGCGGGGCGCACGCTGTCCATCACATAGGCGCGGTAGGCCGGGTCGGCCTCGACGCCGGTGTCGATGCCTTTCAACCAGCGGTCCCACCAGCGCAAGGCCTCCTGCAGGAAGCCGATCGCTGGTTTCGGTGCGGCGTAATGCGGGTACTTGTGGATCCACGGGCCGACGATGCCCTTGACCGGCGCCTCGATATTGGCCGCGAGGTAGGAAATCGTATTGCGATAGCCGTCATGCCAGCCGCCGATCGACAGCACGGCGGCTTGGATGGCGGAATAGTCCTCGCAGATCGAACCGCGCTTCCAATAGGCGTCGCGGTGCTGGTGTCTCAGCCACAGCGGCGCCAGGAAGGGCTGGTTCTCCAGCCGGGTCAGCCATAGGTCGCGCCATCTGTTGTCGCCGGCCAGCAGCGGGTCCGGTGGCCGCGACGAATAGGACAGCATGGTCGAGGCCCAGCCGAAATTCTCGATCAGCAGGCAGCCGCCCTTGTAGTGGATGTCGTCGGCATAGCGGTCGACGGTCGAGCACAGGCTGATGACTGCCTTCAACGCCGGCGGCTGCTTGGCTGCAACCTGCAGGCAGTTGAAGCCGCCCCAGGAGATGCCCATCATGCCGACATTGCCGTTGCACCAGGGCTGGGCGGCCGCCCAGGCGATCACATCGCAGGCGTCCTGCAATTCCTGCTCGGAATATTCGTCGTCCATCAGCCCTTCGGAATCGCCATTGCCGCGCATGTCGACGCGGATCGATGCATAGCCATAGCCGGCGAAATAGGGATGCGTCAGCTGATCGCGAAAGATCGTGCCGTCGCGCTTGCGGTAGGGCAGGTGCTCGAGGATCGCCGGCACCGGATCGTCAGCGGCATCGGCCGGCATCCACACCCGCGCCGACAGCCGGCAGCCATCCGGCATGACGATGCCCATGTCCGGAAACTCGACGACCTTGCGGGGAAATTCAGTGACGGTTTTCATGCGGGCGACTCCAGGACCGCCAAATGATGGAGCCCGTGGGACGTCGTCGTGGGCCAGCCAACGAATTCGGCTGGTCAATCCGCGTCAACTCAACGGAATGTCGTTTTCGTCCTTGCTCGCCTGGTAAGCGCTGGACAATTCGTCATAGCGTGCGGAGATTTTGCCGATCCGCGGTTCCAGTCGCAGCCGCTCGGTCTCGGGCAGCGAACACACCAGTTTTCGGATCGAAAAACTCTTCCAGTAGGCGTTCTCGGCATTGTAGCCGCCGGGGTCGAGGGTGAAGACCTCCTTCAGGATCTTCAGGTCGTGCGGGATGGCGAAGCTGTCGCGCGAATCCTCATGCGAAAACAAATAGTAGAAATTGTCGAAGCCGGTCCAGGTGATCGCCGACAGGCAGAGCGAGCAGGGTTCATGCGTGGCGAGAAAAATCGCGTCCCTGGTGTCGACGCGCTCAGCCTTGGGCATTTCGTAGAACCGCTTCAGGCAGTGAACTTCGCCATGCCAGAGCGGGTTCTCAGTCTCGTTGTTGGTCTCGGCGAGCACCAGCGAGCGGTCGTCCTTGCGCAAGATCGCCGCGCCGAAAAGCTTGTTGCCATGGGCGACGCCTTCGGCCGTCTTCGGCACGATGTCATGCTCGATGACGTCGAGCAGGCGGTCGATCAGCGAGACGTCGGCCATCACTGGCTCCCATCGGGAAGATGGATCTCGTAAGCGTGCGAGAAATGGCACTCGTCGAGGTTGGCGCCGTCGCCACCGCGGTCGACGACGAGGAAATCCTGGGCCTCGCCGATCGGCGTCAGCACGCCGTGCCAGCGATTGCGCGGATAATTGACGCCCTGCCCGGGCGCGGTGAGGAAGGCATGCGGCTCGCCCGGGCCGTCGTCGCCATCATGGCAGACGACGACCAGGAACGGCCGTGGCGACAGCGGGATGAAAGCCTGGCTGCCGAACGGGTGACGCTCGACCATGGTGAGCTTCAGCGGAAAATCGTAAGGCGTGCCGCGCACCATGGAGATCAGCACGTGCCCATTCGGTCCCTGCGCTTCGGCGGTGGCGAGATCGTGATAGCGCTCGGCCTTGCCGCCATTGATCGGGTAGTGATTGCCGCCGCCCATATCGATGACGTCGCCGAACTCGGCAAAATTTTCACGGGTCAGCGGCCGCGCCACGATGCGGGTCATGGCGCGCGCCACCCGACGCCGGCGCCACCAAGCTTGGCGTGCCGGTTGACATCCTTGTAGAGCAAATAGCGGAATTTTCCGGGGCCGCCAGCATAGCAGGCCTGCGGACAGAAGGCGCGCAGCCACATATAGTCGCCGGCCTCGACCTCGACCCAGTCCTGGTTGAGGCGGTAGACGGCCTTGCCCTCCAGCACGTAGAGACCGTGCTCCATGACATGCGTCTCGGCGAAGGGGATGACCGCACCCGGTTCGAGCGTGACGATGGTGACATGCATGTCGTGGCGCATGTCTTCAGGGTCGACGAAGCGCGTCGTCGCCCAACGGCCCTCGGTGCCGGGCATCGGCGTCGGCGCAATGTCCTGTTCGTTGGCAAAGAAGGCTTGCGGGACATCAATGCCTTCGACGGCGTCGTAAGCCTTGCGGATCCAGTGGAAGCGGACAGCAGCGCTGCTCTCGTTGCGAACGCTCCATCCGCTGGTCGGCGGCAGGAAAGCAAAGCCGCCCGGCTGCAGGACATGTTTCTCGCCAGCCAGCAAAACGGTCAGTTCGCCCTCGACCACGAACAGGGCGGCCTCGGCGCCGGCATCCGGTTCCGGCCGGTCGCTGCCGCCGCCGGGCGCCACCTCGACGATATATTGCGAGAACGTCTCGGCAAAACCCGAGAGCGGGCGCGACAGCACCCAGACGCGGGTCTTGTCCCAGAACGGCAAGGCGCTGGTGACGATGTCCTGCATCACGCCCCGTGGAATGACGGCATAGGCCTCGGTGAAGACGGCCCGGCCGGTCAGCAGCTCACTCTGGCCGGAGTGGCCGCCCTGCGGCGCGTAATAGGTTCGGTCGGCCATTTTCATCGTATCCATCAGTTCAGAGCCTGTTGCGGAAGCCAGGCCTATTGCGGAAGCATGTCCTTGAGGCGGAGCAGTGCGATACGCTCGACCTGTTTGCAGGCGGTTTCGAATTCAACGCCGCGGCTGTTGCCGATGCGCGCCTCGAACTCCGCCAGGATTTCTTCCTTGGTCTTGCCTTTCACCGCGATGATGAAGGGGAAGCCGAAACTGGTGACGTAGGCGGCATTGAGCTTGGAGAACAGCTCGCGCTCTTTATCGGTCAGCGCCTCGAGCCCGGCGGAAGCCTGTTCCCTGGCCGATTCCGTTGTCAGCCGCTTGGCCTGAGCCAGTTTTCCGGCAAGGTCGGGATGGGCGTTGAGCACGGAGAGCCGCTCGGTCTCGCTGGCGCCGCGAAAGACACGGCACAGCGCATTGTGCAGACCGCCGGCACTGTCATGCGCCGGACCGAGCTCCAGCTCATAGGCGCGCTCGGCGATCCACGGCGAATGCTCGAATGCGCCGCCGAATGCCTGGACGAAAGGCTCGAATTCCATCTTCGACGGGCGCAGCGTCGGCGGCCGGAACGGATGGTTCTCTTGCCAGTGCCTTGCAATGTCGATGCGTCGCGCCAGCCAGACCCTGTCGTGCGATTTGACGTAGTTGACGAAGCGCTTCAGCGCCGCGACCCGGCCCGGCCTGCCGACGAGGCGGCAGTGGAGGCCGATATTCATCATGCGCGGCCGCCCTGCCTTGCCCTCGGCATAGAGCGTGTCGAAACTATCCCTGAGATAGGCGAAGAACTGGTCGCCCGAGTTGAAGCCCTGCGGCGTGGCGAAACGCATGTCGTTGGCGTCGAGCGTATAGGGGATGATGAGCTGCGGCTTTGCCGACCCGTCCGGCCCACCATGCTCGAACCAGTACGGCAGCTCGTCGTCATAGGTGTCCGACACATAGTCGAAGCCGCCCTCTTCCGCCGCCAGCCGCACGGTGTTGATCGACGTGCGGCCGGTGTACCAGCCGGTCGGCCGTGCCCCGGTCACCTCGTAGTGCAGCCGGATTGCCTCGTCCATGTCGCGGCGCTCGTCCTCCGGCGCATGGTCGCGATAGTCGATCCATCTCAGCCCGTGCGAGGCGATCTCCCAGCCGGCCTCCTGCATCGCCACGACCTGGTCGGGCGAACGCGCCAGTGCTGTGGCGACGCCGTAGCATGTGATCGGCACCTCAGCCTCGGTGAACAGGCGCAGCAATCGCCAGAAGCCGGCGCGGGCGCCATATTCGTAGATCGATTCCATGTTCCGGTGGCGCTGCCCGGGCCAGGGTGCGGCGCCGACGATCTCGGACAGGAAGGCTTCCGAAGCCTTGTCGCCGTGCAGGACGCAATTTTCGCCGCCTTCCTCGTAATTGACGACGAACTGCACCGCGACATGCGCCCTGCCGGGCCATTTCGGATCCGGCGGATTGGCGCCGTAGCCGCGCATGTCTCGTTCGTAACGCATTGTCGCTCCTGCCGGATAGTGTGATCAGGATAGTCGAAAGGATTGCTTGCGCATTCCCCCGAAAATTTTTGAAAGTGTTTTTGCAGCACTTCACTCGACCGGGACTTATGCATCGCCTTTAATGGGCGCACAATTCGTCAAGCACGTTTTGAGTGTACCGGAATGGGAGCAGCCAGTGGCGGAAACGTCGAAAGCCGGAGGCGGACGTCTGACGACCCATGTCCTCGACACCGCGACCGGCCGGCCGGCGGCCGGCCTGTCGATCGAGCTTTACCGCATCAACGACGACATGCGGACGCATCTGAAGACAGCGGTCACCAATGCCGACGGCCGGTGTGACGCGCCGCTGCTTGCCGACGCGGAATTCCGCACCGGCGAATACGAGCTGGTCTTCGCCGCCGGCGACTATCTGCGCCGGCAGGGGTTGAGACTCCCGGAACCGGCCTTCCTCGACAGCGTGCCGATCCGCTTCGGCATGGCCGAGCCGATGCACTATCACGTGCCGCTGCTCATATCGCCCTACGGCTATTCGACCTATCGGGGGAGTTGAGACATGACGAGGCTCAAGATACGCAATGAGATACGCTTTATCCTCAATGGCGAGGATGTTGCGCTGACCACGGTCGCGCCCGACGAGACCCTGCTCGACTGGCTGCGGCTCGAGCGCTCGCTACGCGGCACCAAGGAAGGCTGCGCCGAGGGCGACTGCGGCGCTTGCACCGTGCTGGTCGGAAGGCTGTCAGGCGGCCGGCTCGTCTATGAAAGCGTCAATGCCTGCATCCGCTTCCTTGGCTCGCTCGATCGCACGCATGTCGTAACAGTCGAGCATCTGCGCGGCGACGGCGAAAAACTGCATCCGGTGCAGCAGGCGATGGTCGATTTCCACGGCTCGCAATGCGGCTTCTGCACGCCGGGCTTCGTCATGTCGCTTTATGCCCTGTGGATGCGGTCACCGGAGCCGTCGGATGCAGCCATCGAAAAGGCGCTTCAGGGCAATCTCTGCCGCTGCACCGGCTACGAGGCGATCATGCGGGCGGCACGTGCCATCTCCAGCTACGGCAAGGCGGCAAAGGATCCGCTGGCAGCGGAGCGCGAGGCGATCACGAGCAAGCTCGAAGCGATGAAAGACGGTTCGCGCATCGAGATCGGCGCCGGCAAGCAGCGCCTGGTCGTCCCGGCCGATGCCGACGACCTCGCCGCCGTGCTCGACAAGGAGCCGGGCGCCACCATCGTTGCCGGTTCGACCGATGTCGGCCTGTGGGTGACCAAGCACATGCGCGAGATTGCGCCGGCGATCTTCATCGGCAATCTCGACGGGCTGTGCCGGATTTCCGAAGACAAGGGCATCATCTCGATCGGCTCTGCTGTCACCTACACCGAGGCTTTCTCAATGCTGGCGAAACGCATCCCGGCGCTGGGCCCGCTGTTCGATCGCATCGGCGGCGACCAGGTGCGCAACATGGGCACGATCGGCGGCAACATCGCCAATGGCTCGCCGATCGGCGACACGCCGCCGCCGCTGATCGCACTCGGCGCGCGGCTGACGCTGCGCCGCGGCAACAAGCGGCGGACGATCTCGCTTGAAGACTTCTTCATCGCCTATGGCAAGCAGGACCGACAGCCGGGCGAATTCGTCGAGGCCGTGCATGTCCCAGTGCCGGGCAGGGATACCAAATTCGCCGTCTACAAGATCACCAAGCGCCGTGACGAGGACATCACCGCCGCACTTGGCGCATTCCTGCTGGCCCTGGCCAAGGACGGCACGGTGGCGGAGGTGCGCATCGCCTATGGCGGCATGGCGGCAACGCCGAAGCGGGCTTTCGGCGTGGAAAAGGCGCTGCTCGGCAGGCCCTGGACGGAACCGACGGTCGAGACCGCCATGGCCGAGTACGCCAAAGACTTTACCCCGCTGACCGACATGCGGGCGAGCGCCGAATACCGGGTGCTGGCGGCGCGCAACCTGCTGTTGCGGTTCTTCGCCGAGACCAGCGGCACCAAAGCACCGATCCAGATATCGCGCCACGAGGCAGCGTGATGAACTTGCACATTACCTCCTCTAAACAAACAGCCGAACGATCGCGAGTAGCGTCCTTCTCCCCGTTTACGGGGAGAAGATGCCGGCAGGCAGATGAGGGGCGGCGCCGTCCTCGATCGATATTCGCAAGCTCGTCAACGTCAACGCTGCCCCTCATCCGGCCCTTCGGGCCACCTTCTCCCCGTGAACGGGGAGAAGGGAAGAGAGGCTCGCCATGACTCGCCACGCTCCCAACCTCAGGGCACAGAAAATCGCTGGTGGCGTTGCCACCGACCAGCGCCATGATTCCGCGCACAAGCATGTCCGCGGCACGGCCGTCTATATCGATGACATGCCGGAATCATCCGGCATGCTGCATGGCTGCCTCGGGCTTTCGACGGCCACGCATGCCACCATCAGCAGCATGGACCTGGCGGCGGTGCGCGCAGCACCCGGCGTCGTCGACGTGCTGACGGCGAGCGACGTGCCGGGCGAAAACGACATTTCGCCGACCGGCCGCCACGACGAACCGGTGCTGGCCGACGGCAAGGTGCAGTTCTTCGGCCAACCGATCTTTTGCGTCATCGCCGAAACCCGCGAGCAGGCGCGCCGCGCCACAAGGCAGGCCAAGGTCGAATACAAGGAATTGCCTTTCGTCACCGACATCGGCGTCCTCGATCCCAGGAAGGACAAGCTGGTCACGCCGCCGCTGACCCTGAGGCGCGGCGATGCCGCGGCTGCGATCAGGGCGGCGCCGCGCCGGCTGAAAGGAAAAATGCGCATCGGCGGCCAGGACCATTTTTATCTCGAAGGCCAGATCGCCATGGCCATTCCCGGCGAGGATCAGGACGTCACGATTTATTCGTCGACCCAGCATCCGAGCGAAATCCAGCACATGGTCAGCCATGCGCTCGGCGTGCCGAGCCATGCCGTCACGGTCGAGATCCGCCGCATGGGCGGCGGCTTTGGCGGCAAGGAAACGCAAGGCAACCAGTTTGCCGCGCTCGCGGCGATTGCTGCGAAAAAACACCATCGCGCGGTGAAAATCCGGCCCGACCGTGACGACGACATGATCGCCACCGGCAAGCGCCACGACTTCCTCGTCGATTATGAGGTCGGCTTCGACGACGACGGCAATATTCTCGGCGTCGATTTCATGTTCGCGGCGCGCTGCGGCTTCTCGGCGGACCTTTCAGGCCCGGTCACCGACCGCGCGCTGTTCCACTGCGACAACACCTATTTCTGGCCGGCGGTGCATGCGCAATCGGCGCCGCTTTACACCAACACCGTGTCGAACACCGCCTTCCGTGGCTTCGGCGGTCCGCAAGGCATGGTCGGCGCCGAGCGTGTCATCGAAGAGGTCGCCTTTGCCGTCGGCAAGGACCCGCTCGAGATTCGCAAGAAGAACTTTTATGGCACCAGCGACCGCAACGTCACGCCCTACCACCAGACGGTCGAGGACAACATCGTCCACCGCATCGTCGCCGAGTTGGAGGCGAGTTGCGACTATGCAAGGCGTCGCCGCACCATCGAAGCTTTCAACGCCAACAGCCGCTTCATCAAGCGTGGATTGGCGCTGACGCCGGTCAAGTTCGGCATCTCGTTTACCGCCACCCACTACAATCAGGCCGGCGCGCTGGTGCATGTCTACACCGATGGTTCGGTGCATCTGAACCATGGCGGCACCGAGATGGGGCAGGGTCTCTACGTCAAGGTGGCGCAGGTGGTGGCGGAAGAATTCCAGATCGACCTCGACCAGGTGAAGATCACCGCGACCACGACCGGCAAGGTCCCGAACACCTCGGCGACCGCCGCATCGTCCGGTTCCGACCTCAACGGTATGGCGGCGCAGAACGCGGCCCGGCAGATCAAGGAGCGGTTGACCAACTTCGCCGCCGAAAAATACCAGGTGCCGCGCGACCAGGTGCTGTTCCTGCCCAACCGGGTGCGCATCGGCAACCAGGAGATCGCCTTCGCCGATCTCGTCAGGCAGGCCTATATGGCGCGCATCCAGCTTTCGGCGGCGGGCTTCTACAAGACGCCGAAAATCCACTGGGATCGCGACAAGGGCGAGGGTCGTCCCTTCTATTATTTCGCCTATGGCGCCGCGTGCTCGGAAGTCTCGGTCGACACGCTGACCGGCGAATATGTCGTCGAGCGCACCGACATCCTGCACGAGACCGGACGCTCGCTGAACCGCGCCATCGACCTTGGCCAGGTCGAAGGCGGCTTCATCCAGGGCATGGGATGGCTGACGACGGAGGAGCTTTGGTGGGACGAAAACGGCCGGCTGCGCACCCATGCGCCGTCGACCTACAAGATTCCGCTCGCCTCGGACCGACCGAAGATCTTCAATGTGACGCTGGCCGATTGGCCGGAAGCGAGCGAGCCGACGGTGCACCGCTCCAAGGCGGTCGGCGAGCCGCCGCTGCCGCTCGGCATCTCGGTGCTGCATGCGCTGTCGGATGCGGTGGCAAGCGTTGCCGACCACCGGATCTGCCCGCGCCTCGACCCACCGGCGACGCCGGAGCGGGTGCTGATGGCGATCGAACGGCTGAAGAGGGAAGCCAAGGCTGGTGCTTGAACTCGGTCCCGGGGTTCGTACAAGGCGTGCAATCCGGGCCGAAAAACCCTATGTTTCCCGATAGGGAAAGCAAAAACATGACCTCGAAAGTGCAAACCCTGAAAGCATTTCTTGGCGGCGCCGGCCGTGTCGCGCTGGTCGAGGTGGCCGGGACCAAAGGCTCGACGCCCCGCGAGAAGGGCGCCTTCATGCTCGTCTCGGGCGCGGCGATTTTTGGCACGATCGGCGGCGGCCAGCTCGAATTCATCGCGATCGATAAGGCACGGCAGCTGCTTTTCTCCCCCCTTGAGGGGGAGATGGCCGCGGAGCGGCCAGAGGGGGTCGGTAGAGGAAGCACGCGACCTAAGAAAATGTCGAGCACTGGCGCGGCGACCCCACCCGACGGCTTCGCCGCCACCCTCCCCTTAAGGGGGAGGGATGTCCGCGCTACCCTCGATGTCCCGCTCGGGCCCGCGATCGGGCAGTGCTGCGGCGGCAGGGTCGAGGTGCTGATCCGGCTGGTCGACACGGCGTTGGCGCAAGAGCTGGTCGCGGCGGCGGACGCCGAGCAGGCGCAGCTGCCGCATGTCTACATCTTCGGCGGCGGCCATGTCGGCCAGGCGCTGGCCTCGGCGGTGGCCTTGCTGCCGGTCCGTGTCGTCGTTGTCGAGACGAGGGCCGAGGCGCTGGAGGGCATGCCGGACACGGTCGAAACCAGCCTGACGCCAATGCCCGAGGCAATGGTGCGCAAGGCTCCGGCTGGCGCCGCATTCGTCGTCCTCACTCACGACCACGCACTGGATTTCCTGATCGTCGCCGAGGCACTGAAACGCCGGGATGCCGCCTATGTCGGCATGATCGGCTCGAAGACCAAGAAGGCGACATTCAGGAACTGGTTCCTGAAGGCGGCGGACGGCAGCGAGGCGCAATTTGCCGGCCTCGTCTCGCCGATCGGCGGCGATGCGGTCAAGGACAAGCGTCCGCAAGTCATTGCGGCCTTGGCGGCGGCCGAGATCATGATGGCACTGGCCGCCCATGCTGGCGCGCGAGCCGCGCCGCACCCCGTCTCTCGTGGCAAGGCAATGGCCGGCTGACGGCCAGAATTCGAGCAACGCTCATTTGCCGGCCAGAATTTCCTTGATCAGCCGTTGGCAGCGCTCGGCCATGAAATCGAGCAGCAGCCGCACCTTCGGGTCCTGCAGCTTCTTGTGCGGGTAGACGGCGGCGAACTGCACCGGCGTCGGTGGAGTGTCGGGCAGGATCACCTTCAGACGCCGGTCGCGGATGAATGGCTCGACCTCGAAGCGCGGCTTGTTGATGATGCCGCGGCCCGACAGCGCCCAGCCGGTCAGCACGTCGCCATCGTCGGTGTCATAGGGTCCGTGCACCTCGAATTTCCGCGGACCGTCGGCCGTCTGCAGCGTCCACACATATTCGCGCGCGCCGGCGTAGCGCAGCATCAGGCAGTCGTGTTTGCTGGCGATCAGTTCCTGCGGCTCGGTCGGTTCGCCGCGCGTCTCCAGATATTTCGGCGCCGCCACCAGCACCCGCTCGCACTCCATGATGCCGCGCATTCTCAGGCTGGAATCCTCGATGATACCCAGTCTGAACGCGACGTCGATGCCTTCCTTCATGATGTCGACATTGTGGTCCGAAAGCCTCAGCCGAACCTCGATGTCAGGATATTTGTCGTGGAAATCGGGGATTCCCGACGCCACCAGCCGCCGGCCGAGGCCAAGCGGCGCTGTCACCTTGATGGTGCCACGCGGCTGGCCGGACAAAGCGCTGACAGCGGCTTCCGCCTCGGTGACCGCCTCAAGCACCTGCTTGGCGCCGGAGTAGAACACCGTGCCGTGCTCGGTCGGCATCAATTGCCGCGTCGTGCGATTGAACAGCCTGACACCGAGATGTTTTTCGAGCTCCTTGATGCGGTTGGAGGCGACCGCTGGCGAAATGCGCATGTCGCGCCCCGCCGCCGACAGATTGCCGAGCTCGACGACGCGAACGAAGACGGAGATGTTGTCGAGATAGGCCATGCGGCTTTGGGGCTCTCATGCGGCTGCGCAGGGATAACCCTAGTGCATGACCCCGAAAAATCGGAATCGATTTTCGGAAAGGATCATGCACCAGATAAAAGTTCTACAGCGTCCTTTGCGCGTCGAAGGGACGCGCGGCGCTGTAGTATTTTCCATTTTTTTTTGAAAGTCATCGTGCCGCTCGGCCCTTTCCGTTTGCGCTCCAGTCCGTAAAGTCACCCAATCGGCAGGGACGACTTTTCAATGATCGATTTTGCGATTTTCTGGGACTGGCTGAGTTTCGCCGTGCGCTGGCTGCATGTCGTCACCAGCATAGCCTGGATCGGCTCGTCCTTCTATTTCGTCGCGCTCGATCTCGGCTTGCGCCAGCGTCCGGGCATGCCTGTCGGCGCCTTCGGCGAAGAATGGCAGGTGCATGGCGGCGGCTTCTACCACATCCAGAAATATCTCGTGGCGCCGACCGAAATGCCTGAGCACCTGACCTGGTTCAAATGGGAATCCTACGCTACCTGGCTGTCGGGCTTTGCCATGCTGTGCGTCGTCTACTATGCCGGCGCGGACCTCTTCCTGATCGATCCCAACGTGCTGGCCATGTCGGTGCCTACAGGCATCTTGCTGTCGCTGGCGACGATCGGCGTCGGCTGGGTGGTCTACGATCTCTTATGCCGTTCGCCGCTTGGCAGGAGCGACACCGGCCTGATGCTGGTGCTCTATGGCGTGCTGGTGTTCATCGCCTGGGGTCTTACCCATCTGTTCACCGGCCGCGCCGCTTTCCTGCATCTTGGCGCCATCACCGCGACGATCATGTCGGCCAATGTCTTCATGGTCATCATTCCGAACCAGAAGATCGTCGTCGCCGACCTGATCGCCGGCAGGAAGCCAGATCCGAAATACGGCAAGATCGCCAAGCAGCGCTCGCTGCACAACAATTACCTGACGCTGCCCGTTCTCTTCCTGATGCTGTCGAACCACTACCCGCTGGCGTTTGCTACCCAGTTCAACTGGGTGATCGCCTCGTTGGTTTTCATCATCGGCGTGCTGATCCGGCACTATTTCAACACCATGCATGCGCGCAAGGGCAACCCGACCTGGATCTGGCTGGCTGCCGCCGTCCTGTTCGTCGTCATTATCTGGCTGTCAACGGCGCCGAAAGTGCTGACCGGCGACGTCAAGGCGTCCTCGACGGCACAGGTCTATATCGCCTCGGCGCATTTTCCCGCAGTGCGCGATACGGTGCTTGGCCGTTGCTCGATGTGCCATGCGCAGGAGCCGTCCTACGAGGGCATCTATCACGCGCCGAAAGGTGTGATGCTCGACACGGACGCCGGTATCGCCGGGCAGGCCCGCGAGATCTACCTGCAGGCCGGCCGCAGCCACGCGATGCCGCCCGCCAACGTCACCCATATCACCGACAAGGAGCGGACGCTGCTGGTGGCATGGTTCGAGGAGGCGGGGAAATAAGCATGACCGGCACCCTCCTGCGCGGCCGCACGCTGTCCTTCCTGCGCTGGCCTGAGACCGTCGACGACCATTCCGCCTGGCGCTACGAGGACGACGGCGGCCTGCTGCTTCGCAACGGCAGGATCGTTGCCGCGGGCGCCTATGCCGACGTCGAGAAAAAGGCTGATGAAGGCGCAAAAAAGATCGACCACCGTCCGCATTTGCTGCTGCCTGGTTTCATCGACCCGCATGCGCATTTTCCGCAGATGCAGGTCATCGCCTCCTACGGCGCCGAACTGCTCGACTGGCTGAATACTTACACCTTTCCCGAGGAAACCAAATTCCAGAACGCCCAGCATGGCCGCCGCATCGCCAGGCTGTTCCTCGACGAGATGCTGCGCCACGGCACGACGACCGTCGCCGCCTATTGCTCGGTGCACAAGGAATCGGCCGAGGCGTTCTTCGCCGAGTCGCATCACCGCAACATGCTCAACATCGCCGGCAAGGTGATGATGGATCGCAACGCACCGGAGGGCGTGCTCGACACGCCGCAATCGGCCTATGACGACAGCAAGGCGCTGATTAAGGAGTGGCATGGCAAGGGGCGCCAGCACTATGCCATCACGCCGCGCTTCGCCATCACCTCCTCGCCCGAACAGTTGGAAATGGCGGGCGCGCTCTGCCGCGAACATCCTGATCTGCACATGCAGACGCATCTGTCGGAAAACCACGCCGAGATTGCCTTTACGCTGCAACTCTACCCGCGGGCACGCGACTATACCGATGTCTACGAGCACCATGGGCTGCTCGGGCGCAAAAGTCTGTTCGGCCACTGCATCCATCTTTCGGAACGCGAGGCGGATGCGCTTTCGGAAACGGGCTCGGTCGCCGTGTTCTGTCCGACCTCGAACCTGTTCCTCGGCTCGGGCCTGTTCGACTATCAGCGTTACCGCCGCCGCGAAAAAGCACTCCGCATCGCCACCGCCACCGATGTCGGCGGCGGCACTAACTATTCGATGCTGCGCACCATGGATGAGGGCTACAAGGTGATCGCGCTGAACGGCGAGAAGCTCAATCCGTTCCAGTCGTTCTGGCAGCTCACCCGCGGCAATGCCGAGGCGCTGTCGATCGGGGAAAAGATCGGCACGCTCGACCAAGGCAGCGATGCCGACATCGTCGTCCTCGATGCCCGCGCCACGCCGGCCATGCGGCTGCGGATGGAGACGGCGGACACGCTGGCGGAGGAGCTGTTTCTGCTGCAGACGCTGGGCGACGACCGCGCCGTGCGCGAGGTCTACGTAGCCGGGCGGGCGATGAAGACCGATATGGCGGTTTAGCTATCCCACACGTCCCGCTTGACCCAGCGGCAGCCATCGGTCAAAGCGTGCCGCGACGTTGATAGGGGAACGACATGGCCGTTGCAGACGATATCGCTCTGATCCAGAAACAGGAAGCCGAGCTTGTCTTCTCGGTCTTCGATGAAGCTGTCGCCTTCAAGATCGGCTCGACGATCCGCGACCGGGCACTGGCCCAGGGCTTGCCGATCATCGTCGACATCAGGACCTTCGACCGGCCGCTGTTCTACGCGGCAATGCCGGGCTCGAACGCCTCCAATCCGGATTGGGCGCGGCGCAAGATCAACGTGGTGCAGCGGTTCCTGAAAAGCACCTACCGCATGGTGCTGGAGCAGCAGCGTCCCGACCGCAGCTTCAAGCCGGGCGAGGGGCTCGACATATCGGACTATGTGCTGGCCGGTGGTGGCTTTCCCATAACGGTCAAAGGTGCCGGCGTCATCGGTGTGATCGCGGTCTCGGGCCTGCCGGAGCGTGAGGATCACGGCGTCGTCGTCGATGCGCTGTGCGGCCACCTCGGCGTCGACGGGCGCGAGCTGGCACTGCCGCCGGAAGCAAAATGACGGCGCTCGATCCCAAATCCTTCCTCGCCGCCATCTTCAATGCCGCCGTTGCCGCCGCTGATCCGCAGAGGACGATTAGGGATCATCTGCCGGCAATGCCGAAGGGGCGCACCATCGTCATTGGTGCAGGAAAAGGCTCGGCGCAGATGGCGGCGGCTTTCGAAGAAGTGTGGGACGGGCCGATCGAAGGGCTGGTCGTCACCCGCTACGGCTATGGCGCGGCATGCCAGCGCATCGAGATCATCGAGGCGGCGCATCCGGTGCCGGATGCCGCAGGGCTCGAAGCGTCGCGCCGGCTGCTCGAAAAGGTGCAGGGGCTGACCGCGGACGATCTGGTCGTGGCGCTCATCTCCGGCGGTGGCTCGGCGCTGCTGCCGGCGCCCGCCGAAGGTCTGACGCTGGCCGACGAGATCGCCGTCAACGAGGCGCTGCTCGCCTGCGGCGCGCCGATCGCCGCCATGAACACCATCCGTAAGCATGTTTCCACCATCAAGGGCGGCAGGCTGGCGGCAGCTGCCTATCCGGCAAAGCTGGTATCTTTGGTAGTCTCCGACATTCCCGGCGACAATCCGGCGCTTGTCGCTTCCGGCCCGACCGTTCCCGATTCCGGCAACCGCCAAGAGGCGCTGGCATCGATCGCCGCCTATGGCATGAAACTGCCGGCTGCCGTGATGGCGCATATCAATTCGCCGGCCGCCGATGCGCCGCGCGTCGATGATCCGCGTTTTTCGCGCAACGAAGTGCATCTGATCGCCTCGGCCGGCGTCTCGCTGGAAGCGGCTGCGGCCGAAGCCAGGCGCCATGGTATTGAGGCGGCCATCCTCTCCGATTCCATCGAGGGCGAAGCGCGCGAAGTTGGGGGTGTCCATGCGGCAATCGCCCGTGAAGTCGCGACGCGCAACCGGCCTTTCCCGAAGCCCGTGCTGATTCTATCAGGCGGCGAGACGACGGTGACCGTGCGGGCGAAGGGCAAGGGCGGTCGTAACACCGAGTTTCTGCTTGCCTTCGCCATCGGCATCAGCGGCATGGAGGGCGCCCATGCACTGGCCGCTGACACCGATGGCATCGACGGTTCGCAGGACAATGCCGGCGCCTTTGCCGACGGCTCGACGGTGTCGCGGATGCGGGCGGCAGGCGTCGATGCCAAGGCGATGCTTGCCGGCAACAATGCCTGGACGGCATTCAACGCCGTCGGCGATCTCTTCGTGCCCGGCCCGACCGGGACGAACGTCAATGATTTGAGGGCAATCCTGATCAGATAGGGGTCAGGCGGCCATCAGCTTTTTCACTGCCTTCATGTCCTGCAGGAACCGCTCGCGTTCGGCCTGCTTGTCCGCCGGCTCGCGAATACGCAGGATGAAGGACGGGTGGATGGTGACGAACACAGGCAAGCCATCGTCCCGATCCACGACCGCGCCGCGCATCTTCATGATCGGCACGACCTTGCCGAGCAGTGACTGCGCCGCCGTTGCGCCGAGCGCCACCGCCAGATTGGGCTTGATCAGATCGAGCTCCCTGTCGAGCCACCAGCGGCAGGCCTGTACCTCGCCGGTATTCGGCTTCGAGTGGATGCGCCGCTTGCCGCGCGGCTCGAACTTGAAATGCTTGACCGCATTGGTGACATAGACTTTCAGCCGGTCGACGCCGGCATCGTCCAGGATGGCGTCGAAGACTTTTCCCGCCGGACCGACGAAAGGTTTGCCGGCCAGATCCTCCTGGTCGCCTGGCTGTTCACCGACGAAAACCACCTTGGCCTTGTCAGGCCCTTCGCCGAACACGGTCTGCGTTGCGTTGCGCCACAGCGGGCAGCGGCGACAGGCCTTCGCCACTTCGCTGAGTTCGGGAATGGTGCTTGCGCCATCGTCTTCTGCCGTCTCAGGCAATTCAGGCTTGGGCCAGCGTCTTGCCTGCACCTTGGCGTGGTGTGGAGAATTTGTCTGCATCCTGGCGATCATGGCTGATGCGGCCTTGCCCGCTGCTGCGATCAGATGCGGAATGAGCGAAGCCCCAGAAAGGTTCCTTCAAATAGCCGGGACCCGGCTTTCGCTGGGCGAATGACCGGCGATGCGATGCCTCACACCTCGTGCAGATAGAGATGATAATCCAGTTCGCTGACCGTGCGCGCCACCCGCAGATATTCGGATTGCTTGATCGCCACGAATGTTCGGTGCAGGTCTTCCCCCAGCGCCCCTTTGAGGAATGTCGAGGCCCTTGCCGCCTCGATCGCGGCGCGCCAGTCCACCGGCATGGTGGTGCGCGTGATTGCTGATTCGTAGCCATTGCCGGTGGTTTCGGGGCCTGGATCGAGGCCCTCATCGAGACCCTTGACGATGCCGGCCAGCACGGTTGCCGCCACCAGATAGGGGTTGGCGTCGACGCCCGACGGCCGGTGCTCGATGCGCCGGTTTTTCGCGTCGCCAGCCGGCACGCGCAATGCCACCGAGCGGTTGTTGACGCCCCAGGTCGGCGCCACCGGCGCATAGGATTGCGAAACGAAACGCCGCCATGAATTGGCGTGCGGTGCAAACACCAGCATCGATTCGGCCATGGTCTGGATGAGGCCGCCCAGTCCGCGCAGCAGCGGCAAGGACCAGGTCTCGCCGCTGGCTTCGGCAAAGACGTTGTTGCCGGCCTTGTCCTGCAGCGAGACATGGAAATGCATGCCGGAGCCGGCGTATTTCTCGATCGGCTTGGCCATGAAGCAGGCAGTGACGCCGTGGCGGCGCGCCTGCGCCCGCACCAGCCGCTTCAGCATGACGAGGTCGTCGGCGGCCCGCATCACGTCCTTGCGATAGTTAAGCGTCAGTTCGTACTGGCCGGGCGCATATTCGGAAATGACCGTCTCGGCCGGGATGCCTTGCACCCTGGCCGCGGCATAGATATCGGAAAACAGCGGCTCCATGCCGTGCAGATGGTCGACGGAATAGACCTCTGTCTTGGCCGAGCGGCGGCCGTCGAGCACCGCGTGCGCCGGCTGCACCTTGCCGTCGGCGTCGCGCTCGTTGGCAAGCAGGAAGAATTCGAGCTCGAAGGCGCCGGCCGGATGCAGGCCCTTGGCCGCCAGTATCTCCACCTGACGGCCCAACGCCAGGCGCGGGTCGGAGGACATCGGCTGGCCATCGAGATGGTACATCGCCATCAGCACCTGGCCGCGCGGCGGCTGTGTGCCGAACAGCGGCACCAGCGTGCCGGGGATCGGCCATGCCCGCAGGTCGCCGTCGCCCGTCGTCCAGATCAGTCCGGTCTCGTGCACGTCCTCGCCGGTGATGTCGAGGCCGAGGATCGAGATCGGCATATGCCTGCCGCCCTCGAAGATGCTCATCAACTCGTGCCGGCGCACGATCTTGCCACGCCCGACGCCATTGGCATCGGTCAGCACGATGTCGAACGCTTCGATCTCGGGATGGGCGTCGAGAAAGGTATGCGCCTCGGCGGGCGTTGAGCCCGAAGGGGAGGCGATGATGGCGTTCAAAGTTTGCTTGTGCGCTTCTCTCATGTGCAAGCTTGTCTCATGCCGCGAGCCTTGCCGCAACCGCGCCGAAGGCGGTGATCAGGCGGTTCACTTGGGCAGCGCTGGTCGCCGGCGAGATCAGCATCATGTTGTGGAACGGCGCGATCAGCACGCCGCGATTGACCAGCGCGACATGGACAGCCGCTTCGAGCGCCGGTGCGTGCGCTGCTTCCGCCTCGCCGCCATTCCTCAGCGGGCCGGGTGCGCAGATGAACTCGACGCGGGCGCCGACTCGGGCAACATGCCAAGGCAGGCGGTAACGGTCGATGACGGCGGTCAGCCCGGCGTCGAGCCGCCGCGCCAGATGGTCCATATGGCTATAGTTCTCGTCGGTCATCACCTCTTCGAGCGTGGCGCGCATCGCTGCGAACTGCAGCGGATTGGCCGAGAGCGTCGTGCCCATGCCGGAACAGCCTGGTTCCTTGGTCCTGACATAGTCGGCATAGCGGGTGGCGACGCCATCGCTCATGCCCCAGACGCTGGCTGGAACGCCGCCGGCGATTGGCTTGCCAAGCACGAACAGGTCCGGCTCCAGGCCGTGTTTCCTGGTGTAGCCGCCGGGACGGGTCGAGATCGTGTGCGTCTCGTCGATCAGAAGCAGGGTGCCAGCGGCGCGGGTGAGACGCCGCAGCGCGTTGTGGAAGCCGGGATCGGGCAGCACCATGCAGGAATTGGTCAGCACCGGCTCGGTGACGACACAGGCGATTTGCTGGTCCCGGAGTGCTGTCTCAAGCGCCGGCACATCGTTGAACTCGACGACATGGGTCGCCCCGGTCAGGTCGCGGAATTCGCCGGCCAGTCCTGGCCGGTTGGCCGGTCTGCCGTCGACCAGGCGCACCATCGTCTCGTCGACCGAGCCGTGATAGCAGCCGTTGAAGACCAGGATCTTGCCCCGGCCGGTGATGGCGCGGGCGACGCGCAGCGCGAAGCGGTTGGCATCGGTCGCCGTTGTCGCAATCTGCCAGAACGGCAGGCCGAAGTGCTGTTGCAGCAGCGGGCCGATGGCGAATGCATCTTCCGAAGGCAGCATGTAGGTCAGGCCGCGTCCGGCCTGCCTACGGATGGCGTGGGCGACCGGCGGCGGCGAGTGGCCGAACATCGAGCCGGTGTCGCCGAGGCAGAAATCATCGAGCCGATTGCCGTCGATGTCAGTGATAGTGGCGCCTCTGGCGCTGTCGACCATTATCGCGAACGGCGTCGGCCAGTCGTTCATCCAGTGCATCGGCACGCCGCCGAAGAAACCCGGCAGGCCGTTGCCGACCTTGGCTGCCGATTTCGGCCTTCCCGTGCGGAAGGCTTCGGCCTCGGTCTCGCGCAGATCCGCGATGCGAGCAGTGCTGATGCCACCGATCGCCATCTTTGAATGGTCGATTGTATGCATGAATGCCCCCTCATGCGTCACTCTAGCCAATCGGCGGCCGGAACCGCAATTGGCCGCGCGGTTCAGTGACAGAGGGCAATAGGGGAATGTGTTCCTACTCCCTTACTGCCCTACTCCCCTACGGCCCTAGGCCGAAATATCGATGACGCCGCAGTCGCCGGCGGCGCTGCCGAAGGCGACGCGGCGTTCCTCCTTGTCCCACATCATCGAGGTAATGGCGCCCTTGCCCGGTCGGCGCAGAAGCACCTCCTTGGCGTCCGCGAAACGCACCGCCATCACCATGCCGTCGTCATAGCCGACGGCGACGACATCCTGGCTCGGATGGCAGGCGACCGAGGTCACCATGGCGTTGCCGCGCGTGCCGAGTTCCAGCGGCGCCTTGCCCATCGGCCCGTCCTTGCCCGAAAACGGCCAGACGATCGCCGCCGGGGCTCCGGAACTGGCCAGCCATTTTCCCTTGGCGCTCCACGACAGGCTTTTAACTTTGCCGGGATAGCCGCTCATCCGCATGTGCTTGCCATCGGCGAGCTTCCAGCCATGCAGCGCGTTCTCCTGCATGGTGGTGACGAGGAAGGCGCCATCCGGCGAGAAGGTGATGCCGGTATGGGCGCCGGCCCATTCCAGCTCGACCGGCTTGCCGTTCGCCGCCGGGAAATGCAGCGTCGCGCCATTGTAGCGGGCGAGGCCGAAGCGCATCCCCTTGGGCGAGAACGCCAGCCCCTCGACCGAACGCGGATGCAGGAATTCCTTGGTCTTGCCGTCGGAGAAACGCACGAAGGCGATCTTGCCCGAGGCATAGGCGACAGCGCCTTGTGGTCCGGCGGCGACGCTGGTGATCCATTTCTTCCCGGCGCTTGCCAATTCTGCCGCATTGCCGCCGGCGGTAACGGAAAAAATCTTGCCGTCCTCGCCGCCGGTGATCAGCCTGTCGTTGGCCGCATCGTGGAAGGCGGCGAGAAGCCCGTCATTGGCCAGCGCCGTCTTGTGGCCATGGTCCAGCCGATGGATCGTGCCGTCGGCCAGCGCGAAATGCGGCACGTCGCCAAGGAAGACGGCGGCGATGCAATGTCCCTGGAGATCAAGCGGGGCGACTGTCGGCATGGGAGATTCCATTCGAGATTTCGGCTGGTGGTCTACCCGCGCGGGAGCGGCCAGCGCCGGTATGTGCAGCTCTCCCTCTCCCCTTGTGGGAGAAGGTGGATTGGCGCGCAGCGCCAAGACGGTTGAGGGGTGCTGNGGAGGAAACCGGAATGACGTCGCGATCCGTCCAACACCCCTCATCCGACCGAGCTTCGCTCGGCCACCCTCTCCCACAAGGGGAGAAGGAGAGAAGCGGCAGCGCTAGCGTTATAAGGCCTAGAAATCAAGCCGCCTGGCAGGCATCAAAACTCTTCTTCAGCCGCTCGGCGTCGAGCTCGCGGCCGATGAACACCAGCCGGCTCTCGTGCTTCTCGCCGTCCTTCCAGGCGCGCTGATGGTCGCCCTCGATGATCATGTGCACGCCCTGGATGACGTAGCGCTCGTCATCGCCTTTAAGCGCGATGATCCCTTTCAGGCGCAGGATGTTCGGGCCTTCCATCTGGGTGATCTTCTCGATCCACGGGAAGAATTTTTTCGGGTCCATCTCGCCGCCCCGCAACGACACCGACTGCACCGTCACGTCATGGATATCGGACGGGTGCGCGTGATCATGGTGATGATGCCCGTCATGATCGTGATGATCATGGTCATGGTCATGGCCATGGTCATGATGGTCGTGGTCGTCACGCGCCTCGAGGAAGTGCGGATCGTTCTCCAGCGCGCGGGAAAGGTCGAAGGCGCCGCGGTCGAGCACCTCGGACAGCGCCACGCCGGCGCGCGTGGTGCGATGGATCCGGGCCGCCGGGTTGATCGCGCGGATCGTCGCCTCGACCTTGCTCAGTTCGTCCGGCGTGACGAGATCGGTCTTGTTGAGCACGACGACATCGGCAAAGGCGATCTGGTCCTCGGCTTCGCGGGAATCCTTCAGCCGCAACGGCAGGGGCTTGGCGTCGACCAGCGCCACCACCGCGTCGAGCCTGGTCTTGGAGCGCACGTCGTCGTCCATGAAGAAGNGAGCACGACGACATCGGCAAAGGCGATCTGGTCCTCGGCTTCGCGGGAATCCTTCAGCCGCAACGGCAGGTGCTTGGCGTCGACCAGCGCCACCACCGCGTCGAGCCTGGTCTTGGAGCGCACGTCGTCGTCCATGAAGAAGGTCTGCGCCACCGGCACCGGATCGGCGAGGCCGGTCGTCTCGATCACGATGGCGTCGAAGCGGCCTGGCCGGCGCATCAGGCCCTCGACGACGCGGATCAGGTCGCCGCGCACCGTGCAGCAGACGCAACCATTGTTCATCTCGTAGATTTCCTCGTCGGATTCCACGATCAACTCGTTGTCGATGCCGATCTCACCGAACTCATTGACGATGACGGCGTAGCGCTTGCCGTGGCTTTCCGAAAGGATGCGGTTTAGCAGCGTCGTTTTGCCGGCGCCAAGATAGCCGGTGAGAACGGTTACGGGGATTTGTATCGTCTGTGCATCGCTCATGTTGGGCCTCGAAAAGGATTGTTGGCTCCATATAGGATGCACGCCGTGCTTTTGCACGTGGCAACCGATGGGCCAAACAGTTCGCCAACATTGCCGGGTTTTCCCAACATTGCTGGGTTTTCATTGGCGTTGGCTGGCCTCACTGACTAGATAAGACCAAGCCAGCTTGCTCGACAGAAACCAAAAAGAGGCGCCGGATGTCCGACAAACCGTCCTCCTTGCCGTTGAGCCGGCGCCAGGCGCTTGGCCTCATTGCCGTTAGCGCGGGCGGCGGTGTCTTTCTGACGGGCATCGCGCTGGCGCAGCAGGCCTCGCCCTATGCCGGGCTTGCCCTGTTCGATAGCGGCGCCGGCGTCTGCGCGATCACACCGGAAGCGACCGAGGGGCCGTTCTATTTTGACCCGAAGCTCGAACGCGCCGATATCACCGAAGGCAAAGCGGGCATTGCCCTCAATCTGCGGCTGCAGGTCATCGACGCAGGCTGCCGGCCGCTTGCCGGCGCGCGGGTCGATATCTGGCATTGCGACGCGCAAGGCCATTATTCAGGCTATCCGGGACAAGGCGACGGCCAGGATGTCGATACGTCAGGCCAGAGTTTTCTGCGCGGTTGGCAAAAGACCGATGACAGCGGTATCGTCTCGTTCGCCACCATCTATCCCGGCTGGTATCGCGGCCGCACCACCCACATCCATTTCAAAGTCTTCCCCAACGACAATTCGGTGATGACCGGCCAGCTGTTTTTCCCAGACGGCCTGAGCGAACAGATATTCACCACTGTCGCGCCCTATACCGACCGGTCCGGCAAGCGGGATACGTCGAACGCCAGGGACGGTATCGCGCGGCGCGCCGGGCCGCTTTCGCAGGCGGCGCTGCGCGAGGTGGCGGACGCCTACCAGGCCTTGATGATCGTCGCGGTGAGGGCTGATTGAGTCCCGCACCGGGTGTGTGGCGTTCCTGCCCAACGCGACCACCTGCGCTGAAAAGTCGTTTGTCATCTAACTGAAATAAACATCTGGCATTAGCCACGGCGGACACCGCATTGCTTGCCGGCAAAGCTGTTTTGCAAAGCCGGATCTTTTTGATCGTCCATTGCCAACCGGGCGGCTGCCTCTATGCTGTCCACACCGGTTCGGCCGAAGAGGGATAGCCATGGCCAAGGCGGACAAGACTGCGACAATGAGCCGGCTGCATTCGGCGGCGCGGCTGGCGCGTACGGCACTCGCCGCGCGGCTTTTGGCGCACGGCTTCTATGCCGGCCAGGACCAGATCATGCTGGCGCTCGACCGTGAGGACGGGCAGACGCCCGGCAATCTTGCCGGTCGCCTCGGTGTTCGCCCGCCGACCATCACCAAGACCATCAACCGGCTGCAGGCGCAGGGCTTTCTGGAAAAGCGCGCTTCTTCCGCCGATGCCCGCCAGGCCCATATCTTTCTGACTGATACTGGCCGCGAAATCATTCACGCCATCGAGAAATCGGTGAAGAAGACCGAGAAGCAGGCGCTGAAGGGGCTCGATAAAAAGGACCAGAAGGCGCTGTTCAAGCTGCTCGCCCGCGTCGAGGCGAACCTCTCGAACGGAGAGATGGTTCTCGTCGATGACGAGATCGACGCCGACGAATGATCCGCGGCTGACGCCATCAGGCAGCGGCTGCTGACAATCCATGCACCAATGCCGACCAGCGGCCCGGCGTGACACCGAACGCCTTCTTGAAGTGCCTGCTGAAATGACTTTGGTCGTTGAAACCGGCCGCTATTGCGATCTGCGCCAATGACTCGCTCGCCTCGATCATGCGGCGTGCTCGCTGAAGCCGGCGCATCAAGAGAAAGCGGTGCGGACTGGTGGAGAAAGCGGCACGGAAATGCCGCGACAGGGCACAGCGATCGAGCCCGGTGATCGCTTCCAGCTCCTCGGAACGGACGGTACGGAAAACATTTTCTTCCAGATAGTCGCGTGCCAGGCTGACAGCCCGCCACGCTGTCCTTGGGATCGGTTTCGCCGGCAGGCCTGAATGCCGTGCCAGGCTTTGCATCAATTGCGCAACGAAGTCGGCGACAAACAGATCGTCCAGCTTCTGGTCCAACGGCCCCAGCGCCGAAAGCAGCCGCGTGCGGAAAACAGGATCCGTCACCACGGCATTCCTGACGAAAGGCAGCGATGCGCCTGTTTGATCGAGGCAGTCCAGCACGATGGACGGCTCCAGATAAAGCATCCTGTAACGCAAACCGTCTTCAGTGCCGGCGCCGCCATCGTGCAATTCGTCCGGATGGAGCACGATAATCTGGCCGGGCAGGCTGTGATGCGTGGCGCCGCGATACCGGAAAGTCTGGACGCCATGCAGCGTCACGCCGATGGCGTAGGTATCGTGACGATGGAGATCGAACGCGCTGCCGTGGAACCGGGCCTCGATACGCTCCATTCCGACGCAATCGGGCGCCGAGATGACGCAGTTCTCAGCCGCGTCAACGCACAAACGTCCAAGACCCTGAAAGGCCTCGCCATCTAGACCGTGTGACATCGCTTCATTCACAAACCTCGAATGGCAAATGTCTCATGTTCGACACGAAATTTGCAATCGTGCTGCAGGATAACCTTCCCGTCTGGCAAAAGCTCAACGTAACCGCGTTCCTGACCAGCGGTATCGTCGCGCAGTATAGCGACATCATCGGCGAACCCTATCGCGACCGCGCCGGCAATATCTATAATCCGCTCTCGATCCAGCCGATCATCGTGCTTTCGGCCGAACGCTCGACGCTCACTGCGATCCACCGGCGGGCGCTGGAGCGCGGTGTGACGACCTCGCTCTACGTCGACGAAATGTTTTCGACCGGCCACGACGCGGCGAACCGCGCCGTCTTTGCCGAATTCGCACCCGACGATGCCAAGGTCGTCGGAATCGCGCTGCACGCCGAAAAGAAGCTTGTCGACAAGATCACCAAAGGTGCCCGCATGCATCCCTGATGCATATCGACACTGGTTCATCCTGTTGACGCTCGGTGTCCTAGGTGCTCGGTCATCGTCGCCAGCGGCTTTTATATCATTCATCGCGAGCACCGGCTTCGCGTGCGCAACCGCGCTGCCCTCGACGTCGAGGTGGATGCGCTGGCAAAAAAACTTTGATTTGTTTCGGAAGGGTGGCATAAGGCCGCGTTTAAACTGTTTAGACCATGATCCCGAAAACGGGCATCCGGTTTCGCTGGAGATCATGGATCAGCTCTGGATCGTCGGGGGAGCGCAAGGCGCTGGCACAGAAGATCAAGCTTTCGACGATCGCGGATGCGCTCGGTGTGTCCACGGCCACGGTCTCGCTGGCCCTGCGCGACAGCCCGCTGGTTGCTGGAAACACCCGCGATCGCATCAAGGAACATGCCCGCGCCATCGGCTATATCTACAATCGCCGCGCCGCCAGCCTGCGCACCTCGCGTTCGGGCATCGTCGGCGTCGTCGTCCACGACATCATGAATCCTTTCTTCGCCGAGATCCTGCGCTCGATCGAAAGCGAGCTCGACCGCAGCCGGCAGACCTTCATCCTGTCGAACCATTACGACCAGCTCGAAAAGCAGCGCACCTTCATCGACACGCTGCTGCAGCTTGGCGCCGACGGCGTCATCATGTCGCCGGCCATCGGCACGCCGCCCGAAGACATCTTCATGGCCGAGGAAAACGGCCTGCCGGCGGTGCTGATCGCACGCACCGTCGAAGGCGCTGACGTGCCGGTGTTTCGTGGCGACGATGCCTATGGCACCGGGCTAGCCACCAACCATCTGATCTCGCTCGGCCATAAACGCATCGCCATGATCGGCGGCACCGACCAGACCTCGACCGGCCGCGACCGCTACCAAGGCTATCTCAACGCCATGGAGGCGGCAGGGCTGGAGGTCAGGCCGTCCTGGCGCATTCCCGGCCCGCGCACCAAACAGGCTGGCTTCGAGGCCGCCGGGCAGTTCCTGGCGCTGAAGGACAAGCCGACCGCGGCCTGCTGCTGGAACGACCTCGTCGCCATCGGCCTGATGAACGGCATTGCACGCGCCGGACTCGTGCCGGGCATTGACATATCCGTGACCGGCTACGACGATCTCGAGGAAGCAGCGATCGCGACGCCGGCGCTGACCACCGTGTGGAATGGCCAGCGTGAAGTTGGCCGCCGCGCCGCCAGCGCGCTGCTCGACAAGCTCAATGGGCAGATGGTGCGACCGTCGCAGGAACTGATCAAGCCGGAACTGCATGTGCGCCAGTCGACCGGCAAACCAGTGGAACGTGCATGACAAAAGCCGAACAGCAGCAAGCAGTCGCCATTCTGGTGCCGGGCCAATTCAACGACCACGCGGTCGGCCGCATCGACCGGACGTTCAGCCGTGCCTGGATCGAACGGCCTGATGCGTCGCTGGTCACCGACGAGATGCGCCGGACGGTGCGCGGCATTGCCGCCTTTGGCGGGATCAACGCAGCCCTCATCGACGCGCTGCCGAATCTCGAGATCGTCGCCAATTTCGGCGTCGGCTATGATTCGGTCGATGCCCGTCACGCAGCGCAGCGCGGCGTCATGGTCACCAACACGCCGGATGTGCTGACCGAGGAGGTCGCCGATACGGCGATCGGGCTTTTGATCAACACCGTCCGCGAGCTGCCGCGCGCCGAGACCTGGCTGCGCGACGGCAGTTGGGTACGCAATGGCAACTATCCGCTAAGCCGGCTGACCTTGCGCGGCCGTCGTGTCGGTATTTTCGGCATGGGCCGCATCGGTCTCGCCATTGCGCGCCGGCTGGAGGCCTTTGGGCTGCCGATCGCCTACCATAACCGGCGCCAGGTCGAAGGCTTGCCCTACGAATACCACGGCACGCTGAAAGGCCTTGCCGAGGCGGTCGATACGCTGATCTCGGTGGCGCCCGGCGGCGCCTCGACGGAAAAGGCGGTCAACGCCGAGATCCTGTCGGCGCTCGGCCCGAATGGCGTCTTCGTCAACATCGGTCGCGGCAGCACGGTCGACGAGGCAGCTCTTGCCGCGGCGCTTGCCGGCGGCACCATCGCCGCTGCCGGGCTCGACGTCTTCGCTGACGAGCCGAACGTGCCGCTGGCGCTGCTCGCCGCCCCCAACACTTCACTTTTGCCGCATGTCGGCTCGGCTTCGGAACATACCCGCCGCGCCATGGCCGATCTGTGCGTCGACAATCTGATTTCCTGGTTTTCGAAGGGGAGGGCGTTGACGCCGGTGCCGGAAACGGAAAAGCTCAAGGCGCGCAGCTGAGCGGCACGCTTTCCTATTTGTTAACCACGGTTTAACGCTTTGAAATCATCTTTATCTATCGCCAAACACCCGGAGAACGCAGATGAAAGCACTTGCTGCATTGATAGCGGTGGTCGCGCTGTTCGGCAGCGTTCAGCTGTTTCACAGTGGCGGAGGCGAAGGCCGCACAGCCGATGAGTCAGCGCAGTCGCCCGGCGACTACCGGCTGGTGGCCAATGGCGACGAAGCGTCCTGCGCGGTCAAGCGCGGCACTGAGGTTGCGCATGGCCTGTCGCTGTTGACGGTCACTGCGAATTGCCACCGTGTCTTGCCCGGCATCGAGCGCGCGAAATTCTGGCGTGAGCAGGATGACGGCACGGTCACCTTCAGCGCGAACGGCATCGACCCGATCGTCACTTTCGGCGTCGCCGACGGCGACGGTTATGAATCCTACGCACCAGCCCTGCCGCTGCTGTCGCTGGCGGCCGGCAGCGATTGACGTTGACGTCCGACGAACTATTCCGCGGCGGCCCACGCGCCGGATTTCGCCGCGGCGTGCAGGCGCACCGCGTCGCCGAAGGCGCGGAATATCCTTGCTGAGACGCTGTCCGACTTGACCCAGTATTCGGGATGCCACTGGACGCCGACGGCGAAAGCGCGGGCGTCGCGCACCGAAACCGCCTCGACCGTGCCGTCGCTGGCTACCGCCTCTATCTGCAGCTTCGGGCCGAGCCGGTCGATGGCCTGGCGGTGCACCGAATTGACCATGATGTCGCCTGCCCCGAACACGTCGGCGAGGCAGCTTCCGGGCTTGATCGAAATGGTCTGGCGGATGGCGAAGCGTTCGTCTTGATTGTCGCTCGCCGGTGCGCGATGATCCAGCGATCCCTCGCGCTCCTGGATTTCTGTGGCCAGCGTGCCGCCCAGCGCCACATTCATCTCCTGGATGCCGCGGCAGATGGCGAGCAGCGGCACGCCGCGCTCCACTGCCTTGCGGATCAGCGGCAGCGTCGTGGCGTCGCGGGCAGGATCGTAGGGGCCGTTGGCTTCGCTGGCATCGCCGCCATAGAGCGAGGGATGAACATTGGACTTCGAGCCAGTGATCATGACGCCGTCGACCGATGACAGGAGTTCATCGAAATCGAGCCGGTCGCCGAAGGACGGCACCAGCACCGGGAACACGCCGGCCGCCGAAAGCGCCGCCTCCAGATATTGCTGCGGAGCGGCATGCCAGGTGTAGTTGTCGAACTGGCGGACATCGGTCGATATGGCGACTAGCGGCTGCTGCATTTTTGATCCGGGTCCATTCAGTGCAAGGATATGTTCTGCCTTTTAAAATAGGCGATCCGACGGCGCTTTGCCATGACAAGTTCGGCATCTCGCATGAGCCACGGAAAGGGCGTTAGACTTAAGTTGCAGGAGGCGTGTTCGCGCCCGCGTATTTCGCGAAAACGCCGCCGGCAAAACCGGCTCCCATGGCTGGACTCGACTTCTTGCCCGTGTATTGTTTGCCGCGAAGCCGATCCGGGGCACAGAGCATCTCCCGAACGTCGGTCTGTTGATCCAATAGGGAGGACTTCATGGATCGTCGATCATTCATCCGCAAGGCCGGCGTCACCAGTGTCGGCGCTGCGGCGGCTACGGCGGCGCTTGCCGCGCCGGCTATCGCCCAAACCAACCCGAAAGTGACATGGCGCCTGGCGTCGTCCTTCCCGAAGTCTCTCGATACGATCTATGGCGGCGCCGAGGTCTTTTCCAGGATGCTCTCGGAGGCGACCGACGGCAACTTCCAGGTGCAGGTCTTCGCTGCCGGTGAACTGGTGCCCGGCCTGCAGGCCGCGGACGCCACCACCGCCGGCACCGTCGAGGCCTGCCATACGGTGGCATATTATTATTGGGGCAAGGACCCGACATGGGCGCTGGGTGCCGCGGTTCCGTTCTCGCTCAATGCGCGCGGCATCAATGCCTGGCATTATCATGGCGGCGGCATCGACCTGTTCAACGAGTTTCTCGCCACGCAGGGCCTTTTTGGCCTGCCTGGCGGCAATACGGGCGTGCAGATGGGCGGCTGGTTCCGCAAGGAGATCAACACCGTCGCCGACCTTTCGGGCCTCAAGATGCGCATCGGTGGCTTTGCCGGCAAAGTGGTGGAAAGGCTCGGCGTCGTGCCGCAGCAGATCGCCGGCGGCGACATCTATCCGGCGCTGGAAAAAGGCACCATCGACGCTGCCGAATGGGTCGGCCCTTATGACGATGAGAAGCTCGGCTTCTACAAGGTCGCGCCCAATTACTATTATCCCGGCTGGTGGGAAGGCGGGCCGACCGTCCATCTGATGTTCAACAAGGCGAAATACGAGGAGCTTTCGCCGGCCTACAAGGCGCTGGTGCGCACCGCCGCGCAGGCCGCCGACGCCAACATGCTGCAGAAATACGACTTTCTGAATCCGGCGGCCGTGAGGCGACTGGTGTCCGCGGGCGCCAAATTGCGCCCGTTCAGCCCGGAAATCCTGGCAGCTTGCTCCGAAAAGGCAAACGAGGTCTATGCCGAGATGGAAGCCTCGAACGCGCCGTTCAAGAAGATATGGGACTCGATCAAGGCGTTCCGCAAGGAGCACTATCTCTGGGCGCAGGTGGCCGAGTACAACTACGACACCTTCATGATGGTCCAGCAGCGCAGCGGCAAACTCTGACAACAGTTTCGGCGCCACGCGTTCTTCGGACGCGTGGCGCCGAAGCGATTCTATTTGCTGATCAGCCCGGTACCACCAGCACCTTGACCTCGCCTGGCGCAGGCGGATTGGCGATCACCGCAGCCGCATCCTCAAGCGTCACCTGCCGGGAGATGAGCTTGTCGATCTCGATCGCACCCGAGGCGATGAGATTGGCAGCCCGGCGATGCGTAAACGGATTGAGGAACGACCCCAGCACCCTCAATTCCCGGAACAACAGGTCGAAAGGCTCGAATTCGGCCTTCATGCCTTGAGGCATCACGCCGACGACGACAACCGTGCCACCGGCCCTGGCGAGCCGCATCGATTGCTCGACCGTGTCCCTTACGCCGGCACATTCGAACACCACATCGACACCACCCGGCAGGAGGCCCGACGGACCGACGACCGTGTCGATGATGTCGCAAGCGGTTGGATCGACCGTCGCTGTTGCGCCCAATTCTTCTGCAAGGGCACGCCGCGAGGCCTGGCGCGTCGACACGATGATTGTCGTCGCGCCGGCAAGCCTCGCCAGTTGCACGGTGAGCAGGCCGATCACGCCGCCGCCAAGCACGGCGACCGAGGAGCCGGGTCTGATCTGCGCCAGGTCCACGCCATGCAGGCAGCAGCCAAGCGGCTCGCAGAACGCGCCATGCGTCGGCCTCAGGTCTTTCGGGAGGAGGAAGGCCTGCTTGTGAGGCAGCACGACATATTCGGCGAAGCCACCGTCGCGGCGGATGCCGATGGCAACCAGATTATGGCACAGATTGATGCGACCGGCGTGGCAGTGCGGACAGTGCCCGCAGGCGATGTTGGGATCGCCGGTGACGCGATCGCCGACCGAAAAGCCGGACACGGCGGTTCCAATCGCCTCGACGATCCCGGAGAATTCATGTCCGAGCGTCACCGGCGGCGTACAGGGAAATTCGCCATGGGAAAGATGCCGGTCGGTGCCGCAGACGCCGCAGGCCTCGATCCGTACCAGGAGATCGTCCGGCCCGGCCACGGGCTTGTCGACCTCCCGAAGGGCGATGCTGCCGACGCCCTCCAGCCGCACCGCTTTCATGTCTGTAGAGCCTCCGGCGTCAATTGAAACTCGGTGGTTGGGACAGATTGGGCGCTGGCGCTGCCGGCTTGGCAGCCGGCGTTTCACCGAAATTCGGCGGCTGCGACAGATCCGGTGCAGGCGCAGTCGGCGCCGTGCCGCCATCCGCAGGCGGAACGCCGAGCGGCGACAGGCTCGGCGTTTCCGGCACCTGGTAGTCGATCGTGCCCGGGTCCGCTGCCGTGCCCTTGTAGTGCATCACCATTTGCGGGAAGGCGATGGTCAAGCCGATCATGATCACCTGGATGCAAACGAAGGGCACCGCCCCCCAATAGATCTGACCGGTGGTTACCGGCGCGATCTTTTTGCCGGTGAGGCGATCGAGATAGGGCACCCGGGCGGCGACCGAACGCAGGTAGAACAGCGCGAAGCCGAATGGCGGGTGCATGAAGCTGGTCTGCATGTTGACGCCGAGCAGCACGCCGAACCAGATCAGGTCGATTCCGAGCTTGTCGGCGGCCGGCGCCAAAAGCGGCACGATGATGAAGGCGAGCTCGAAGAAATCGAGGAAGAAGGCGAGCAGGAAGACGAGGATGTTGACGCCGATCAGGAAACCGATCTCGCCGCCCGGCAGCGATGTCAGGAGGTGTTCGACCCAGATATGGCCGTTGACACCGTAGAAAGTGAGCGAGAACACTCGCGCGCCGATCAGGATGAACAGCACGAAGGAGGATAGCCGCGTCGTCGACGCCAGCGCCTGCTTGATCACGTCCAGCGACAGCCGCCCCTTCATCGCTGCCATGATCAGCGCGCCGACAGCGCCCATGGCGCCGCCTTCGGTCGGCGTGGCGATGCCGAGGAAGATGGTGCCCAACACCAGGAAGATGAGCGCCAGTGGCGGGATCAGCACGATGATCACCTGCTGAGCCAGCCGCGACATCATGTTGATCTTCAGGCGCTGGTCGGCGATTGCCACGACATAGATGGAGATCACGCCGATGGTGGCGCCAAGGATGTCGGCGTTTTGGCCCTGCGAGGGCGCCAGATAGCGATAGGCCGCGTAGGAAACCACGATTGCCGCCAGCACCGCGACCAGCAGCGACAGGACACCGTGGCCGAGGGTGCGGGCCTCAAGTGGCAGCGCCGGCATCGAGTTCGGCCGAATGATCGACATGATCACGATATACATCATATAAAGGCCGGTCAGCACCATCCCCGGGATCAGCGCACCCGCATACATGTCGCCGACCGAGCGGCCGAGCTGGTCGGCCAGAACGATCAGCACCAGCGACGGCGGAATGATCTGGGCGAGCGTGCCCGACGCGGCGATGACGCCGGATGCCACACGGCGGTCATAGCCGTAGCGCAGCATGATCGGCAGCGAGATCAGGCCCATGGCGATGACGGAGGCAGCCACCACCCCCGTGGTTGCGGCAAGCAGCGCGCCGACGAAGATCACGGCATAGGCGAGGCCGCCGCGGATCGGCCCGAACAATTGGCCGATCGTATCGAGCAGGTCCTCGGCCATGCCCGATCGTTCGAGCACGATGCCCATGAAGGTGAAGAACGGGATGGCCAGCAGCGTGTCGTTCGACATTACCCGGCTGCCGTAGAAATTGTCCGGCAGCGCGTGCAGCAGCGGCCAGGCGAGATTGATCGATCCGCCCGAATAGGGTGACAGCACAACACCGATGAAGAAGAACAGCAGGCCGTTGGCGGCGAGTGAGAAGGCGACCGGGTAGCCGATCAGCAGGAAGATGACCAGCGAGGCGAACATGATCGGCGCCATGTTCTGGGCGATGAACTCGATCACGAGCGCACCTCTTCGGCAAGCGCCTTGGCTTCGAGTTCGGCCTGCTCATGCACCGATATGAACGGGGTGGGATCGTCCATGTCGCCGCGCATGATGGCGATCTTCTTGATGATCTCCGAGACGCCCTGCAGCGCGAGCAGGAAAAAGCCGGCCAGCAGGATCGCCTTCGCCGGCCAGATGATCAGCCCGCCCGAATTGTTCGACATTTCGCCGCTGCGAAACGACAGCGACACATAGGGAACGAAATAGATCACCATCAGCGTGACGAACGGCATCAGGAAAAAGAGGTGACCGAAGAGGTCGATCCAGTGCTGCACGCGGCGCGAGAACATGCCGTAGACGACGTCGATGCGGATATGGTCGTTCTGCTTGAGCGTGTAGGCGGCGGCCAGCATGAAGGCGGCGCCGAACAAATACCACTGCAGTTCCAGCCAGGCGTTCGACGACATGTCGAACGTCTTTCGGATGACCGCATTGGCGGCACTGACCAGGACTGCCAGCAGGATCAGCCACGACACCCATTTGCCGATGAACTCGTTCACACGGTCAATGGTTCTGGATAGAGTGAGAAGCCCTGCCATACATTCCTCCCTTTACGCATCGGCCCGAAAATCGGTGTCGATTTCGGAAAGCACGGTGCGTGACTCAAAGAATTACGGGCGCGCCGATTCCCGCTTGTTTTCTGCCGCTTCAATGTGGCCCAACGGTATGCCGTGCGTGGCCCGGCGGGTCAACAGAGGGCAGACCGAGTAAAACAATCTTGTGGGATGGGGAAGGGGCGAAACAGCCGCGGAAGGGATCATGCGCAAAAATCAAAGTGACGTCTGCAGCCAACGCTACCCAGGTTGGCGCAGTCAGACGATCTTGCTCTGGTCTCGCCCGGCGCCGATCAGCACCAGCATGGCGACGAGGAACAGATACATCCAGGCGTCGCGCCACTCGACCGGAAAATAGCCGGCCCACAGCGATTCGGCCATGCCGAAAGCGGCAGCGCCAAGTGCTGCCCGCAACGGCGAGAGATAGCCGCCCACCGCCGTCACGAACAGGATTTTCAGCCCGTAGACCAGGCCGGAGCCGAAGCTGATGTTGCCATAGTAGAGGCCGGCGAGGACACCGGCCAGCGCCGCGCAAAGGCCGCCGGCGAGCACCGCGTGCCGAAACACCGCGCGCACGTCGACGCCGCACATGGCGGCGGCTTTGGGGTCGTCGGACACGGCGCGCCAGCGCCGGCCGAAACTCGAGCGGGCGAACGCCCAGGAGGCGAGCACAATGGTTGCCACGACGATCCCGCAGTCGAGCAATTGGATAAGCGTCAGGGTGGCATTGAAGTTGGCCCCGTTCGCAAAAATGATGGGCTGGGCCAGCATTGGCGGCAGCCACAGATCATGCGTGTCAGCGGCGATGCGGCTTGCCTCCGACAGCAGCAGCAATATGCCCAGCGTCGTCACCACGATCGCATTGGGCGTGCGGTCGGCCAGCGGCTCGAAGATGCTGCGCGACAGGACATGGCTGATCAGCCCCGCATACAGGAACGCCGCGACAATACCGAGCGCGACGGCCGCGAACAGGGTCAGCCACAGGGCCTGATAGCCGAAGGCCGCGGTGAGGATCATCGTCTGTCCGCAAAAGGCGAACAGCGCCCCATAGGCGAGGTTCGTCCGGTGCAGGATGCCGTTGGTCAGCACATAGCCGAAGGCGAGCAGGGCATAGAGCGCGCCGGAATGCAGCCCGTTCAGCACCTGCTGGAAGAAATAGAGCATGCCAATGTCCTTGGATCGCGGAGAACCGCGTCCGTGCGGAGCAGATTTGCATCGGCAATCTAACTTGTCAAACGCAGCTTATCGGTTAGAAATGGCGCCCATGACGGTTTCCTGGACCCCGCACCGCTTCACTGGCGGCCTTCTTGCGCTCGACACGGCGAACACCGTCGTGCTGCGCGGCGATCCCCGGAAAACCTTCGACCGGTTCAAAGATCCGGCGGAGATCGCCCGTTTCGCCGACACGGCGAGCGTCTTTCGCGCCGCCGAGCTTGGCGGCAGGCGGCTCGAAGCGCCGTTCCCGGACAAGATCGCGCCGGTCGTGCTGGCGATCCGCGAGACGACCGACCGGCTGTTTCGTCGTGCGGTGTCGAAGGGCGCGGTCACTACAGGCGATCTACCGGGCTTCCTGAAGGCCTGCGCCGACGGTCTCGCGGACGGCCGCACCGAGATCGGTGCGCCGGGACGGCCGTTCGGCGAGCCGGCGACGCCCATCGCCTTCGAGGCGGCACTGGCGGTTTCCGCACTGTCGCTGCTGCACGCTGACACCGTCGCAAGGCTGAGGATCTGCCCCAATTGCAGTTGGTTGTTTCTCGACCGAAGCCGCAATTCCAGCCGTCGTTGGTGCGACATGGCGGTGTGCGGCAACCGCCAGAAGGCAAGTCGCCACTATCGCCGCCGAACGGCAGCCAGAGGGACCGCCAATGTCTAGGAAAATCTTGCGCCTGATCGTTGTCGGCGCCATGCTCGTGGCCGCGGCAACGCTCGGCGCCTGCCGCGATACCGGCAAGGACGGCGAAGGCAGATTGTTCGAGATTTCCGGCAGGCTGGTCGTCTTCAATTATCGCCTCGCAAGGGCAACCTTTGTCGTCACGCTGAGGCCGCTGCAGCCTATGGAGGAAGGACAGGTTGGGGTCGCCAGCTTCCAGAACCCAGCAGGCGGCGAGCCACTGATCGTCGAACAGAAAATCTGGCCGAAGCTCGGCAAGGTGTCGCTGGAGAGCCCGGCGCTTTCCTGCATCGTCAAGGACAAGCCCTATGCGATCTCGATCAGCATCAAGGATGCCAACGGTGCAATCCTCCAGAAGATCGACACCACGCTGATGTCGACGCAGGACCAATCGGTCCTGCCCGACCGGCCGCTGGTCATCGATCAGCTCTATACGCCCAATCCAGAGCTTCTCGGTCATCCGGACGGCAAGCTGCCGGGCGCGCCGAAGCCCGACTGTTCGAAGGCCGGCTGACGCAAACATCGCCGGTATCGGTCGCGGCCGGAATTTTCTTGGCGCTGACGGACCAATTGGCGCGCGTTTCATACAGAATCGGGCGTGGAACGGATCGTTTGTTGCGCCTCGCCTGGCATCTTCGATTTTGTTTGACCTGCCCGGCAAGGGGAGAAACACTGCAGCCTCCAACTCCGACGTTGGCTGCGCTCGAACTGCGGCCTCCGCAGAGGAAATGCCTGATGACGCTGCATGATGTCGCGCTCGACGACAAGTTCGACCTGCGAAAGGAGCGCATCTTCCTTTCCGGCGCGCAGGCGGTCATCCGCATGCTTTTGATGCAGCGCGAGCGCGACCGCCGGGTTGGCCTGAATACCGCTGGCTTCGTCTCCGGCTATCGCGGCTCGCCGCTCGGCGGCCTCGACATGCAGCTTTGGAAGGCCAGGAAGCAGCTCGCCCAGTCGGACATCGTCTTCCAGCCCGGCCTCAACGAGGAACTCGCGGCCACCGCCTGCTGGGGATCGCAGCAGGCCGAATTGCTGGGCGAGGGCACGCATGACGGCGTCTTTTCGGTCTGGTACGGCAAGGGACCGGGCGTCGACCGCTCCGGCGACGTCTTCCGCCATGCCAATCTTGCCGGCTCGTCAAGACATGGCGGCGTGCTCGCCCTGATGGGCGACGACCACATGGCCGAATCCTCGACCAACGCGCACGCGACCGAGTTCCTGTTTGTCGACACCATGGTGCCGATCCTCAATCCGGCCGGGGTCCAGGAGATCATCGACTATGGGCTCTATGGCATTGCCATGTCGCGCTTCGCCGGCACCTGGGCGGCGATCAAATGCGTCAAGGACAACATCGAATCGACGGCTTCGGTCGATGCCGCGCTCGAACGGCTTGATATCGTCGTCCCGGACTTCGACATGCCGCCCGGCGGCCTCAACATCCGCAACGAGATCGATATGCTCGGCCAGGAGGAGCGACTGCATGAATACAAACGCGCCGCCGCTTCGGCCTTTATCCACGCCAACGGGCTGAATCGGATCGTCTATTCCGGCGGCAGTGGCCCGAAGCTTGGCATCGTCACCGTCGGCAAGAGCTATCTTGACGTTCGCCAGGCGCTGGAAGACATCGGCGTCGACGAAGCCGCCGCCAACCGCATCGGCATCAGGCTGTTCAAGGTTGGCTGCCCGTGGCCGCTCGACCTGCAGCACATCGCCGACTTCGCTCGCGGCCTCGACACCATCGTCGTCGTCGAGGAGAAACGCTCGCTGATCGAGGTGCAACTGCGCGAGAACCTTTACGGCACCGCCATGCAGCCGATCATCGTCGGCAAGAAGGACGAGCGCGGCGACGGGCTGTTCCCGGCCAAGGGCGCGCTCGATCCCAACGACATCGCCATCGCGCTCGGGGAGAGAATCTTGCGGACGATTGGTCCGTCGGACGAGATCGCCGCGCGGGTGGCGAAACTTCGCCAGTTCCAGGCGATGCTCGCCGAGACAACAGACATTGCCTCGCGCACGCCCTTCTTCTGCTCCGGCTGTCCGCACAATTCCTCGACCAAGGTGCCCGACGGCTCGCTCGCCGCCGCTGGCATCGGTTGCCATTTCATGGCGCTGTGGATGGATCGCAACACCGTAGGTTTCACCGCCATGGGCGGTGAGGGCGCGCAATGGGTCGGCCAGGCGCCGTTCTCGAAGCGCGACCACATCTTTCAGAATCTCGGCGACGGCACCTACAACCACTCCGGCGCGCTGGCGATCCGCTTCGCGCTGTCGACCGACGCCAACATCACCTACAAGATCCTCTACAACGACGCCGTCGCCATGACCGGCGGCCAGCCGCACGAGGGTGGCCTGACCGTGGACATGATCGCCAGGCAGGTGCGGGCCGAGGGCGTCGAGCGGATCGCCATCGTCACCGACGAGCCGGCCAAATATACCGGCAAGGTCGAATTCCCTGCAGTCGCCACCATCCATCATCGCGACGACCTCGACCTCGTGCAGCGCGAGTTGCGCGCGGTCAGGGGCACATCCGTGCTGATCTACGACCAGACCTGCGCCGCCGAAAAGCGCCGCCGCCGCAAGCGCGGCACTTTCCCCGATCCCGACAAGCGCGTCTTCATTAACGAACTGGTCTGCGAAGGCTGCGGCGATTGTGGGGTGCAGTCGAATTGTGTGTCGATCCAGCCGGTCGAGACCGAATTCGGCCGCAAGCGCAAGATCGATCAGTCGAGCTGCAACAAGGATTTCTCCTGCATCAACGGCTTCTGTCCGTCCTTCGTCACCGTGCATGGCGCCAAGATCAGGAAGGCCGAGGGTATGGCCGGCACCACCGATCCGCTCGACGGCGTGCCCGCGCCCGCGGAATTCCCGCTCGGCGACCAAGGCTGGGCGGCGATCATCGACGGCGTCGGCGGCACCGGCGTCGTCACCATCGGCGCGGTGCTTGGCATGGCGGCTCATCTCGAAGACAAGGGCTGCGGCATGATCGACATGGCCGGCCTTGCCCAGAAGGGCGGCTCGGTGTTCACCCACGTCCGCATCGCGCGCAGCCCGGACGATATCCATGCCATCCGCGTTTCGGCCGGCAAGGCAGACCTTGTGCTTGGCTGCGACCTCGTCGTGTCGGGCGCCCAAAAGGTGCTCGCCGCGGTGCGCGAAGGCCACACGATCTTCCTCGCCAACACCGCGGAGATCATGCCCGGCGAGTTTACCCGGTCGGCCGATTTCTCGCTGCCCGTTGAGCGGCTGAAAAAGGCGATCCGCACTGCCGCCGGCGACGACAAGACGCATTTTTTCGATGCCACCCGCACCGCCACCGCGCTGTTCGGCAGCTCGCTCGGCGCCAACATGTTCATGCTCGGCTTCGCCTTTCAGCATGGTGGCTTGCCGCTGTCTGCCGAGGCAGTCGAAAAGGCGATCGAGCTCAACGGCCAGTCGGTGGCGATGAACGTCTCAGCCTTCCGCTGGGGCCGCCGCGCCTCCCACCAGCCGGATTTCGTGCGCGCCCTCGTCGTTCAGCCGGGCACGGCTGCACAGAACACCGCTGTCGCCGAGACGCTCGATGACGTCATCGCCCGCCGCGTCGCCTTCCTCACCGCCTATCAGAACGCCGCTTATGGCAAGCGCTATGCCGACAGAGTGGCCGTGCTGCGCAAGGCCGAAGCCAGCGTGGCGCCCGGTTCGACTGATGTGACCGAAGCCGCCGCGAGGAACCTGTTCAAGCTGATGGCGATCAAGGACGAATACGAGGTGGCAAGGCTCTACACCGATGGCTCCTTTGCCGCTGAACTGGGCAAGCAGTTCCAGAGCTACGACAAACTCGAATTCCATCTCGCGCCGCCGATCATGGCCAGGCGCGGCAAGGACGGCAAGCCGAGGAAGTCGAACTTCGGTCCCTGGATGATGAAGGGATTCCGCCTGCTGGCAGCGATGAAAGGCTTGCGCGGCACGGTCTTTGATGTGTTCGGCTACAGCTCCGAAAGGCGTATGGAACGGCAGCTTCTTGCGCAGTACGAGGCCGACCTGGAGCTTGTCGCCGGCGCGCTGGCGCCAGGCAAGGTCGAGGCCGCGGCAGCGCTTGCCTCGGTGCCGGGACTCATTCGCGGCTATGGTCACGTCAGGCGGGCCAGCGCCGAAAAGGCCGCCGGCGAGCGCCTGAGGCTGCTCGATCGCCTGGCGAAGACACCGGCTCGGCCGGAACTCCAGGCCGCCGAGTGATCGATATGTCTTGTTTACCTGAAGGGTAGCTTCCCTGGCGTTAGCCGACCTGATGGTGAGGCCCGGAACCGCCTCTCTAAATCTTTCTTAAGGCTGATGTGACACAGCTTGCCTCCCCAGGGTGGGACTCAGGCGTGAATCTGAAAAGAAAAAACGAGATCCCGGTCGACGTCTACATTCCGTTCGTGGAAACTCTGTTCCGCGACAGCCTGACGCTTTCGATTGGATTCTTTGCCCAAACCCTGCTGGTCGCCCTGGTCTACTGGAAGACCAGGGATCCGATCTACATTGCGGTGGTCGCCGGATTTCTGATCGTCGCATTTCTGCGCCTGCGTAACATCAGAAAATACCGCCACGCCCCGTCACCCAGGAATTGGGAGGAGGCGCGCCGCCGCGAAAATGATTACATTTTCTACGGCTCCATGCATGGTTTCATGCTGGGCGCCTTCTGTTTCGCCGGCATCTACTTGGCGCATGACAACTATGCCGAAATCGCCGCTGTCTGCGTTACGCTGGCGTCCGCCACGGCGATCGCCGGCCGCAATTACGGCTCCCCGAGGATGGTCATGATCTTCATCATGACCATGACGTGGTCGATCTCGCTGGGCTTTATCCTGCGTGGCGATGTCTACCATGTGATCCTCGGTCTGATGTCGGCTCCCTTCCTATTCGCGATCAAACGCTTCGCCGATGTGGTCAGGGAAGTGCTTTTCGCCGCTTTGTCCGAAGAGAAGAAGGCGAACCGCCTCGCCCAGCGCTTCAATCGGGCGCTGAACACCATGTCTCACGGGCTTGTCATGCTCGGCCCTGACGGCCGGGTGGTGGTGGCCAACGCCGAAGCCGCGCATCTGATGTCGCTCAAGTCGCCCGACGCGCTGCTCGGGCGATCGATCCACGGCCTGCTGATGCGCGGCGTTGCCGGCGGCATGCTGGCGCCGAAGGACTGCCGCTACATCGAAGCCCAGCTTACGCGCGCCCTGCGCGAGGGCCGCGACCGCAAGGTTCTCGTCTCGCTCGCGAACGGGCAGCACTATGAGTTCTCGGCGCGTGAGGGCAGCCAGGAACTGGGCGTCATCACCTTCGAGGATGTGACGGCCCGCGTCGAGGCAGAAGGCAAGATCCGCTTCATGGCGCGCTACGACAGCCTCACCGGCCTGCCCAACCGCGCCTATTTCCACGAGCTGATCGAAGAGGCCATGGCATCCGGTGACCTCGAGCGTCTCTGCGGGCTCGCCGTGCTCGACCTCGACGACTTCAAGAGCGTCAACGACACGCTTGGCCACCCGGTCGGCGACGGATTGATCTACGCCGTCGCGGAGCGGCTGGCAGCGATCGCCGGACCAGGCGTCACCATCAGCCGTTTCGGCGGCGACGAGTTCATGGCCTTCTTCGACCGCGTTGAGGACGAGAGCCACCTGACCAGCCAAATCGACGGGATTTTCATTGAACTGCAGGGCGAGGTCGACGTGGCCGGCCACGGACTGCGTATCCAGGCCAGCGGTGGCGCGGTGCTGTCGCGGGTCAGGGATACCGATGTCGACGCCATGATCGTCAAGGCGGACCTGGCGCTCTACAAAGCCAAGGAACTCGGCAAGAACACCTGGCGGCTGTTCGAGGCATCGATGGATGCCGCTTTCCGCAACCGTCAGCTGATGAAGGCGGATCTGCGCACTGCGGTGGAAAGCAAGGGGTTGCGGGTGGTTTACCAGCCGATCGTGGCGATGAGTACGATGCGCATAGCCAGTTGCGAGGCGCTGTGCCGTTGGGACCACCCCGATCTCGGACCGATCTCGCCCAGCATCTTCATTCCGCTGGCGGAGGAAATGGGCATCATCTCCGAGATCAGCACCTTCGTCCTGCATGCGGCGTGCGTCGAATGCGCCAAATGGCCAGCACGGACCAGTGTCTCGGTCAATCTCTCGGCCAAGGACTTTCGCAACCGCGACGTTGTGCAAAAGGTTCGCGATGCGCTCGCCAGCTCCGGCCTCGCCGCCGGCCGCCTGGAGATCGAGGTCACCGAGACGGCGCTGCTCGACGACAAGTCGCTGACGCGTCAGTATATCGAGGAATTGAAGCGGCTTGGCGTGCGCATCGCGCTCGACGATTTCGGCACCGGCTATTCGAGCCTGAGCTATCTCCACAAGCTGCCGCTCGACAAGATCAAGATCGACCGTTCATTCCTGATGGACGTCACCCAGAACAGCCGTTCGCTCGAACTGCTCAAGGGCATCGTCAATCTGTCACGGCCGCTGGGGCTTTCGGTGACTGTCGAGGGCGTCGAGACTTTCGAGCAGCTCAAGATCCTGGCCTTGCAGGTCAAGCCGGACCTGGTTCAGGGATTCCTGTTCGGCTCGGCGCTCAGCGCATCCGGCATCGAAACGATGGCGAGCACGGTCTGGCCCTTCGCCAAGGACATCAAGACGGCCAGCAAGGCGACGCATCGCTGAATTCTACCGAAAAAACTGGTACTTTAGTATAATTACGCCAATTGTTAACCTTAATAGCTGGTAAATGATCTCTATCTTATTTTCATCTTTACATCATACGGCCCTGCCGTAGTGTTGATCGCGGCGGCAGTTGCGGGGAACGAGTTGATGATTGTCGAGTTGACTTCGCCTCGCCAGGCGGCGGGTGCGGACGGGACTAATGCGTCTGACGATATGTCAGGCTTTGCCAGGAACGTCTCGGCGATGCTCGAGCGGACGGAATATCGCCGCTGCGACAAGGGCGAAGATCTCGAAGACATTTACAGGTTGCGCTACAAATCTTACCGTCTGAGCGATATGGTCCCGGAGAATCCCGACCATATTGTGCATGACGAGCTCGACGAAGCGGCCAATTGCTCCAAGTTCGGAATCTATATCGACGGCGTTCTGGTCAGTACGCTGCGTATTCACCATGCCTGCAGCGCCACGCCGCAGTCGCCTTCCACGACGGTTTATGGCGACATATTGCGCCCTATGCTGGCGTCTGGTCTGCATTTTGCCGATCCCAGCCGCTTTGCCGCCGATCCGGACTGGTCGCGGGTCTATCCGCAAATTCCGTATCTGACGCTGCGCCTCGCTGGCATGGCATGCTTCTACTTCGACGCGCCTTATTGTCTCTCCACCATCCGCCCGGAACATGCAGGCTTCTATCGTCGCATTTACTGTTCCGAACAAATTGGCGAGTTACGCAATTATCCGGGCCTGAATTACAAGGTCGTGCTCTACCGAGCCGACGTCAGCGCCATTCGCGAACGGTCTTTCTCCCGGTTCCCATTCTTTCGGTCGACGCCGATGGAGCAGCGCATGCTGTTTGAGACACCCAGTGCCGGTGAACTCGCGCCGCTGACCATTCTGCCGACCGCCAAATACTACCGCGAAGCCGCCTGACAAATGGCAAATTTAGAGCGCGGCTGGAGCTTTCAGGCCGCTTCGGCGTTCTGGAGGCGCGCCGGTGGCGCGGACGACGTCAATCTGGATCGCTTCGGCGGAAATTCTACCGAAAGGAACCCGACATGACCATTCCCACGCTCGCACTCACTCCGTTGATCTCGCTGATTGCCGGCGTGCTGATCCTGGTGATGCCGCGACTCCTCAACTACATCGTCGCGCTCTACCTGATCGTCGTCGGGCTGCTTGGGCTGTTTCCGCAACTCGCCGGCTGAAAATGTCGGCAGGCGCGGCGCGTTAGCCGGAAAGCAAGCGCGAGGCGGCAGCCGCGAGCGCCTCCGAAACGACATCGTGCATCTGGCGGCTCCAATTTTCTTTTGAGGCTGTTGTCTTCAGCGATGCGGCAATAGCGCCATTGCCCTCGGCCTGGCTTTTCGCTATGTGCCTGAAAGATGTCTTCGAAGGGGTATTCCTATGGCTGATCACTCGCCGACCGGTCCTGTCGAACTAGGCGCGAAGATGGACTATGCCGAGCACGACCGCACCTATGCCGGCTTTATCATGCTCGCCAAATACGGGTCGCTGTTTTGCGCCGCCGTGCTTCTGGCAATGGCTTTCGGTTTCTTTGCGGGCGGCTTCTTCTCGGGCTTTGTCCTGTTCGTTCTGATCCTCGCCGTCGGCGCTTTCATTCTCCGGTAAATTCTTCAAAACTCCCTTGCCCGCGACATCGCCGGAAGTTCGGTCGGCGTCCTGCGCAGACAGGTTCCAGCCGAAAGGATCATGCGGTGGGACAGACGGTTTTCATCCCTCGTGAGCTCGATGCGAACGAGCCGCGCGTTGCTGCCTCGCCCGACACGGTGAAGCGGCTGGCGGGGCTGGGGTTTGACGTCATCGTCGAAAGCGGCGCCGGCACGGCATCGCGCATTCCCGACGAGGAGTTCGCCAAGGCCGGCGCTGCGATCGGTAAGGCCGGCGATGTCGCCAAGGCTGATGTGGTGCTGAAGGTGCGCCGGCCTGATGAGGCGGAGCTGAAGGCCTATCGCCCGGGCAGTGCCGTCATCGCCATCATCGATCCCTATGGCAACGATGCTGCGGTCGATGCTCTGGCAAGGGCCGGCGTCACCGCCTTCTCGATGGAGTTCATGCCGCGCATCACGCGCGCCCAATCGATGGATGTCCTGTCCAGCCAGGCCAACCTCGCCGGCTATCAGGCGGTGATCGACGCGGCTGCCGAATATGACCGGGCGCTGCCGATGATGATGACGGCGGCGGGCACGGTGCCGGCGGCGAAAGCTTTCGTCATGGGCGTCGGCGTCGCCGGCCTGCAGGCGATCGCTACTGCGCGTCGTCTCGGTGCCGTGGTCACCGCCACCGACGTGCGTCCCGCCGCCAAGGAACAGGTCGCCTCGCTGGGGGCAAAGTTCCTGGCGGTCGAGGATGAGGAGTTCAAGGCGGCCGAGACGGCTGGCGGCTACGCCAAGGAAATGTCCAGGGAATACCAGGCCAAGCAGGCCGCGCTGACTGCCGAGCACATCGCCAAGCAGGACATCGTCATCACCACGGCGCTGATTCCGGGCCGTCCGGCGCCGAAGCTGGTTTCGGCCGCGATGGTCGCCTCGATGAAGCCGGGCTCGGTGATCGTAGACCTAGCGGTCGAGCGCGGCGGCAATGTCGAGGGCGCCGTGCCCGGGCAGGTGGTGACCACGGCCAACGGCGTGAAAATCGTCGGCCATCTCAACGTGCCGGGCCGCGTCGCTGCCTCCGCCTCGCTGCTCTATGCCAGGAACCTGTTTGCGTTCCTCGAGACGCTGGTCGACAAGACCGCGAAGACGCTTGCCATCAACCGCGACGACGAATTGGTCAAGGCGACGATGCTGACCGATGGTGGCCAGGTCGTGCATCCGGCTTTCGCCGGCAAGCCGGCGGTGATGATCGCCTCGGCTGAGCCTGCGAAGCCCGCCGCTGCAAAAGATCCAGCCCTGCCAAAGAAAGCTGCCGCATCCAGGAAAGCTGCCGCACCCAAATCGCCCGCTAATAAGTCGAAAGGGATCGCGTGATGGACCAGACCTTGCAGAAAGCCCTCGACCAGCTCGACCAGGCCACCGCCGCCGTCCGGCTCGCTGTGCAGGATCTGGCCACCGCTCCAGGCGGCACCGATGCGGCGGGCGACGCCGCGCACGCGCTGTCCGGCGGGGCAATCGATCCGTTCGTCTTCCGCTTCGCCATTTTCGTGCTGGCGATCTTTGTCGGCTATTACGTCGTCTGGTCGGTGACGCCGGCGCTGCACACGCCGCTGATGGCCGTCACCAACGCCATTTCCTCGGTCATCGTCGTCGGCGCGCTGCTTGCCGTCGGCATCTCGGCGTCCGGCATCGCCACCGGCTTCGGTTTCGTCGCGCTGATGCTGGTCTCGGTCAACATCTTCGGCGGCTTTCTCGTCACCCAGCGCATGCTGGCGATGTACAAGAAGAAGGACAAGTAGAGCGCCATGAACGCCAACTTCGCCTCCTTCCTCTATCTGGTCTCCGGCATCCTGTTCATCCTGGCATTGCGCGGCCTGTCGCACCCGACCACGAGCCGCCAGGGCAACATGTACGGCATGATCGGCATGGGCATCGCCATTGCCACCACGCTGGCGCTGGCGACCCCTTCGGCGGGAGGCTTCGGCCTCATCGTGCTCGGCCTTTTGATCGGCGGCTCGGTCGGCGCGGTCACCGCACGGCGCATCGCCATGACCTCGATGCCGCAGCTGGTCGCCGCCTTCCATTCGCTGGTTGGCCTTGCCGCCGTCATGGTGGCGGCTGCCGCCGTCTATGCGCCGGAAAGTTTTGACATCGGCACGGTCGCCGACATCCACGCCCAGGCGCTGATCGAGATGAGCCTCGGCGTCGCCATCGGCGCCATCACCTTCACCGGCTCGGTCATCGCCTTCCTCAAGCTCGACGGCCGCATGTCGGGCAAGCCGATCATGATCGGCGGCCGTCATTTCATCAACGCCGCCCTCGGCATCGGACTGATCGTGCTGATCGTGCTGCTGGTCACCACCGAGTCCAAGCTGGTGTTCTGGCTGATCGTGGCGGCATCTCTTGTCCTTGGCGTCCTTCTCATCATCCCGATCGGCGGCGCCGACATGCCGGTGGTCGTCTCGATGCTGAATTCCTATTCGGGCTGGGCGGCTGCGGCACTCGGCTTCACGCTCGGCAATCTGGCGCTGATCATCACCGGCGCGCTGGTCGGCTCGTCCGGAGCGATCCTGTCCTACATCATGTGCAAGGGCATGAACCGGTCGTTCATCTCGGTCATCCTCGGCGGCTTCGGCGGCGAGACGTCCGCCACTGCCGACGATGGCATCGAGCGCACGGTCAAGCAGGGTTCGGCCGACGATGCCGCCTATCTGATGATGAACGCGCAGAAGGTCGTCATCGTGCCTGGTTACGGCATGGCGGTCGCCCAGGCGCAGCACGCGCTGCGCGAGATGGCCGACAAGCTCAAGGCCAATGGCGTCGACGTGAAATACGCCATTCATCCGGTCGCCGGCCGCATGCCCGGCCACATGAACGTGCTCCTGGCCGAAGCCAACGTGCCTTACGACGAAGTGTTTGAGCTCGAGGACATCAACTCCGAATTCGCGCAGGCCGACGTCGCCTATGTCATCGGCGCCAACGACGTCACCAACCCGTCCGCCCGCGACGACAAGTCGTCGCCGATCTACGGCATGCCGATCCTCGATGTCGACAAGGCTCGCACCTGTCTGTTCGTCAAGCGCTCGCTCGGCTCCGGCTATGCCGGCATTGACAACACGCTGTTCTACAAGGACGGCACCATGATGCTGCTCGGCGACGCCAAGAAGATGACCGAAGAGATCGTCAAGGCGATGGATCACTGATCCGGGTTGGCGACCCCGACAATCGTCGCACTGCGAGCGTTGCCTTTCACCGGAGTGCCACCGTTCCATAGTCTGAAGCGGCGATTGAACTGCAAAGGTCAAACCACTCGCACCCGCCGCAAGCACCCCGGGTGCGGCCCGAAGAGAACGCATCGCGCATAGTTCGCAGAAGCGAGGGATGGAGCTGAAGTTCCATGTCCTCGGCAATCGAGTACCCCAGAAGCGTACCAACACTGGCCGCCGCCTGACGGTCGCGCTCCGTCACGCTGTCGCGAAGGCAGTGCGGCTCCGCCTCACCGAGCAGGGGCGCGCAAATATCGTCAGGCCCGGAGACGATCAGGATGTGTTCGCCTGCGGAGAGCCGAGCCGCGATCGCGTCGAAATTGGCGACGAACGCAGCGCTGTAACCCTTGCCTGCGTAAGTCAGCAGGCAAAGGAGATGGTGCGGCCGCAGCCGGACGGTCATTTTTGCGCGCGGGTCATGAGCTTGAGCGTCACCGCGGCCAATGCCGACTTGAGCGCCCCGCCGATCAGGAACGGCGTGACGCCGTGGACAATTGCCTGTTCGATGCCAATGGCGATGGAAAGCCATGCTGCGCCCAGCACGAGGCAAAGCGCGTTGCCCAGGAGCATGGAGACGAACGCCAGCCAGGGGCGGTTGCCGTTCCAGCCGCGCTCCGCCAGCCATCCCGTGAGCGCGCCGACCACGGGGAAAGCAAAGAGGTATCCGGCGGTCGGGCCGACAAAGTGATGCGCACCGGCAGCGCCCCCAGATAGAACCGGCAACCCGATCGCGCCTTCGACCAACCATGCAACGATCGTGGCCGCGCCGAGTCTCCAGCCATAGACCGCGCCGATCAGGGTGACCGCAAAGGTCTGCATGGTCACGGGCACCGGAACCATAGGCACTTCGATGTAAGACGCCAATGCCAGAAATACGGTTCCCAGGCCGACCGCCCCGATCTGCCAGGACAGCGACCAGTCGCGGATGCGCGGCGCGCTTGAAGCCGCGTGGCTGGCGGAGGTGGGGTTATGAGGCATATGTGTTCTCTTTCGTACTGGCTGTGAAGCAGGCGCTATACCTGACTTGCGGGATTGAACGACGTGCTGCCCGGGAGGACGGAGTAGCGGATCAGGCGGCTGTCGGCAACGGCGGCTTGCCGATGCTTCATGGCGGCGCGACAAACGGCGCCGGATGTCACAGTCCTAAGTTTCGCGACAAAATCGCCAGCGTTGAACTCTTCAACAAATTCCTGTCGCAAAACCCTCCCGCAAAAAGTCGGCGATTTGCGACAGATATCTGCGACGCTTTTTGCACTTGCTTCGGATTCAGCACTACGATGGGCAAGTTCTGTTCCGATGGACGGATTTGTCACCAACGGAGGCACCGGTGTCTGGCCCCCAGCCTGTCGCTTCGCCGACCAAGTCCGGCTCGCCCGCGAAGGCCAACCTGCCTGCCCCCGGAAAGGCGCCGCGCAAGCTCAGCCAGGCCGTGGTCATCGTGCATGGCATGGGCGAACAGCGACCGATGGGCACGCTGAGGGAATTTGTTCAGGCTGTTTGGAGCCATGATTCCGCCCGCGCGCCGTTTTATGCCCATGTCGCGGATCCGGCCAACCCAGGCGGCGACAAGATCAACCAGAGCTGGATCACGCCTGACAGCCGGACGAACTCGCACGAACTTCGCCGGATCACCACCCCTTATGATGTCGATGGCCGCCGCACTGATTTCTACGAGCTTTACTGGGCCGACATCACGCAAGGCACGACGCGGGGCCGGCTTGCGGCCTGGGTGACAAATCTGCTCTGGCGCAAGCCCGCCGACATTCCGCGCGACGCCCGCGGGCTCTATGTCGTTACGCTTCTGGCAGTCATAACAGTCTTGGTCGCGGCGTTCGTGCTCGCGACGTCGGCCTTGCAAGGGTATATTTCCTGGATCACGGGCATGCTCGCCACGATCCTGGCCTCGTTCGTCGTCTGGGCGGTTGACCGGTTTGGTCTTCCTTATTTCGGTGATGTGGCCGCCTATGTGCGGGCTGAAGCGGCAACGGTCGAGAAGCGCGCGCTTGTCCGCGACCGTGGCCTGACACTGTTGAGGCGCCTCATGGTGGACGACGGCTACGACCGCATCGTGCTGGTCTCGCACAGCCTGGGGTCAATCATCGCCTATGATCTGCTGCAGATATTGTGGGCCGATTTCAGGCCACGAAAGCTGGAAGCCCTCCGCGACAAGGCGAGACTGAAAGCGATCCGCGCCGTCGACAAGGCTACGCTCAAGTCAGATGGTTCTGCGTGGCCCGACAAATTGGATGATTTTGCCGGATTCCGGCGCGCCCAATGGGAGCTCTACCGCCACCTCCGCGCCGGCGACGCCGATCATCCATTGCCTTGGAAGATCAGCGATTTCGTCACGCTCGGCAGTCCGCTGACCCACAGCGAATTTCTGGTGACCTACAATCTCGCCGAATTCAGGCGCGGCATCGCTGAGCGGCTGTTCTCGGCATGCCCGCCGATCGCCGAGACGGCGGCCGGTGGAACCGTCCTCTATCAGGAAGGGCGCAGCCGTTCGGGCAAGCCGCAGCGGGCGGTGCATCATGGTGCGGTGTTTGCCGCGACGCGCTGGACCAACATCTTCGACAGGGGTAATGGCTGGCTGACCGGCGACCCGATCTCAGGACCGATGGCCGAAAATTTCGGCCCCGGCGTGGAGAACATTCAGGTCGAACTGCGCAGTTCGCTTGGCCGCATCTTCACGCACAGGCTCTACTGGTCGCTGGAGGCGACCGGCGTCGAGGTCGCGGCAGCCGCCGGCACCCCGCCGCGCTCGCATATCGGCGTGCTGCGTGACGCCGTCGATCTCGGCCGAAAACTGGAACGACCCGAAGCATAAAGCGGATTGGCGCGCCGGAGCATGCCAATACCGCAAATATCCGGTGCGCAGTCTCACAAAAAACCGAAAGAGTTCTCAATAACCTCGATAAGCTGGTGCGATCAATGTCAAGCGGCTTTCGAAAATTGCCCTACCGCAAACCGAAAATTGCGACGGTTCTGTCGCTGAAAAGCGGAAACGTTTGAAAGCACGCATGAGGATCCTGATCCTGGGCGGATACGGCGTTTTCGGCGGGCGCCTGGTGGAGCTCCTATCCGACATACCGGAGATTGAACTCATCATCTGCGGCCGCGACTTCTCTCGCGCCGAGGCGTTCTGCGCGCGTTACAGAGGGCGGGCCCGGGTTCGGCCGCTTGCGCTTGATCGCGCAGAAATTGTGGCCGGCCTGCGCGCGCAACGGCCCAATCTGGTCGTCGACGCGTCCGGGCCGTTCCAACATTATGGGACCAATCGCTATCGTGTGATTTCGGCCTGCATCGACGCTGGCATCGACTATCTCGACTTTGCCGACGCCGCCGACTTTGTGTTCGGCGTGCCTCAGTTCGACGCGCAAGCAAAGGACGCAGGCATATTCATTCTATCGGGCATCAGCAGCTTTCCTGTGCTGACCGCCGCCGTCCTGCGCGAGATGGCGAAGACGATGGACATCGTCTCTGTGAAAGGCGGCATCGCCCCTTCGCCCTATGCCGGAATCGGCCTCAACGTCATGCGTGCGGTGGTGGGCTATGCCGGCGCTCCGGTGAAGCTGCGACGACATGGGGTGCAATCGCATGGCATCGCTCTGGCTGAAAGCATGCGCTTCACCATCGCGGTGCCGGGCCGGCTGCCGCTCCGGAACATCCGTTTCTCGCTGGTGGACGTACCGGACTTGCAGGTCATCCCGCCCGAGCATCCCTCAATGACCGATATCTGGATGGGAGCCGGGCCAGTCCCGGAAATCTTGCACCGGACACTCAACCTCCTGGCGAAGGCGCGCGCGAGGTTCAGGCTCTCGTCGCTGGAACCTTTCTCGCGTCTCTTCTACGCGGTGCTCAACCGAATGCGTTTTGGCGAGCATCGCGGCGGTATGTTCGTCAGCGCGTACGGCACCACGGATGGGCAGAACGCCGAACGGAGCTGGCATCTTTTGGCCGAAGGGGATGACGGACCATACATCCCATCGATGGCCATCGAAGCGATCATCCGTAAATTGCTGGCGGGCACTCGTCCGGAGGCCGGAGCACGGTCCGGGGTTCGCGCCCTTGAGCTTGCAGACTATGAGGCGCTGTTCCAAAGCCGGAAGATATTCACCGGGTTTCGGGGACACGAGATCGTTGCGCCCCTGTACTGCGGGATTCTCGGATCCGCCTTCTCCTCACTTGCTCCGCGCCTTCAGGATCTGCATGGCAGCACCGCCACCCGCCAATGGACGGGCTTCGCCGAGGTACGACGCGGTCGCCGCCCGGCGGCCGCGTTCGTGGCGGCGCTTGTCGGCTTCCCGAAAGCTGCGCCACGGGTGCCGGTCACGGTGACATTTTCGCCCGAGAACCGCTCTGAACACTGGATCCGTAGTTTCGACGGCAAGTGTTTTTCTTCGATTCAGTCGGCCGGCACTGGGAGGGACCAGCATCTTCTGGTGGAACGGTTTGGGATCGCGTCCTTCGCGTTGGCTGTGGTGGTGGACGGCGATTGTCTGACCCTGGTTCCGAGACGATGGTCGCTGCTGGGTATTCCAATGCCCGGCTTCCTCCTTCCCAAAGGCTCGAGCTTCGAAACGGAACGGGACGGGCAATTCTGCTTCGATGTGGAAATTTCGATGCCGTTGATCGGCCTGATCGTGGCGTATCGGGGGAGGCTCAGCCCAACCTGAATAGGTTGAGCCAAAGACAGGTAACGGTAACGGTGTGCCACCCGCACCTGGGCAAAAAAATCCTGGATTCGGTGTGGAGGACCAGCAGCCTGCCGCCGGCACCCCGCGGCGCTCGCATATCGACGTGCTGCGTGACACCGTCGATCTCGGCCGCAAACTGGAGCCAAGCCAGCCGGCACCGACGACTTCTGCCGGAAGATAGGGCACGCTCGTTTGGGCGAATCAGCGCGCAGTTCATGGCGATGACGTCGTCAAAACAACCGGTCGATGCCGGGGAAAGTCTCGGCGTCGATGGAACCCCTCAAGCACCGATCAACGGTTGGTCAGGAAGACCGCCTCCTCATCGTCGCGCTGCCTGCCCCCAAGTGCTGCCGCGGCGCTTGCGATGAAAGCGCCGACGACCAGGGACAGCGCGCCAAGCAGCGCGAAGGTGGCACCGGCTTTCCTGGCGGTATCGGCAGCCTGCTGGGCCTGGACCTTCGCCTCTTCGACCCTGGCAAGCACGGCATCGACACGGGCCCTGGCATCGGGTTCCGACAGCCCGGTGCGGGCGGCTACCAACTGCGACAGATAGGTCTTGTCGTCGGCTGACACTTCGCCTGCTGCTGCGCTCGCGATCAAAATGCGCGAGGCCTGCGCCGTCGCCGCCGCATCGCTCTCCGGGTTGGCGGCCGCAAGCCTGGCCGCATCGGCCGGGCGGAACAACGCATCGACGAAGTACGACGTTGCGGTGTCGGTCGCGGCGTCTCCGGCGTTTGCAGTAGCACCTGCCGAAGCGCCCATTGCCGCGCCCGACGCGACTGTCGAAGCGGCGTGGACGCCGGTTCCGACAGCTGCGGAGAGCGCCGAGCCGAGCACACCGGCGACGAGCAACGTTGCAAGCGCCCAGGCGAGGAAGCCGTGTGCGGTATCGCGGAAAAAGACCTCATCGGTGTGGACGCCGACCCATTTGGTGCGTAGGCGCCCGGCAAGATAACCGCCTACGGCCGACGACAGCCACTGCACGATGATCAGCCACGCAGCCGTGGAGGCCGCGAAAGTTGTGACTGAGGTGCTCAAGCCGGACCACGGCGAAACCATCGTCAGCCCGAGCCCGGAGCCGAGCAGCATCAGGATCAATGTTAGCGCCGAGGCAGCAAAGGCGCCGGCCACGATTGGCCCCCAGCTGACAGCGGTAGAAGAGGATTCCGTCGGTGCGGAAACGTCGACAGCTGTTAAGGTTGACTGCATGTCAGCCCCCTAACGTGCGAAAAGCATGATGAGAATAATGATCGGAATCGGGACTCCGAGAAGCCAGAGCAAAATGCCACGTCCCATGAGTGCCTCCTGCGGCGATTGTGATCGATTACAATGCCTTGGATGCTCTTCCGTTCCGACCGGTCCTCATGATCCTTTTGTTGCGACGCAGCAGGGATCGTTGGTGGGCCTGGGCCTACCAATGCCTTAAGTGTCCGAAGCTGAGCAGCTGCTTGGGCTTTAAATGTCCAGGTTGGCGACCGACAGCGCGTTTTCCTGGATGAACTCGCGCCTGGGCTCGACTTCGTCGCCCATCAGCCGCGAAAACAGGGAGTCGGCGTCCGTTGCGTCATTGACCTTGACCTGCAGCAGCGAGCGCACATTCGGGTCGAGCGTGGTCTCCCAGAGCTGCTCGGCGTTCATTTCGCCAAGGCCCTTGTAGCGCTGCATGGTCAGGCCCTTGCGGCCGGTGGCAAACACGGCATTGAGCAGCGCCAGCGGTCCAGAGATAGTTTCCGATACATCCTTGCGGCGCAGCACCGGCGGCTCGCCGTAGACTTCTGCGAGGCGCGGCGCATAGCGGTCGAGTTGGCGGGCGTCGGCCGAATTGATCAGCGCCAGATCGAGATGCGCGAACTCCTTGACGCTGCGCACCGTGCGCTCGAACACATAACCGCCGACCCCTTCGTTTGAGGTCGACATGCGGCCGGTCCAGCCGCGTTCGGTGTCCTCGGCGATGATGTCGAGGCGCCGGGCGACACGCTCGGCCATCGCGTTGGCCCGGCCGAGATCGACGAAGACATCCGGATTGAGCGCGCCGGCGATCGCCGCCTGCTCGACCACGCCTCTGTTATAGCGGGTGTGCAGCCCGTTGATGAGCTGGCGCACCGCCAGTGCATCGTCGATGGCGCTGCGCAGGTCCTGCCCGGCCCGCACCTCGCCGGTGCTGAGCGCAAGCGACGCCTCTTCCAGCCCTGAGCCGATCAGGAATTCCTCGAAGGCGCTTTCGTCCTTGATGTATTGCGAGCTCTTGCCGCGCGTCACTTTGTAGAGCGGCGGCTGGGCGATGTAGAGATGCCCGCGCTCGATCAGCTCTGGCATCTGCCGGAAGAAGAAGGTCAGCAGCAAGGTGCGGATGTGGGCGCCGTCGACGTCGGCGTCGGTCATCAGGATGATCTTGTGGTAGCGCAATTTGTCTGCGTTGAACTCGTCCTTGCCGATCGAGGTGCCGAGCGCGGTGATCAGCGTGCCGATCATGTCGGAGCCGAGCATACGGTCGAATCGGGCCCGCTCGACGTTGAGGATCTTGCCGCGCAGCGGAAGAATGGCCTGGTTCTGGCGCGAACGGCCGCCCTTGGCCGAGCCGCCGGCGCTGTCGCCCTCGACGATGAAGATTTCGGACTTCGCCGGGTCGCGTTCCTGGCAGTCGGCCAGTTTGCCGGGCAGCGAAGTGACGCCGAGCGAGCTCTTGCGGGTGATGTCGCGCGCCTTGCGCGCGGCTTCGCGCGCCGCTGCCGCCTGGATGACCTTCTCGATGACCACCTTGCCCTCGGTCGGGTGCTCTTCGAGCCAGGTGCCGAGCGCCTCGTTGACGAGCCCTTCCACCACCGGACGGACTTCGGACGAGACCAGCTTGTCCTTGGTCTGCGAGGAGAATTTCGGGTCGGGAACCTTGACCGACAGCACGGCCGTCAGTCCTTCGCGGCAATCGTCGCCGATCAGCGTCACCTTCTCCTTTTTGGTGAGGCCCGTGGATTCGCCATAGCCGGTAATCTGGCGCGTCAGCGCGCCGCGGAAACCGGCAAGATGCGTGCCGCCGTCGCGCTGCGGAATGTTGTTGGTGAAGGCCAGCACGTTCTCGTGGTAGCTGTCGTTCCACCACATGGCGACTTCGACGGTGATACCGTCGCGCTCGGCCTTGATCGCAATCGGCTTGTCGATCAGCGGCTTCTTGACGCGGTCGAGATATCTGACGAACTCCTCGAGCCCGCCATCATAGTGCAGCTCATGGCGCACGACGTCGGCATGGCGGGCATCGGTCAAAATGATGCGCACGCCAGAATTCAGGAAGGCGAGTTCGCGCAGCCGGTGCTCCAGCGTGCCGAAGTCGAACTCGACCATGGTGAAGGTCTCGGTCGACGGAAAGAAGGTGATCTCGCTGCCGCTGCGCCCCTCATAGGTGCCGGCAACCTTGCGCTGCTCATAGCTGCCGGTGACCCTCAGCGGTCCGTCGGCATTGCCATGCGAGAAGCTCATCTCGTAGATCTGGCCGTTGCGGCGGATTTTCAGCTTCAGCCAGGCCGACAGCGCGTTGACGACCGAGACGCCGACGCCGTGGAGGCCACCGGACACCTTGTAGGAGTTCTGGTCGAACTTGCCGCCGGCATGCAGCTGCGTCATGATCACTTCGGCCGCCGAAATGCCTTCGCCGGTGTGGATATCGGTCGGAATGCCACGGCCATTGTCGATGACCGTCACCGAACCGTCGGGATTAAGCGTCACCGTGACGAGGTCGGCATGGCCGGCCAGCGCCTCGTCGATAGCGTTGTCGACGACCTCATAGACCATGTGATGCAGGCCCGAGCCGTCGTCGGTATCGCCGATATACATGCCGGGCCGCTTGCGGACGGCGTCCAAGCCCTTCAAAACCTTGATGGAATCGGCGCCGTACTCGGCCTCAGCGCCGCTGGCGTTGTCGATCTGATCGCTCATGAAAACCTGTCTGATTGATGCCGCACATCCAGCGCAAAAAATCGGCTCCGAATCGCGCGTCCTTGATGGCCCAGATATAGGTGCAAAAGGCGGTTTTTCCAAGGTTTGCAAGCATTTCCGAATGGAAGAAGAGCACGCCTGGCGGGCCACGGCATCGGACCCAAAAAGTGGAACCGGTTTTGGGAACAGAGCGGCCGCACAAGAGCGGGCCGACCTGTTCCCGACGATCATCTACTCTCCTGTGCCCCGGTGACATTTCCGGAGAGCGGGCCCTTCGCCCTTGCCGTTCAGCAACATGGACGCTTGGCTTGCCAGCCACTACATTAAGTTCACCAGCGGAGCACGCCATGGACAGTCAGCCCGCCCCCTTTGTCCCACCGGCGCCGAAGCCGCGCACGTCGCCGCCTTCGACGCTGGAGATGATCCGCATCGTCTATCGCAATCCGCTCGAACTGTGGGGCGAGCCGACCTACAACCAGCCTTGGATTTCGGTGACCGGCATCGGCGGGCCGCTGGTCATCGCCAACGATCCCGGCCTCATTCGCCACGTGCTGGTCGACAATGCCAAAAACTACAAGATGGCGACGGTGCGCCAGATGATCCTGCGGCCGATCCTGCGCGACGGCCTGCTGACCGCCGAGGGTGAGGTCTGGCGGCGTTCACGCAAGGCGATGGCGCCGGTGTTCACGCCGCGCCACATCTTCGGTTTTGCCGAGCCGATGCTGAGGCGTACGCGGGAGTTCGTCACCCGCTACGAGGGCGGCGGCACGTCGGACATCGCCCACGACATGACGCTGCTTACCTTTGACATCCTGGCCGAGACACTGTTTTCCGGTGAGATATCGGGTGAGCCGGGCAGCTTCGCCAAGGAGATCGACCGGCTGTTCGAAACCATGGGCCGCGTCGATCCGCTCGACCTGTTGCGGGCGCCACACTGGCTGCCGCGCCTGACCCGCATTCGCGGCCGCAAAACCATGGCCTACTTCCGCAAGATCGTCACCGACACCGTCAAGATGCGCGAAGAGCGGGTCAAGCACGATCCGGACAAGGTGCCGCAGGATTTCCTCACGCTTTTGCTCAAGGCGGAGGGACCGGACGGGCTGACGCGCGCCGAGGTCGAGGACAACATCATCACCTTCATCGGCGCCGGTCACGAGACCACCGCGCGTGCGCTCGTCTGGACGCTCTATTGCCTGGCCGAAGCACATTGGGAGCGCGAAAAGGTCGAGCGCGAGATCGACGCCGTGCTGGCGCGCGAGCCCGACCCGACAAAGTGGCTCGACGCCATGCCGTTCACCCGCGCCGCCTTCGACGAGGCGCTCAGGCTCTATCCGCCGGCGCCGTCGATCAACCGCGAGCCGATCGAGCCCGAAACCTGGAACGGCCTCTACATACCGAGGCGTGCCGCGGTGCTGGTCATGCCCTGGGTCGTCCACCGCCATCGCAAGTTGTGGGACAGGCCCGACGCCTTCATGCCCGAACGTTTCCATCCGGGAAATCGCGAGAAGATCGACCGTTTTCAGTATTTACCGTTCGGCGCCGGTCCTCGCGTCTGCATCGGCGCCAGCTTTGCCATGCAGGAGGCGATCATCGCTCTGGCGATCATGCTGTCGCGCTTCCGCTTCGATACCACCGCCGAGACCAAACCGTGGCCGGTGCAGAAACTGACGACGCAACCACAGGGCGGCTTGCCGATGCAGGTCACGCGGCGGCTTTAATGCATGTCGCGCAAAAGCATGCCCTCGGGCTTGAACCGAGGGTGTGCAGCGGTTTTGCGAAAACGACATGCATGAGACAATAACCTAAAGCGCGTCGCATGAGGCCGGTCAAACGCGACGCGCTTTAGCGAGCCGCCTGATTGGCTATTCCGCCGTCTTGCGCTGGAACTGGCCGGCGGGCCGGTAGCGCCAGAGATAGCTCGGCAGGATGCTGCCGATCGACTGTGGCTGGATATCGAGACCGGCGAGCGTCCGGTTTTCCCTGATGGCCGCTTCCGAGACGATGTTGTCCCCGCGCAACTGCAGGACCTGATCCTTGGTCAGCAGCGGATTGGGCAAAAGCCCAAGGATCGATGCCTGTATGTTCGCCACCCACCACGGCACCGACACCAGCAACCGCTTGCGGTCGATCATGGCAAGCATTTCCTGCATGCATTGCTTGAAGGTGAGCACCTGAGGTCCGCCTAGCTCGTAGATCCGGCCACCCTGGACTTTGCCGTCGACCGAGCGCGCCACCGCTTCGGCGACATCGCCGACATAGACCGGCTGGAATTTGGTCCGCCCGCCGCCGATCAGAGGCAGGACCGGCGAATAGCGCGCCATGCCGGCGAAGCGGTTGAAGAAGCTGTCCTCGGGGCCGAAATTGATCGAGGGCCGCAAGATGACCGCATCCTCGATCGTCTCCAGGACCGCTTTTTCACCGAGCGCCTTGGTGCGCGCATACTCGGATTGCGCGTTCAGATCGGCGCCCAGCGCCGAGATATGGGTGAGCCCGGCGTCGACGGCGCGCGCCGCTTCGGCGATCGCGTGGGCGCCGAACTCGTGGACGGGCGTGAACTTCTGCCGGCCGCTCTCATGCAGGATGGCTACCAAATTGACGACATGGTCGGCGCCCTGCACGGCGCGGTCGACCGACCAGCGCACGCGAATATTGGCCTGCACCGGCTGGATCTGGCCGACATTGCCGAGCGGTTGCAGATGGCCGGCGAGATCGGGCCGGCGGCAGGCGACCCTGATGCGATAGCCACGCCGGGCCAGCGCCCGCACCACATGGCGGCCGACAAAGCCGGAGCCGCCGAACACGACAACGAGCTTTGGGGTCTGCAGGATTTCGGTCATGGCTGGCTCCGGCGCGCTTTCCAGATCTACTGGGCTTGGCTGAAGCCGTTCATAATCCGTTTCGCGCCGAAGGCAAAGGGCGATCCTTTGTCGCCGTTTGCCGCGGTGTCGGCTGGTTCAGAACGCCCTGCCGATGCGCGCGTCGACCGATTGGCGGTTGCCGCCGCGGATGACGAAGAAGAACAGTATCGCCGCCCACAGCAGCGATTTTTCGGCACCCGAAAAGCCCTCGCCCAGGGTGACCCAGTGGAACCAGACGGTGACCAGGAGCACGAACATTCCGGCGAAGGCGGCCGGGCGGGTCAAGAGACCGATGGCGATGAAAATGCCGCCGAAGAACTCGGTGCAGGCCAGCAGCACCGACCAGAACGCGCCAGGATAGAAGCCGAGGCCTTCGACCATCTCGGCGGCGCCGAGCGGGTCGATGATCTTGCCAGAGCCATGGATGGTGAGGAAGATGCCGGCCACGGCGCGCAGGATGGTTTCAGAGGTAGTGTTCAGCGCCGCATAGAGGCTGCCAAGGGCCGGAACGACAAGATTGGTGCTGGGATTGTGGGTGCTTGCGGCCATTGGGGTTCCTCTTCTGCTGATCCACGCAAACAGCCGCCACCCCAGTCAAAGTCAAATGAACAAAAGTTGACCGGGAAATGCATGTTACGGGTCAGATGCGGAGAGCCCGGATAAACCCAGCCGACGCGAGGGTTTCCGGCTGTTTCCGAAACGTGGTTCGACGAGCAAGTACGCCCGCTGTCGCGCGATCAACTATCCGAAGGTGTGGACGTCTTCAGGAAGAATACCGGGCGGCGAATTCGGAGATGCGCTGCACCACGGCTTTCGGAGCCGTTATGCCCCGTGCCGCTGCCTTCTCCGCCGCTTCGGCCCGGGCACGGCCGGGGACATGCACGCCGTAGCGGCGGTGCAACCGGTCGAGTTGATCTTTCATGCGCTTCTCGAAATTTGGATCGAGCAGCTTGGGCTCGACGGCCAGCACGAAGAGGCCGGTTCCGGGACTGTCCGGTCCGTCGGTGAACCATGGCGCATCGAGTGACCAGTTGGCGCCCGACAGGCCCGCCGCCAGCACTTCGACCATCAGCGCGATGTTGGCGCCACGCTGGCCGCCGAATGCAAGCATCGCGCCTTTCATGGCGGCGGCGGGATCGGTGGTCGGGTTGCCGCTCGCGTCCAAGGCCCAGCCTTCTGGAATTCTCTTGCCGTCGTCAGCCGCCTTGCGGATGTTGACAAAGGCAGTGGCGCTCGACGACTGGTCGATCACCAGCGGCGCACCGTCGGCGGCGGGCGCAGCGAAGGACATCGGGTTGGTGCAATAGACCGGCTTGACCGAGCCGGAGCCGGCAAGCACGGCCGGTCCATTGGTCGCGGCGAAGGATACCAGCCCCTGCGCGGCCAGCCGTCCTGTGAAATAGCCGAGCGCGCCGCATGTATAGGCGTTCTTCTGCGAAAGGATGGCAACGCCGAACAGGCGCGCCGCCTTGGCGAGATCGTCGATGGTGCGGTCGAAGCCGGTATGCGCCAGACCGCCGCGCGCGTCGGAGAGATAGATCGCCAAAGCCGGCCTGGTGATGACCGGCTCGGCCTTGCCATCGATGCGGCCGGCCTCCAGCGCTTCGAGATAGTCGATGAAATGCGACAGTCCGACCGTCGACAGACCTTCTGCCTCGGCCGCCACGACGGAGGCTGCAAGCGACTGCGCCGCTTCCTCATTGGCGCCGGCGCCGAGCGCCGCCATCCGGCACAGCCCTGTCGCCTGGTCGAGACTGAGTTGCATCTTTAGCTGCCCTGAAGCTCTAGCGAGTAGCGAATAGGGAGTAGAGGAAATCAGCGAACTATTCGCTATTCGCTACTCCTATTCGCTCCTCCCTAACCAATTTTGTTCGGGATCCGCGCCTCGATCTTGCCGAGGGCGAAGACCAGGATGCCGGTGATCGCCATATAGATCAACGCCAGGAGCAGCAAGGGTTCATAGGTGAGGAACGTGCTCTGCCGCACCTTTGACGAGACGGCGAATATGTCGATCACGCTGATGGTCGCCACCAGCGGCGTCGATTTCAGTTGCAGCACGGTTTCGCCGGTCAGCGTCGGCAGCGCCCGGTAGAAGGCTTGTGGCAGCCAGATCCGCCGCAGGATCTTCCAGCGGCTCATGCCGAAGGCGCGCGCCGCTTCCAACTGTCCTTTCGGCACCCCGGCGAAGGCACCCCGCATCACTTCCCCCTCGTAACCGGCGAAGGACAAGGTCAGCGCCAGGACGCCGTAGGGCCATGCTTGCCTGAGATACGGCCACATCCAGGACTCGCGTACCCATGGGTACTGTGGAAACAGCGAGCCGAGCCCATAGTAGAGCAGCCAGAGCTGCAGCAGCAGTGGCGTTCCCCTGATGACGGTGCAGAAGGCCTTTGCAGGCGCCGCGAGCCAGAACGGGCCGGCAGCCTGCGCCAATCCGAGCGGCACGGCGAGCAGGAAGCCCAGTGTGCAGGTGACGGCGAGGATCCAGAGCGTACGCCAGAGGCCGACAAGCGCCATTTCGTAATATTGCGGCAGCCAGTCCCAGCGCATGAAAAAAGCGGCCGCGAAAACCAGCGCCAGTCCAGTCACAATCAGCACGATGCGGTGCGGCTGCAACCACAGCGACGCGCGGGCGGCTACGTTGACGATGGTCGTTTCGACAGCCATCAACGCGCCTCCTTGAGCGAGGGCATGCCGCGCCGAGCCCAGACCTCGATGCGGCCGATGATTAGATTGGAGACCAGCGTCAACAGAAGATAGATCACGCCCGCGGCGAGGAAGAAGGTAAGATAGGCTTTGGTTACGCCCGCTGCTTGCCGCGTCGCCAATGTCAGTTCGAAGAAGCCGACGACCGCCAGCAGGGCGGTGTCCTTGGTGGCGATCAGCCAGAGATTGGCAAGGCCCGGTATGGCGAAAGGCAGCATCGCCGGCAGGGTGATGCGTCGCAGCAGCAGGCCGGGAGACATGCCATAGGCGCGCGCGGCTTCGATCTGTCCCTGCGGGATGGCAAGGATCGCGCCGCGCATCACCTCGGTCGAATATGCGCCCTGGACGAAGCCGAGCACGGCAATGCCGGCCACCAGCCCGCTGATATCGATGCGCTGATATCCCATTGCCGTCAGCAACTGGTTGATCAAATCGGTGCCGGCATAATAGAGCAGCAGGATCAGCACTAGCTCCGGCACGGCGCGGACGATCGTCGTATAGACTGCCAGCAGATCGCGCACCACAGGCCCGCCATAGAGCTTGCCATACGCACCGCAAATGCCGATGACGAGGCCGAGACCGAACGCACCGGCAGCGATCTCGACCGAGTGGAGCAGTCCGACCAGAAGCGTTCCGNCCGATGACGAGGCCGAGACCGAACGCACCGGCAGCGATCTCGACCGAGTGGAGCAGTCCGACCAGAAGCGTTCCGCCCCAACCGGGTGGCGTCGGCGAAAGCAGTTCGATGATGCGGGCCACAGAGGCCGGAAGAAATGCGTCGATCAGCGTCGCCCCCGAATTGCTGGCGCCAAAACCACCGGCGATGCCGTCAGCGGAAAGCTTGCATAGGTAGAGTTCGACGAAGCCACACGGCACGCTGGCTGCGCCGCGTGGTTGTTCGCTCGGGGATGCACGCCGTCAATTCGACTGTGGGTCGGCGCCATAGATGTCGAAATCGAAGTATTTCTTCGAAATCTCGTCATATTTGCCGTTGGCGCGGATCGCCTTGATGCCGGCGTTGATCTTCTCCTTCAACTCGGTGTCCTCCTTGCGGACACCGGCGCCGACGCCGGGCCCGAGGATCGCCAGATCCGGCGCGACCGTGCCCTTCAGATCGCAGCATTGCTTGCCCTGATCCGATTTCAGGAAGGCATCGAGCGCGATGGAATCGGCCTGCACGGCATCGACACGGCCGGCGGCAAGATCCTGATTGGCTTCGTCCTGGGTCTGATATTCCTTGATTTCCGCGGCTTCGGTGAAGTGCTTCTTGACGTAGTCGGCATGCACGGTCGAAACTTGCACGCCGATGACCTTGCCCTTGAGATCTTCCGGGCTAGCGCCGAACTTCTGGTCCTTCGGTCCGATGATGGCTGTCGGGGTGTTGTAATATTTGTCGGAGAAGTCGATCGTCTTCTTGCGCTCGTCGGTGATCGACATGGAACTGGCGATGACGTCGATCTTCTTGGTCGTCAGCGCCGGGATGATTCCGTCCCAGGCGACGGGGGTGATGACGCAATCGAGTTTCTGCTCGGCGCAGACCGCGTCGATGAATTCGATCTCCCAGCCAACCCATTTGCCGGAAGCATCCGGCGAGGTGAACGGCGGATAGGGTTCGGCAGCGACGCCGATCTTGACCGGCTCGGCCTTTGCCATGCTCATCGCGGCGACGCCGAGCAGAAGTGCTGCGGCAAATGTTTTCAGAACGGTCTTCATGCCAAAAACTCCCAGTTTGTTGTTGTTCCCGTTTTTCGTCCGCCTCGGCTTAACCGATGTTGCGGATGAATTGCTTCAGCCTTTCGGATTTCGGTGCGCCGAAGATCTGCTCCGGCGGCCCTTCTTCCTCGACCAGTCCGTTGTAGAGGTAGACGACATGCGTCGCGACCTCGCGGGCGAACTTCATCTCATGGGTGACCAGCACCATGGTGCGGCCTTCGCGTGCCAGGTCGCCGATCACCTTCAGCACCTCGCCGATCAGTTCCGGGTCGAGCGCCGAGGTCGGCTCGTCAAACAGCATGACGCGCGGATTGATGGCCAGCGCCCGGGCGATGGCCGCACGCTGCTGCTGGCCGCCTGACAGATAGGCCGGATAGACATCGCGCTTTTCGGCCAGGCCGACGCGGGCAAGCAGCTTTTCCGCCTCGGCGATGGCCACATCGCGCTTGACGCCCAGAACATGCACGGGAACCTCGATGACGTTCTCGATCAGTGTCATGTGGCTCCACAGATTGAAATTCTGGAAAACCATGCCGAGCTTGGAGCGGATGCGCTCGATCTGCTTGCGGTCGGCGGGAACGGTGTGGCCGTGACTGTCGGCCTTCATCCGGATCTCCTCGCCATTGACGCGAACGATCCCGCTGGTCGGGTTCTCCAGGCAATTGATGCAGCGCAGCAGGGTCGATTTTCCCGAGCCGCTGCCGCCAATGATGGCGATGACCTCGCCGTCGCGCGCCGACAGCGAAACGCCTTTCAGCACATGCAGTTCGCCGAATCGTTTATGCAGGTTCTCGACATGGATGGCTTCGGCGGCGTCGTTCTGCGCCGTGTACTTCAGGGCGGGGGCGGTGCCTTGCGCTATCACCTTTGCGGTGCCTCACGAAATGGCCGGACCCGTCGCTGCTGGAATTTTTTACCCATTACCATCACTGGACAGACTTCTCATTCTCAAGATGTACCGTTCCGCTTGCCTCCGTCAACCATGCTTTTTGGACCATTGATCACTGCTCGCTGAGTGGCTATTGGCTGGATGGGATGGTTCAGGAGCACTTGGTGGGTAAAGCATACGGGTCGCAGTCCATGGCCGGGCCCCTGCAGCGCGTGCTGATGCGGTCCGCCGCAAGCGAGGTCTACGGCTACGACCTGCCGCTCTGGCATGGCGAGGACGCCTGCCTGCATCTGATGTCGGTGATCAGTCCGCTGGCCGACGATCTGGCGCTGGTCTATGCACCGCTTTTGCCGGCTGCCTTCTACCAGATGCTGCGGGCGCGAAGCATTCGCCTGGTCGAAGGCGACGCCGGGGAGTTCTTCGCCTCCAACGGCCTCAGCCTCAATGTGCTGCCGACCGCGCCGCGCGAGGTGATCGCCGTTGCCGGCTTCCCGAAGACGGCGGCGGCCATGGCGGCCGCCGGCTGCAGGGTTTCAACCTTCGAGGCGGACGCACTGTGCATCGCCTGCGAGGGCGGACCGACCTGCCTCACACGTCCGGTGCTCAGGCAATGACGACAGTCGGCGAAGCGCTCATCACTTTGCTCGAAGCCCATGATGTCGATACGGTCTTCGGCATTCCGGGTGTGCATACGGTCGAACTCTATCGCGGCTTGGCGCGCTCGAAGATTCGCCACGTCACCCCGCGTCATGAACAGGGCGCCGGGTTCATGGCCGACGGCTATGCGCGCGCCGGCGGCAGGCCCGGCATCGCCTTCGTCATTACCGGACCGGGGCTGACCAACACCATCACCGCCATGGGCCAGGCCCGTGCCGATTCGGTTCCGATGCTGGTGATCTCGGGCGTCAACGCCACGCCGACACTGGGCAAGGGCCTTGGCCATCTGCACGAACTGCCCGACCAGCGCGGCATGATGGAAAAGGTCGCGCTGTTTTCGCACCGTGTTACCGACGCCGACGAACTGCCGGGCGTTCTTGCCCGCGCCTTCGCCCTGTTTTCGTCGTCGCGTCCGGGCCCGGTGCACATCGAGATCCCGACCGATATCATGGTCAAGCCGGCCGGCGGCATCGCCGCTTTGCTGACGAATGTCGCGCCGCCCGAGCCGAATCCGGCGGCGATAGCAGAGGCGGCAAAACTTTGCGCGGCTGCCCGCCGCCCGCTGGTCCTTGCCGGCGGCGGCGCCAAGAGAGCCGAAGCGCCGTTACAGCGCCTTGCCGAAAGGCTGGGAGCGCCGGTTGTCCAGACGGCCAATGCCCGCGGCCTGCTGCACCGCCATCCGCTCGGCGTGCCGGCCAGCCCCAGTCTGAAGGCGGTGCGTGCATTGATGGCCGAGGCCGATCTGGTCATTGCCGCCGGCACCGAATTCGGCCCGACCGACTACGACGGATATAGCGACGGTGGCTTTGTCCTGCCGTCCAATCTGATCCGCGTCGACATCGGCGCCGACCAGCTTGCCCGCCGGCCCGCCCGGATTTCGATCCATGCCGATTGCGGCGCAGCACTCGAGGCGCTGCTTGTCGAGATTGGTACGGACCAGCCGCCATCGGGCGACGGCCAGTCTCGCGCCGCTGCGACAAGGCAAGCAGCCTTTGCCGAAATGGCCCCGGCCCTCCAGGCGCAAACCCGCGCCGTCGAGATGATCCGCGATGCATTGCCGGGCTCGATCATCGTCGGCGATTCGACCCAGCCGGTCTATGCCGCCAACCTCTATTACGATCACGACCGTCCGGGCGGCTGGTTCAACGCCGCCACCGGCTTCGGCGCGCTGGGCTATGGTCCGCCGGCGGCGATCGGCGCAGCCCTTGCCGTGCCTGATGCGCCGGTCGTTTGTCTCACCGGCGACGGCGGTTTCCAGTTCACGCTGCCGGAACTGGGCGCCGCGCTCGACGCTGCGGCGCCGGTGATCTTCGTCGTCTGGAACAATCTCGGCTATCGCGAAATCGAAACCTCGATGCTCGATGTCGGCGTCGAGCCGGTCGGCGTCTCGCCGGCGCCGCCTGATTTCTGCAAGCTGGCCGAGGCCTACGGCATTGCCGCCGAGCGGCTCGCCGGCATCGGTCATCTGGCAGACGCACTCAAGCGCGCGCGGGCGACCGGACTGCCGTATGTCATCGAGATCACCATCGATTGAGTGCTGTGGCAGCGTCTGCCTGGGGATGCGATCCGCGTCGGATGGCCGACGTTCCGACGCGCACAAGCGGCGCTGCGTCATCAAGATTTCGGTTGAGTGATTGCGCGAAAGGCGCGACCTTCGGCGGCGGTGCGGCATAAGAGTGACAGGAGCGGTCGTAGATGACGGATACACTGGACGGCAGGCATGTTGTGGTGACCGGCGGCACCGGAGCGCTCGGTGGCGCGGTTGTCGGCAAACTGCTGGAGCAGGGCGCGATCTGCCATGTGCCGAACGCCCATGCCGCCGCGCCCGCGCATTTTCCCTTCCCGGCACATGAGCGCGTCAGGCTGGCGCACAATGTCGATCTCGCCGATCCCGCCAAGGTCGATGCGTTCTTCGTCAGTGTTACGGATTTGTGGGCATCCATCCATCTGGCCGGCGGCTTCACCGCCGCGCCGGTCGAGAAGATCGAGCCCGCGTCTTTTGCCGAAATGATGGACACCAACGCCCGCACCACCTTCCTGTGCTGCCGCGCGGCGATCCGCTCAATGCTGGAATCTTCCGTGTCGGGCCGCATCGTCAATATCACGGCGCGTGCCGGGCTCGACCTGCGGCGCGGTTCCGGCATGATCGCCTATGCCGCCAGCAAGGCAGCGGTCGCGGCAATGACGGTGGCGATGGCGGAAGAACTCAAGGGCAAGGGCATCCTGGTCAATGCGGTCGCGCCCTCGACCCTCGATACGCCGGCCAACCGGGCTGACATGCCGGCCGCCGATTTCGGCAAATGGGTCAGCCTCGAAGCGGCGGCGGAAGCGATCGCCTACCTCGCTTCGCCGGCCAATCTGGCGATGAGCGGCACACTGGTGCCGCTCTACGGCAGGGCCTGATCTATCTCTTTGTTTGAGCGCGGATTTCCCAAAATCGGTTTGCCACGTTTGGGGTTACGATGCTCTGACCATGGTCAAACAAAAACCCCGCCGGATCGCTCCGGCGGGGTTTTTTAACAGGCCGCGCGAGGCGCGGCGTTAGTGGACCTAGCTACCCTGCTTCTTCAGCGCGGCGCCCAGGATGTCGCCCAGCGAAGCGCCGGAGTCGGTCGAGCCGTACTGGGCGACCGCTTCCTTCTCTTCGGCGATTTCCAGCGCCTTGATCGAGACCTGCAGCTTGCGGGTCTTCTTGTCGAAGGCGATGACGCGGGCATCGACCTTCTGGCCGACCGTGAAGCGCTCGGGGCGCTGCTCGTCGCGGTCACGGCTGAGGTCGGAGCGCTTGATGAAGGACTCGATGCCGCTGTCGACCAGCCGCACTTCCAGGCCGCCATCCTTGACGCCGGTAACCTCGCAGGTGACGACCGCGTTCTTGCGCAGTTCGCCTGAAGTCGCCGCCTCGCCGGCCGTATCCTTGGCCAGCTGCTTGATGCCGAGCGAGATGCGCTCCTTGTCGATGTCGACGTCGAGCACCTGCGCCTTGACGATGTCGCCGCGATTGTACTCCTCGATCACCTGCTCGCCCGGACGGGTCCAGTCGAGGTCGGAAAGATGGACCATGCCGTCGACATCGCCTTCGAGGCCGATGAACAAGCCGAACTCGGTCTTGTTCTTGACCTCGCCCTCGACCTGGCTGCCGACCGGATGGCTGCTGGCGAAAGCCTGCCACGGGTTCTCGAGCGTCTGCTTGAGGCCGAGCGAGATGCGGCGCTTGGCCGGATCGACCTCGAGCACCACCACGTCGACTTCCTGCGTCGTCGACAGGATCTTGCCGGGATGTACATTCTTCTTCGTCCACGACATTTCCGAAACGTGGATGAGACCCTCGATGCCCGGCTCCAGCTCGACGAACGCGCCGTAGTCAGTGATGTTGGTGACGGTGCCCTTGATCTTCTTGCCGATCGGGAATTTCGTTCCGATCTCGGACCACGGATCGCTCTCGAGCTGCTTCATGCCGAGCGAGATGCGGTGGGTTTCCTGGTTGATGCGGATGATCTGCACCTTGACCGTCTGGCCGATGTTGAGGATTTCGGTCGGATGGTTGACGCGGCGCCATGCCATATCGGTGACATGCAACAGGCCGTCGATGCCGCCGAGGTCGACGAACGCACCATAGTCGGTGATGTTCTTGACGACGCCTTCGACCACCTGGCCCTCTTCGAGGTTCTGCACGATTTCCGAACGCTGTTCGGCGCGGCTCTCCTCGAGCACGGTGCGGCGCGACACCACGATGTTGCCGCGGCGGCGATCCATCTTGAGGATCTCGAAAGGCTGCGGATTGTGCATCAGCGGCGAGACGTCGCGGATCGGACGGATGTCGACCTGGCTGCGCGGCAGGAAGGCCACGGCGCCGTCGAGATCGACGGTGAAGCCGCCCTTGACCTGGTTGAAGATGACGCCTTCGACGCGCTCGCCCTTGGTGAACTTCTCTTCGAGACGGACCCAGCTCTCTTCGCGGCGGGCCTTCTCACGCGAAAGCATCGCTTCGCCAAGCGCGTTCTCGATGCGCTCGACATAGACTTCGACCGTGTCGCCGACCTTGAGCGTCGAATCCTTGCCCTTGACGCCGAATTCCTTCAGCGGCACGCGACCTTCGACCTTGAGGCCGACGTCGATGATTGCCATGTCCTTTTCGATCGCAGTGATCGTGCCCTTGACGACTTGGCCTTCGCCGGAATGGCCGGCGGAAAAAGATTCTTCGAGCAGGCTCGCGAAATCATCGCGAGTGGGATTTGCAACTGACATAGTTTCTCCTGGAATGCCCCGCATCTCAAGCGGGGCGGGCGCCGTGGGTTAGCGTTGCGTTGGCCTGCCGGCGTTCCGGGCCTCAAAAAAGCCCTTGGCCGCCTAAGCGGCAATTCCGGCGCATGAAGAATGCTGGCAGGCTGGTTCGTGCCCGATATGGGTATCTTTTCGCCGCCGGCAATCGGCAACGGCAGGAAACCCGGCTCAGGCTTTGTTTCTCTTGGCCAGAACGTCGTCGATGATCGCCTTGGCCGCCAGGAACGCGGCTTCTATAGCCATTTCCGACGTGTCGAGCAAGTGCGCGTCGGCGGCCGGCCTCAGCGGCGAGTCGGCGCGACCCATGTCGCGCTCGTCGCGGCGCAGGATATCGGCGAGGATATCGTCGAAATCGGCGGTGCCGCCGATGCTCTCGATCTCGGCCAGCCTGCGTTGTGCCCGCACCTCGGCGCTCGCCGTCACATAAAGTTTTATGTCGGCGTCGGGACAGACCACGGTGCCGATGTCGCGGCCGTCGAGCACGGCGCCCGGCGGCGCCTTGGCGAATTCGCGCTGCTTTTCGACCAGTATGCGCCGCACCGAAGGGATGACAGCCACTTTCGAAGCCGCTTCGCCGACCGCATGCGCCGTCAGCACCGACCGGTCGAGCTTGGCCAGGTCGACCTGCCGGGCAGCGGTCTCGGCGGCCGAGACATTGTCGAGCGGCAGGCCGAGCCGAAGCAGCGCATGCGCCACCGCGCGATAGGTGAGGCCGGTGTCGAGCAGGTTCAGCCGGTAATGGTCGGCCAGTCGGCGGGCAAGGGTGCCTTTGCCCGCGCCTGCTGGGCCGTCGATGGCGATGGTGAAGGTTGGACTCATCTAGCTTGCTTAAACAGACGGAACGCCAGTACCGCCAAGGCGATCAAAACCGATAATGGCAACGCAATGAAAGGTATTACGCCAATTGTCATAAAGGCCATTGCTCCAAACGCTTTGAAAATTACTGCAAGAAAGACCCAGTCGTTATTCTCTAGAAACTCGCCTGCATAGGCGAACAGGTACATGGTCAAAAATTGCAGGGCCAAAAGCCAAAAAAGAACAGCAAAAATGCCGACACGCTTTTTGAAAACGACGCGTTCGATCAGATAATGGATCAACGCGGCCCCAAGACAGCCCGCTAACACTGGCCAGTCTCGCAGCATCAATCAATCTCCGCGCCCAGCCCCTTCATCAACCCCATGAACTCCGGAAAGCTGGTCGCGATCATCGCCTGGTCGTCGATGGTGACAGGCTTTTCCGTTGCCAGTCCCATGACGAGAAAGCTCATAGCAATGCGGTGGTCGAGATGGGTCTGGACGATGGTGCTCTTTCCGTTCGGATGTTGGCCAAGCCCCTTGCCGCCGGGTTTTCCACGCACCGCCAGTGTGGCTTCGCCCTCGGTACAGTCGACGCCGTTGAGCTTCAGCCCTTCGGCGACCGCCGACAGCCGGTCCGATTCCTTCACCCGCAGCTCTTCCAGTCCCTGCATCAGCGTCTCGCCCTCGGCAAAGCTCGCCGCGACAGCAAGCACCGGATATTCATCGATCATCGTCGGCGCCCGTTCGGGCGGCACGGTGACGCCCTTCAGCTCGGAGTAGCGCACCCGCAGATCGGCGACATCCTCGCCGCCTTCATTGCGCGGCTCGAGAACGTCGATCCGGGCGCCCATTTCCTGTAGCGTCAACAAAAGACCGGTGCGGGTCGGGTTCATCAGCACGTTTTCGATTGTAATGTCCGAGCCCGGCACGATCAGCGCCGCCACCAGCGGGAATCCGGCCGATGACGGGTCGCCCGGCACAGCGATTGTCTGGCCGGTGAGCTTGCCCTGGCCCTCGATGAAGATGTGGCGCACGCCGCGCTCGTCGGTCTCGACCGACAGATTGGCGCCGAATCCCTGCAGCATCTTTTCGGTGTGGTCGCGCGTCATCACTGGCTCGATGACGGTGGTGATGCCGGGCGTGTTCAGCCCGGCGAGCAGCACCGCCGACTTCACCTGGGCCGAGGCCATCGGCACGCGGTAGGTGATCGGCGCGGCGTGTTTGGGGCCGCGCAGCGTGATCGGCATGCGGTCGCCGGGCGTCGCCTTCAGCACCTGCACGCCCATCTGGCGCAGCGGCTCGAGCACGCGGCCCATCGGCCGGCCGGACAGCGAGGCGTCGCCGATGAAGGTCGTCTCCATGTCGTAGGTGCCGACCAGGCCCATGGTGAGGCGCGAGCCGGTGCCGGCGTTGCCGAAATCGAGCGGGCCTTCCGGCTGCAGCAGCGCGCCGTTGCCGGTGCCGCGGATCACCCATTCAGCGCCGCGCTTCTCTATATGCGCGCCCATTGCCTTCATCGCGGCGCCCGTGCGCATCACGTCCTCGCCTTCCAGCAGGCCGGTGATGCGGGTTTCGCCGGAGGCGAGGCCGCCGAACATGAACGAGCGGTGCGAGATCGACTTGTCGCCGGGCACCCGTGCTGTGCCTGAAAGCGCTGGCGATTTGCGGGCGGTGGCCGGTTTCGGGGCGGCAGTATGCGACATGGGTTTTCCTTGGGTGAAAAAAGCCGGTGGCTGGCCTTTTTCTTCTGGTTTGCGCGGTCTCGTATCACGGCGGGCGGAAATGGTCATCCCCTTGCAAGAGGTCGCTCAACGCGGGGATTTGTGACGCTGGCTTTAGGCTTTGACAGCGCCGTAAACTGTGGTTATGGGGACCAAACTTTCATCGACGAGGCTTGCTGTGGCAAAACCCGAACTTGGCACCAAACGCATCGACCCCGAGACGGGTCAAAAATTCTACGATCTGAACAAGGATCCGATCGTCTCGCCCTATACCGGCAAGAACTATCCCCGCTCTTATTTCGAGGAAGGCAAGATTGCCGCCCTTGAGGAGGAAGAGGAAGTTGCCGAGAAGGAAGTCGACGCCGAGGAGGAAGAGGGCGTCGAGGTCGTCTCGCTCGAAGAGGCGGACGAGGATACGAAGCCCGACGATCTTCCCGATCTCGGCGATGACGAGGACGATGTGGACCTCGGCGACGACGACGATACCTTCCTCGCCGACGAAGAGGAAGAGGACGACGATGTCGCCGACATGATCGGCGTCGGCGATGACGACGACGAAGTCTGATCCGGCCTCTCACACAGCGCCCGCCGACTTTCGCGGGGTCTTGATAAAAAGCGGCTCTTAAAGGCTTGATATTGACGGAAGGCGGGGTTAGAAGCCGCCTGCACTAACGGCGCGGTCTCAACCCGCGCCGGATCTCTTCGCCGGCAACGGCGCCGGTTGACTGCCGGAGTGGGGCCATAGCTCAGTTGGGAGAGCGCTTGAATGGCATTCAAGAGGTCGTCGGTTCGATTCCGATTGGCTCCACCAGTTTTCTCTTTGGGAAAATCAGTCTGATTTTGGCCTGCCTATAACTGGCAGGCCCGACAACTCGCGCAGATCCCTGAAAAATTCGCCGTATTCGGCTAGTCCGAGACTGAAAACCCCGGCAACCACCGGGGTTTTCAGCACACTAACTGCTAATAATACCAGCCCCAGACCCAAACACGCCTGCGAAAACACCGTCTGCGCAGACGGCCATATCGCCAGGCACGACGACAGGCCCTTCTCCAAGCCCGCCGCCGGCGCCGCCGCCTGCGGTGCCAGCTCCGATGTCGGACCGGCTCCGCCTGAGTATCCTCATCTTCGAACGGCTCTGTCTCCAGCGCGTCGAGTTCATCGAGGATGCCACTTCTGGCGCTCGGTACGCCGGCCACCGCGTTGATTGGCCGAACTGCGCTTGCAAGGGCTGCTGCCCCAGCAACGCCCAACACTCCTGTCAAAAATAATCGCCGATCCATGGAACCTCCAATTTCAAAGCCAGCGAGACAAGGTCGCAATTGGGAAATAGCGCGGTGGATACAAAAGCAAAGTCAGATGCGTTTAGAGAGGCTTAACGGTCGGTTCCGCGAACATGTTACGGTGCCCGAAGCGATGACTTCGTCAATTCTCGCCATGCCGCATTGCACAATCACGCTGCGTGCGCAAAATGCGGCATGATCCGGAAATCCCTCACCGTCCTGGTGATCGACGAAAACCACATCCGCGCCTCCATCATCGAGGCGGGATTGCGGGAGGCCGGGCATGAGCAGGTCACGGTCGTTCACGATGTTGCGGGAATAGCGCGGCGCATTGCCGAGATCGAACCGGACGTAATCGTCATCGATCTCGAAAATCCCAACCGCGATATGCTTGAAAACATGTTCCAGCTTTCGCGCGTGGTGAAGCGGCCGATCGCCATGTTCGTGGACCGGTCGGATCAGGCTTCAATCGAAGCTGCGGTGGAAGCGGGGGTCTCCGCCTATGTCGTCGACGGGCTGCGCCAGGAGCGCGTCAAGCCGATCCTCGACATGGCGATCAGCCGCTTCAACGCGTTCTCGCGGATGGCGCGCGAACTTGAGGAAGCCCGCAGTGAATTGGAGGACCGCAAGGTCATCGACCGCGCCAAGGGCATCCTGATGCGATCACGCGGCCTGTCGGAGGACGCGGCCTATACGCTTCTGCGCAAGACCGCCATGAACCAGAACCGCAAGATCAGCGAAATCGCGCAGAGCCTGGTGACGGCGGCAGGCCTTCTGGATCCCGGAGAGAGTTGAGCATGGCGGCCGAACACCAGATCAACGCAGGTTTCATACCGCTCTTCGACAGCGCCGTCCTTGTCGCAGCGAGGGAGATCGGCTTTGCCGCACGCGAAGGCGTCGACCTGACGCTCAGCCGCGAAACCTCTTGGGCCAACATCCGCGACCGCATCGCGATCGGGCATTTCGATTTGGCGCATATGCTGGGGCCGATGCCGATCGCCTGCAATCTGGGGCTCACCCCGCTCGCCTCCGACACGATCGTGCCGTTCTCGCTTGGACTGGGCGGTAACTGCGTAACGGTTTCGAACACGCTCTGGGCGGGCATGGCCGCGCATGGCGCCTTGCCCGATCTCAATCCGGCGCGGGCCGGCAAGGCCTTGGGAGCGCTGATCCGTGAACGGGCAAATGCCGGTCTCGACCCCCTGCGCTTTGCGGTCGTGCATCCGCACTCCGGACACAATTACGAACTGCGCTACTGGCTCGCCGCCTGCGGCATCGATCCGTCGCGCGAAATAGAAATCGTCATCGTGCCGCCGCCCTTCATGGCCGACGCACTCGCCGCCGGCAGGATCGACGGCTACTGCGCCGGCGAACCGTGGAACAGCGCCTCGGTCGTCGCCGGCACCGGCCATATCGCCACGGTCAAGGCCACCATCTGGAAGACCAGCCCCGAGAAAGTCGTCGGCGTGCGCAAGGCCTGGGCCGAAAAACACCCGCAAGCGCTTTCGGCGCTGCTGCGCGCGCTCCATCACGCCGCGCGCTGGTGCCAGGATCCGGCAAACCGCGGCGAACTGGCCGCCCTGATGGCGCAGCCTTCCTTCCTCGGCCTTTCGCCGGCGCTACAGATGCCGATCCTGACCGGACATCTTGCGCTGGGCGGCGGCGCGGAACTGACCGTCGAGGACTTCTTTCTGGCTTTCGGCAAGGCGGCAAATTTTCCGTGGAAAAGCCACGCGCTGTGGTTCTACACGCAGATGGTCCGTTGGGGGCAGGTCAAGCACAGCGCTGCCCACATGGCGCTCGCGCGGGACACCTACCGGCCCGACCTCTATCGCGCAGCGCTGAAGCCGCTCGGCGTCGCACTTCCCGGCGCCAATTCTAAGGTGGAGGGCGCGCTGGCGTCTGCCACACCTGTCGGCTCCGCCGGCGCCAGTCTGGTGCTCGGCCCCGATGGTTTCTTCGATGGCCAGATATTCGATCCCGACGAGGTCGACGCCTACATTGCCGGGCAGAAATTGGCGCGCGCCGAAGCCTGATCATTTTCGCGCCATTCTTGTGCATTGCACAAAAATTATGCGTGCAACGGCGCTAATGAACAATCTTTGGCTTGCTCGCCCAACGGGCCAGCGCGCCGATGATTGTGGTATGCCGTTGATCTCATTGATGTTTGTCATCCATTCCGAAACTGGCACGGTTCCTGCATCGCAATAAGCAGACTCTTTTCGGGTCACGGAACAGGCGTCCAATGGCGGGCGCTACAGGCAAAGCTGCCGCTCAGGTCAACACGCGATCCCGGATGGACGGAACGCGCGCGGCCTGGCCGGCGGCTTTTTTTGTTTTGACCGAGCACGGCAATCGACGGCGCTGATCCCAAGCAGTGCCCAACGGGAGACGACGATGACGAAACGCATCAAGACTGAAGCCCCTCTCGAGGGCATGACCCGCCGCAATTTTCTGATGGCAAGTGCTGCCACCGCGGCAACCCTGGCAGCGGCGCGCGCGCTGTTGCCGGCTGGCGCCTATGCGGCGCCCGCGGCACCGGAAGTCACCGGCGCCAAGCTCGGCTTCATCGCGCTGACCGACGCGGCGCCGCTGATGATCGCCAAGGAGAAGGGCCTGTTCGAAAAATTCGGCATGCCCGATGTCGAGGTGCTCAAGCAGGCCTCCTGGGGCGCGACGCGCGACAATCTGATGCTCGGCGGCGAAGCCAACGGCATCGACGGCGCCCATATCCTGACGCCGATGCCTTACCTGATGCATACCGGCAAGGTGACGCAGAACAACCAGCCGATGCCGATGGCGATCGTCGCGCGGCTGAATTACGACTGCCAGGCGATTTCCGTCGCGCAGGAATATGCCGGCACCGGCGTCGGCCTCGACGCCTCCAAGCTGAAGGACGCCTTCGCGGCCAAGAAGGCCGAAGGCAAGGAGGTGAAGGCCGCCATGACCTTCCCTGGCGGCACTCATGATCTCTGGTTGCGCTATTGGCTGGCCGCTGGCGGCATCGATCCCGACAAGGATGTCTCGACCATCGTCGTGCCGCCACCGCAGATGGTCGCCAACATGAAGGTCGGCAACATGGACGTGTTCTGCGTCGGCGAGCCATGGAACGAGCAACTCGTCCATCAGGGCGTCGGCTTTACCGCCGCCACCACGGGCGAGTTGTGGAAAGGCCATCCGGAAAAGGCGCTCGGCCTGCGCGCCGCCTTCATCGACAAGAACCCGAACGCCACCAAGGCGATCCTGATGGCCGTCATGGAAGCCCAGCAATGGTGCGAAGCCATGGAAAACAAGGACGAGATGGCGGCCATCATCGGCAAGCGGCAATGGATGAACGTGCCGACAGCCGACATCATCGGCCGCCTCAAGGGCGACATCAATTACGGCAATGACCGCGTCGCCACCGGCACCGACCTCTACATGAAGTTCTGGAAGGGCGGTGTGTCCTATCCGTTCAAGAGCCACGACAGCTGGTTTCTCGCCGAAAACATCCGCTGGGGCAAATTCGCGGCGACCACCGACATCAAGGCGCTGGTCGATCAAGTCAACCGCGAAGATCTGTGGCGCGAGGCGGCCAAGGATCTTGGCGTTGCTGCGGCCGATATCCCGGCGTCTCCATCGCGCGGCGTCGAGACCTTCTTTGACGGCAAGATTTTCGATCCGGCCAACCCGTCCGCCTATCTCGACAGCCTCAAGATCAAGGCATCGGCCTGACGTCGACGGCAAGCGCCGCCGCTGCGCCGCTTGCCAGTGCTCAAGGAGCTTTTTGCGAAAATGTCTATTCAAGCCATCGAGGACACCAAGGTGAAGGCGTTCCCCGCGCCTGCCAAGCCTGCAGAGGTCCTAGCTTTCACCGCCAAGGTGAGGCGCCGCTTCGATCCCGCCGCGATCGCCGGCAAGCTGGCGAGCACGCTGGTGCCGCCGGCCGTAGTCATCATCGTCATGCTCGTCGTCTGGCAGGTCGCCTGCTCGTCGCCCAATGCCAGCTTGCCGCCACCTAGCCAGGTATGGAACGAGGCCTACGATCTGATCGCCCATCCGTTCTTCGACTATGGTCCGCAGGATATCGGACTGGCCTGGCGGGTGCTGATCTCGCTGCAGCGGGTCGCCATCGGCTTCGGCCTGGCTGCCATCGTCGGCGTCGCGCTCGGTGCGCTGGTCGGCCAGTCGATCTGGGCGATGCGCGGCCTCGATCCGGTGTTCCAGATTCTGCGCACCGTGCCGCCGCTCGCCTGGCTGCCGCTGTCGCTGGCTGCCTTCCGCGATTCCAGCCCGTCGGCGATCTTCGTCATCTTCATCACCTCGATCTGGCCGGTGATCATCAACACTGCCGTCGGCGTCCGCAACATTCCAGAGGATTATCGAAACGTCTCCCGCATCCTCAGGCTCAACCAGCTCGAATTCTTCGTAAAGATCATGGTGCCGGCCGCGGCACCTTACATCTTCACCGGCCTGCGCATCGGCATCGGCCTGTCCTGGCTCGCCATCGTCGCCGCCGAAATGCTGACAGGCGGCGTCGGCATCGGCTTCTTCATCTGGGACGCCTGGAACTCGTCGCGGCTGCCCGACATCATCGTCGCGCTCGCCTATATCGGCGTCACCGGCTTCTGCCTCGACCGCTTGGTCGCGGCGGTCGGCGCCTTCGTCACCCGCGGCACAACGGCAAAGTGAGGAGAGGGGCGATGACGGCCTATCTGAAACTCGACCATATCGACAAATCCTTTGCCCGCGGCGGCCAGGTCAGCGAGGTGCTGAAAGACATCCGGCTGACCATCGACAAAGGTGAATTCGTCTCCATCATCGGCCATTCCGGCTGCGGCAAGTCGACCTTGCTCAACCTGATCGCCGGGCTGACCAGAGTCTCCGCCGGCGCGGTCCTGCTCGAGGACAAGGAGGTCGACAGCCCCGGACCCGAGCGCGCCGTGGTATTCCAGAACCACAGCCTTTTGCCGTGGCTCACCGTCTACGAGAACATCAATCTGGCGGTGTCGAAGGTGTTCGGTTCGACCAGGACCAAGGCCGAGCGGCATGACTGGATCATGCGCAATCTCGACCTCGTGCAGATGGCGCATGCCAGGGACAAGCGGCCCGCCGAGATATCGGGCGGCATGAAGCAGCGCGTCGGCATCGCCCGCGCGCTGGCCATGGAGCCGAAGATCCTGCTGCTCGACGAGCCCTTCGGTGCGCTGGACGCTCTGACGCGCGCCCATCTGCAGGATGCGGTGATGGATATCCATTCGAGGCTTGGCTCGACGACGATCATGATCACGCACGATGTCGACGAGGCGGTGCTGTTGTCCGATCGCATCGTCATGATGACCAACGGTCCAGCGGCGACCATCGGCGAGGTGCTTGCGGTGCCGCTGGCCCGGCCGCGCCGGCGCATCGAGCTTTCCTCCGACCGGACCTTCCTGCGCTGCCGCGAGGCGGTGCTGAAGTTCCTCTACGAACGCCACCGCTTCGTGGAAGCCGCGGAGTAAGGCCATGAGCGAAAAACGCGTCATCATCTACAATTGGCAATCTGCATCGGCAATGGGCAATCTACCGCATTGCACAAATATTATGCTGCTGTGCAAGGCATTCTGACTAATCTTTGATCCGCTGCCGGGCTTGGTCAAAAATCGCGCGGCTGCGGTTCACATTGATTTAATTCGATAATCTGGAGCGCTGTCAAATTGGCACGCTTCCTGCTTTTCAGATTGTAGGTCCGAAAGGGCCAAGTGACACGGCGTCCAATGGCGGGCGCCACAGGCAAAGCTGCCGCTCAGGTCAATACGCGATCCCGGATGGACGGACGCGCAAAGACCTGACCGGCGGCTTTTTTGTTTTTACGCGATCGACGGCGCTGGTCCCAAGCGGCGCCCAACCGGAGACGACGATGACGAAACGGATCGGAACTGGCGCGTCCCTCGCGGACTACACGCGCCGCGATTTTCTGGCCAGCAGCGCGCTGACGGCGGCACTGTTCACCGCCGCGCTCCTGCTGTTTCCCGTCGGCGCCAAGACGGAAAACAAGGACCTGGCCGTGGCGAGCCCGGTCTCGTTGCACGCACTGATGCCGCGCCGCTGATCATTCACCCACAAACATCCGCGGTGCCTCCCACGCCGCAAACCGGAGCCAGACGTTGACCGCAAATCTCCCAGCCGCGCCCAGCCAGGACAATGCTCCCCGCCAGGCGCTTGTGATGTCCACCATCGCCTTCACCGTCTGCTTCGCGGTGTGGACGATATTTTCAATCATCGGCGTGCGCATAAAGCAGGACCTTGGGCTGAACGAGACGGAGTTCGGCCTGCTGGTCGGCACGCCGATCCTCACCGGTTCGCTCGTGCGCATGGTGCTCGGTGTCTGGACCGACCGTTTTGGCGGGCGGCTGGTATACACCGCGACCATGCTTGCGGCGGCGGTCGCGACCTTCCTGCTCGCTTTTGCGCATACCTACGGACAGATGCTGGTCGCCGCGTTAGGCGTTGGGCTCGCCGGTGGTTCCTTCGCCGTCGGTGTCGCCTATGTCTCGCGCTTCTTCCCGGCCGGCAAGCAGGGCACGGCGCTTGGCATTTTCGGTGTCGGCAATGTCGGCGCCGCGGTCACCAAGTTCCTGGCACCGTTCGTGCTTCTCTCCTGGGGCTGGCAGTCGGTCGCGCTGATCTGGGCGGCAGCACTCGTCGTCATGGCCGCCGTCTTCTGGTTCACGACCGGCGACGATCCGGTCATCCGCGAGCGCCGCGCCGGCAAGGCAGCGCCTGCGAGAAGCTTCTTGCAGGAATTCGCGCCGCTCAAGAACCTGCAGGTCTGGCGCTTCGCCTTCTATTATTTCTTCGCCTTCGGAGCATTCGTGGCGCTGTCGCTGTGGTTGCCGCGCTACCTGATCGGCGTCTACGGCTTTGGCATCGCGACCGCCGGCATGATCGGCGCGGCCTATTCGATCCCTGCAAGTATCTTCCGCGCCTATGGCGGCGTGCTTTCCGACCGGATCGGCGCCCGCACCGTGCTCTACTGGACCTTCGCGGTCAGTGCCGTCGCGACTCTCGTTCTGTCTCTCCCCTCGGCAGACTACGTCGTGCACGGCATCAGCGGGCCGATCGCCTTCCATTTCGAGATCGGCCCGCTCGCCTTCATAGCCGTTGCCTGCGTGCTCGGCTTCTTCATGAGCCTTGGCAAGGCCGCCGTCTACAAGCACATCCCGGCTTACTACCCGCAGAGTGTCGGCGCGGTCGGCGGCGTCGTCGGCATGATTGGCGGGCTCGGCGGCTTTGTCCTGCCAATCGCCTTCGGCGCACTCAACGACCTCACCGGCGTCTGGTCGAGCTGCTTCATGCTGCTCTTCGTCATCGTCGCCACCTGCTTTGCCTGGATGCACTTCAGCATCCGGCGGATGGAGCGCGCGGCCGCCGCCGAAGCTTCAGGCCTTTCCTACGCGGCTGAGTGAGACCGGAGTGAATCAGGACATGACCGAAAAACTCGTCATCATCGGCAACGGCATGGCCCCTGGGCGCATGCTGGAGCACCTGCTGGAAAAGGCGCCGGACCTCTACCAGGTCACGATCTTCAATGCCGAGCCGCGCGTGAACTACGACCGCATCATGCTGTCGCCGGTTCTGTCCGGCGAAAAGGATTATGAAGAGATCATCATTCATGGCGATGGCTGGTACATCAAGCACGGGATCACCCTCTACAAGGGCCACAAGATCGTCGCCATCGACCGGCAGGCGAAGACCGTCACCTCCGACCACGGCGTCACCGAGCCCTACGACAAGCTCGTCATCGCCACCGGCTCGGTGCCGTTCATCATCCCGGTGCCCGGCCACGATCTGCCGGGCGTGCTGACCTATCGCGATCTCGACGACGTTCGGGCGATGATGCTGGCCGCGCAGTCACGGGCCAAGGCCGTGGTCATCGGCGGCGGCCTGCTAGGGCTGGAGGCGGCTGCGGGCCTGAACGCGCAGGGCATGGACGTCACCGTGCTGCATGTCATGCCGACGCTGATGGAACGACAGCTCGATCCGGCCGCCGGCTATCTCCTGCAGCGGGCCGTCGAGCAGCGCGGCATCAAGGTCATCACCAAGGCCAACACCCAGGCGATCACAGGCAAGGGTAAGGTCGAGCAGGTGGAACTCGCCGACGGAACCATCATCCCGGCGACGCTGGTGGTGATGGCGGTCGGCATCAGGCCGAACGCCGCTCTCGCCAAAGAGGCCGGTATTGCCGTCAATCGCGGCATCGTTGTCGATGCCGGCATGCGCAGCAACGACCCCGACATCTTCGCGCTCGGCGAATGCGCCGAGGTCAACGGCATGGTCTACGGCCTGGTCGCACCGCTCTATGAGATGGCGCGTGTCGCCGCCAGCCAGTTGGCCGGCGACGAGGCCGCCGCCTTCGTCCATTCGGACACGCCGACCAAGCTCAAGGTTACCGGCATCGAGCTGTTCTCGCTTGGCGACTTTGCCGAGGGCGAGGACCGCCAGGAGATCGTGCTGCGCGATGCCGCGGCCGGCGTCTACAAGCGCCTGGTGCTCAGGGATGACCGCATCATCGGCACCGTGCTTTACGGCGAGACGGCGGACGGCGCCTGGTTCAACGACCTCAAGAAGAAGCAGACCGACATATCGGAAATGCGCGACACGCTTATCTTCGGCCAGTCATACCAGGGAGGCGCCTCCTTGGACCCTATGGCGGCCGTTGCAGCCTTGCCGGATGATGCGGAAATCTGCGGCTGCAACGGCGTTTGCAAGGGAAAGATCACTGGCGCGATCACGGCCAAAAGCCTGACCTCGCTCGACGACGTGCGCGCTCACACCAAGGCGTCCGCCTCCTGCGGCTCCTGCACCGGGCTGGTCGAGAAGCTGATGGTACTTACCATCGGCGACAAATATAATCCGGCGGCGGTGCAGCCGATGTGCGGCTGCACCACGCTCGGCCATGATGAGGTCCGCCGGCTGATCAAGGCCAAGGGCCTGAAGACCATTCCCGCCGTCATGCAGGAACTGGAATGGACCACCTCCTGCGGCTGCGCCAAATGCCGGCCGGCGCTCAATTACTATCTCGTCTGCGACTGGCCGGACGAGTATGCAGACGACTACCAGTCGCGCTTCATCAACGAACGCGTACACGCCAACATCCAGAAGGACGGCACCTATTCGGTGGTGCCGCGCATGTGGGGCGGCGTCACCAATGCCGCCGAACTGCGCGCCATTGCCGACGTCGTCGACAAATTCGAAATTCCAATGGTCAAGGTCACCGGTGGCCAGCGCATCGACATGCTCGGCATCCGCAAGGAGGATCTGCCGGCGGTGTGGGCCGATCTCGGCCAGGCCGGCTTCGTCTCCGGCCACGCCTATGCCAAGGGACTGCGCACCGTAAAGACCTGCGTCGGTTCGGACTGGTGCCGCTTCGGCACGCAGGATTCGACGGGGTTCGGCGTCCGCATCGAGAAATTCATGTGGGGCTCGTGGACGCCGGCCAAGGTCAAGATGGCGGTGTCGGGCTGCCCGCGGAACTGCGCCGAGGCAACCTGCAAGGATGTCGGCGTGATCTGCGTCGATTCAGGCTACGAGATCCATTTCGCCGGGGCAGCCGGCCTCGACATCAAGGGCACCGAGGTACTCGGCCTGGTCAAGACCGAGGACGAGGCACTGGAGCATATCGGGGCGCTGACGCAGATGTATCGCGAGCAGGGCCGCTATCTCGAGCGCATCTACAAATGGGCCAAGCGCATCGGCATCGCCGAGATCAAGCGCCAGATCATGGACGATGGCGAGAAGCGCAAGGCTTATTTCGACCGCTTCGTCTTTTCGCAGAAATTCGCCCAGGTCGACCCGTGGTCGGAACGCGTTTCCGGCAAGGACAAGCACGAATTCCGGCCGATGGCTTCGGTCGGCTTCGCGCAGGCGGCGGAGTGATGATGATGAATTGGATTGCTGTCGGCACGCTCTCAGACATTCCGCGCCGCGGCGCGCGCTGCGTCGCCGCGCCTCAAGGCAAGATTGCTGTCTTCCGCACCGCTGACGATCAGGTCTTCGCCATCGAGGACCATTGCCCGCACAAGGGCGGGCCGCTCTCGCAGGGGATCGTCCATGGCGCGGCGGTGACCTGTCCTCTGCACAATTGGATGATCTCGCTGGAAACCGGCAAGGCGCTCGGCGCCGACGAAGGTGCGGTGCGCACCATTCCGGTGCGGATCGAGGGCGAGCGCCTGTTCATTGCGCTGGAAGCGCTGGCCAGTCGCGCGGCTTGAATTATGAAGATCGACGAAGCGCGCGAGGTGAGGACCACCTGCCCCTACTGCGGGGTGGGCTGCGGCGTGCTGGCGAAGGTCGCCGCGAACGGTGAGGTAACCGTTCGCGGCGACCCTGACCATCCGGCGAATTTCGGCCGGCTCTGTTCCAAGGGCTCGGCGCTGGCCGAGACGATCGACCTAGACGGACGGCTGCTCTATCCGGAGATCCACGGTCGCCACACCGACTGGGACGAAGCGCTCGACCTCGTCGCCTCGACTTTTTCGCGGACCATCGCCGAGCACGGTCGCGACGCGGTCGCCTTCTACGTCTCCGGTCAGTTGCTGACCGAGGATTATTATGTCGCCAACAAGCTGATGAAAGGCTTCATCGGCTCGGCCAATATCGACACCAATTCGCGCCTGTGCATGGCCTCGTCGGTTGCCGGCCACCGCCGCGCCTTCGGCTCTGACACGGTGCCGGGCAGCTACGAGGATCTGGAACTCGCCGATCTGATCGTGCTGGTCGGCTCCAATCTCGCCTGGTGCCATCCGGTGCTCTACCAGCGCATTGCCGCTGCCCGGGAAAAACGGCCCGACATGAAGGTGGTACTGGTCGACCCGCGCCGCACGATGACATCAGACATTGCCGACATGCATCTGGCGATCGCGCCCGATGGCGACGTCGCGCTGTTCACAGGGCTGCTCGCCTATCTCGGCCAGCACAACGCGCTGGACCGCACCTATATCACGGCGCACACAACCGGCTTCGGGCAAGCCCTTTTTGCCGCTTCCGCGCTCGACCTTGCCGGCATCGCCGCTGCCACGGACCTCGGCGAGGACGAGCTTGTCCGCTTCTACAGCCTGTTCGCCGCGACGGCGAATACCGTGACCGTCTACAGCCAGGGCGTTAACCAGTCGTCCTCGGGCACCGACAAGGTCAACGCCATCATCAACTGTCATCTCGCTACCGGCCGCATCGGCAAGCCCGGCGCCGGACCGTTTTCGGTGACCGGCCAGCCCAACGCCATGGGCGGTCGGGAGGTCGGCGGCCTGGCCAACATGCTGGCCGCCCATATGGAGATCGAAAACCCCGAGCACCGCGACCGCGTGCAGCGGTTCTGGAGTGCGCCGGCCGTCGCCGAAAAGCCCGGTCTGAAGGCGGTCGAGATGTTTCAGGCGGTAGCCGATGGGCGCATCAAGGCGCTGTGGATCATGGCTACCAACCCGGTCGACTCGATGCCGGACGCAGATGCCGTCGAGGCGGCGATCAAGGCCTGCCCGTTTGTCGTGGTGTCGGACGTGTTGGCCAAGACCGACACGGTCCGCCACGCCCACGTCCGGCTGCCCGCCGCCGCATGGGGCGAGAAGGACGGCTCGGTCACCAATTCGGAGCGCCGCATCTCGCGCCAGCGCGCCTTTTTGGCCACGCCCGGAGAGGCAAGGGCCGACTGGTGGATCGTCGCCGAAGTCGCCAAGCAGATGGGTTTTGACGAAGCGTTTTCGCATCCGTCGCCAGCCGATATCTTCGCCGAGCACGCCGCGCTGTCGGCGTTCGAGAATGACGGCGCCCGCGATTTCGACATCGGTGCGTATGCCGGGGTCGATGGAGAAGACTACGACGCGCTGGCGCCTTTCCAGTGGCCAGCGCCGAGCCAAGGCACCCCCCTCTGGCCTGCCGGCCAGGCCGGCAGGCCAGAGGGGGGTGTTCAAGCTGGACATAGCTCAGCCAGCACCCGCTTCTTCGCCAACGGCAACTTCTACACACCCGACGGCAAGGCGCGCTTCATCCCGATCCGTCCAGTTCCGCAAACCCGCACGAACGAAAAATTCCCGCTGGTGCTCAACACCGGGCGGGTTCGCGACCACTGGCACACCATGACGCGGACGGGAAAAAGCCAGCGGCTGTCGCAGCACCTGGCCGAGCCGTTCGCCGAAATCCACCCGGCGGACGCGCAGCACTTCGGCATCGGCGATGCCGACATCGTCCGCGTCTCAACCGAGCATGGCGAGGTGCTGCTTCGTGCGCTGGTGACGGCGCGGCAGCGGCCAGGCTCGGTCTTCGTGCCGATGCATTGGACGGACCAGTTTTCCGCGCGGGCTCGTGTCGATGCGCTGGTGGCGCCCATCACCGATCCGATTTCAGGACAGCCGGCCTCGAAGAATGTTGCCGCCCGGGTGGAACGCTTCGCTGCCGTCGCGTTCGGCTTCGCGGTGCTTGCCGAACGGCCAGCCTCGATCGACGCCGACTATTGGAGCCTCGCCCGCTGCGCCGCCGGCTGGCGTCTCGAGCTTGCGCTGGAAGCCGACCGGGACTGGCCGGGTTTCGCGGCCTCGCTTTTCGGGGCGGACGCGCCAGGCGAGACGCTCGCCTATCATGATGTCGCCGGCGGGCACTATCGCTTCGCCCGCTTTGCCGGCAGCCGGCTGACTGGCGCGCTCTATCTTGCGCCCAGGCCGGTCGCGGTGTCGCGCGGCTGGGCGGTCGAGCAGTTGAGCGCGGACCATGCTGATCGGCGCGGGCGACTGGCGATCGTGGCGGGGCGGCCGGGCGGCAACAGCGTCGATCGCGGCGCCATCGTCTGCTCCTGTTTCGGGGTCGGCGTCAATCAGATCGCCGAAGCCGTGCGCGGAGGCTGCGTAAGCGTCGAAGCGATCGGCGCAACCTTGCATGCCGGCACCAATTGCGGCTCCTGCCGCGCCGAGATCAGGACCATCATCGAGGCGCGGCGCCTTCACGCGGCGGAGTGAGGGCGTCCAAAGCGCGTCGCGACGCTTACCAGCAATTTACAAACCGTGGGCTACCAACGTCCTTATCCGATTCGTTCCGAGCAGGACCATTATGAGCAAAGCCCTCACTTCATTCGCATTGGTGGCCATATTGACGGCTTTGCTGATGGCTCTCAGCCTGGCGGTGGCCAGGCATGGCTATCCCTTTGGTGCGATTGGCGCAGAACGCCTGGACGACGTCGCCGATGCCGGGACGTTTATCCCACTCGCGGGCGTGTACTTCTTCAGCGCGCTGCTGATGATGATCCTGCCGATCAGGGTCGCCGGCATCGTCCTGACACATGCTGCGGATGCGATCTTCTGGACAGTCATCGTGTTGTTCGCGGCCATCATTGGCGGCCTCGCCGCCAGATGGGCTTTCGATCGAAGCAATGTCCTGCCGGCACTGCTGAATTGGCGGTTCCTGTTTGTCGTGGCCGTCGTCGGCTGCCATCTCTTCATGAACGAACTGCGCCGCAATATCCTGCTGAGAAGCCTGTTCTTTGTCGTCTTCGCCGCAGCGACGCTCGCCTGCCTGTTCTGGTCGTTCACCATCTGAGAAACCTCGCAGCCGCTGGGCCTGACGGCTCAGTTCTTGTCGACCGGCTTCGAGCGCATGCGCGAAACGGTCTCGCGTTCGGCCCGCTTCGAACGCATTGGCGGCAGGCCGCGGTCGATCAGGTCCATGTCTTCCAGCACCATGTCGCCCATGCGCTTGAAAGCGATGTCGAGCGCGCCGGCCCGGTGGGCGGAGCGCAGGAAGCCGGGCAGCGTGCGGACAGGATGGTCCTGCGCCAGCGGCTCTTGCGGAAACACATCGCTGGCGGCGACGATGTGGCCGCTGCGAACTGCATCCATCAGCGCCGGAAAATCGACCACGCCGGCACGGCTGAGCAGGATGAAGGCGGCTCCTTTGCGCATCCTGGCAAAGGCCTCAGTGCCGAGAAAACCCTGGTTTTCGCTGGTCACCGAAGCGACGACGAAGACGAAATCGCTACTCGACAAAACCGTGTCGAGGGAAGCCGGCTCGACGCCGTTCTCGATCAGGATCGAGGGCGGCAGCCACGGATCGAAGACCTTGGTCCGCGTGCGAAAGCCCGACAGCAGCCGGTTGAGCGCACGGCCGAGATCGCCGAAGCCGATGATACCGACATCCGCGCCGGAGAGAAGCCGCGCCGCCCGGTTACCCTCGCCGCCCCACAGCTCCTTGCCCTGACGAAACGCAAGATCGGCGTCGACGATGTCGCGGGCGAGGTTGAGCGCCATGGCAAGACCGAGCTCGGCCACCGGCTCGGCAAACACCATGCCGGTGGTGACGACATGGATGCCGCGCGAAAACAGCGTTTCATACGGCATGTTGTTGATGAGGTTGCTCTCGACATTGAAGACACAACGCAGCGCTGTCATCCTTTCCAGCGTCTCCGGCGCGATCGGCGGCTGGCCGACGATGTAACGCGCCTCGGCGAGCACATCGTGTGGCAGGGCCGCGACGCCTCCTGGCGACGTTTCGACGATACGGTATCTGGCGCGGAATCTCGCCAGTGCCTCGGGCGTGAAAATCAGGTCGAGCGTGCGTGGCTCGGGCGCGCTGATCACCAGCGGCAACGCGCTGTCGGACATGGCAGCCTCCTCCTGGCGCGATCCGCGTCGCGCCGCACTAGAATCATGGTTTACCACCTCGACACCCAAGCAGGCTTGCGGGGCTTCGCCTGCTGGGTTTGTGTTTGTCGCAGGTTTTTATCGGAAAACCATCGAACACTTTTCCGAAATCTGCTTAGCACATGCCTGTCGAGGAGCAGAACTTTGCCGCTGGCGGCCTTGCGGTGTGGCGGCTGGTGGTCCAGATAGACGGCAATCGAAGGACAAGGAAGACAGCGACATGATCCCGTTTCGAAAGAACCTCATCGATGGCGAGTGGGTGGGCGATGCCGGCTCCCGCAACATCAACCCTTCCAATCTCGACGACGTGGTCGGCGAATATGCGTCGGGCGACGCCGAGCAGGCGCGGCAGGCCATCGCGGCGGCGAAAGCGGCATTTCCTGCGTGGTCCCGATCGGGCTTGCTGGCACGCCATGCGGTGCTGAGGAAGGCGTCGGACGAGATCACCGCGCGGAAAGATGAAATCGGCCGGGCGTTGGCGCGCGAGGAGGGCAAGACGCTGGTCGAGGGAATTGGCGAAACCGTGCGGGCCGCCCAGATATTCGATTTCTTTGCTGGTGAGACGCTGCGCCTGTCGGGCGAGCTGGTTCCAAGCGTGCGGCCCGGCGTCGGTGTCGAGATCACACGCGAAGCGGTCGGCGTCGTCGGCATCATCACACCGTGGAATTTCCCGATCGCCATCCCGGCGTGGAAGATCGCTCCTGCCCTGGCCTACGGCAACACCATCGTCTTCAAGCCGGCCGAGCTGGTTCCGGAGAGCGCCTGGACCATTGTCGACATATTGCACCGCGCCGGCCTGCCTGAGGGTGTGCTCAATCTCGTCATGGGCAAGGGTTCGGTAGTCGGCCAGGCCATGCTCGACAGCCCTGACCTCAATGCCATCACCTTCACCGGCTCGGTCGGCACCGGCAAGCGCGTGGCTGCCGCCAGCGTCGAGCACATGCGCAAGTACCAGCTCGAAATGGGCGGCAAGAACCCGCTCGTCGTGCTCGACGATGCAGACCTAGCCGTCGCCGTCGACTGCGCGATCAATGGCGCATATTTCTCGACCGGCCAGCGCTGCACGGCGTCGTCCCGCCTGGTCGTGACGGACGGCATCCATGACCGCTTCGTCGATGCGATGAAAGATCGCCTCGCCAAGCTGGTCGTCGGCGACGCCCTCGATGCGAAAACCCAGATCGGACCCGTCGTCGACCAGAGCCAGTTGAAACAGGACGAAGACTATATCGCCATCGGCCGCCAGGAAGGCGCCGATCTCGCCTTCGGCGGCGAGCGGCTCGATCGCGAAACCCGCGGCTTCTACCTGCAACCGGCGCTGTTCACGCAAGCCACCAACGCCATGCGCATTTCACGCGAGGAGATTTTTGGGCCGGTCGCCAACGTCATCCGCGTCAAGGACTATGACGAGGCCTTGGCGATGGCCAACGACACGCCGTTCGGGCTGACGTCGGGCATCTGCACCTCGAGCCTCAAGCACGCCACGCATTTCAAGCGCAACTCGGAGGCCGGCATGGTGATGGTCAATCTGCCGACGGCGGGCGTTGACTTCCACGTGCCTTTCGGCGGACGCAAGGGATCGAGCTACGGCCCGCGCGAGCAAGGCCGCTACGCAGCGGAATTCTACACTACGGTAAAGACCGCCTACACGTTCGCCGGCTAAGTAAATCAAGCCAGACGAAATCGAACGGCCTTCCCGGCGGGCGCGAGTTGCCGGGAAGGCGAACGTCTTCGTGGCCGAAACGACAGCGACCACTGGGCGCTAATGCATGTCGCGCACATGCATGAAACAGCAACCTAAAGCGCGTCGCAGGAGGCCGGTCAAACGCGGCGCGTTTTAGCCGTCATTCAGCAGGGTCCTTGCGCGGAGGGCTCGCCGGCTGCGACAGCCAGCCGCCGGAGAACCCGGCCTTGCACAGGCCGCGACGGATATGCGGGCTCGACCGCATCAGCTCCCAGATCAGCCGCGAGCGGTGGTTTTCAATCATCAGCACGACGATGCCTTGGTCCAGTCCATAGTGCGCATCCGATATCCAGCCGCTCGGCCCGAACTTCCGCCGGTTCGCCAGCGTCGGGTTGAAGCCGCTCGGCATCCTGAAACCGTCGACCACCTCAGGGTGGCGTTCTCTGAGGTGGCGCAGCGCAGGCAGGCAGATTTCCGGTGCGAAGGGCAGCGATGCGAGATACGACCACGGCGCAATCGTTCCGTCATCGGGGCCGAACGGTGCGCCACGCGCCGCATAGCCGGAAAATTTGCGCGGCCGCCGCTCGATCCGCGCGCGGAATTTGCCGGGTCCGTCACCCGCCGAAAGTCCCCAAAGTGCTTCGCCGTAGCCGTCATAGCCAGAGGGGTTGTGCCGCGCATAGGCCCGGTGAAGGTAGGTCGCGCGGCGGCTGTTTTCGAAATAGTCCGAGTTCTTGTCCCGCATGAACGCATCCCGGATGCCATCGAAGTCGATCCAGGCATGCGAGAATTGGTGCATGAACAGCGGGCCGCCATAGAGCACGTCGTAGCCGTAGATGTTTTCCCACTGATATGTCGCCGTCCAGCCGGCATAGCTGTCGTCCGAGGCGGGTTTGTCGGGGGCGGCCATTGCCAGGACGTAAAGGATCGTCGCTTCGTTGTAGCCTTCCCAGCCATAACGCAGAAAACCGCTCTTCGGCTTCNTCCAGCCCTGTCGCAAGATCGGTCTGCTGCCTTGAATCCATCGCCAGTCGACGCGTCGGTAGAGCATTTCCGCCAGCTCGCGGATTTCGGTTTCGTCGTCAGTGTCGCCTGTGAAATAGGCGCTAGCCGTGAGCACGCCGGCCATCAGCAGCGCCGTGTCAACCACTGACAACTCGCATCGCCAGGCGCGCAGGCCGGTCCGCATGTCGAGGAAATGGTAGTAGAAGCCTTTGTGGCCGGTGACGTCGTCGCCATCGCCTTGCCGGCTGTTCCAGAAGAAACGCAGTGCGGCAAGCGTCAGCTTCACGGCTGCGTCTCGTGCTATCCAGCCGCGCTCGACCCCGACCGGATAGCAGGACAGGGCGAAGCCGACGACCGCGATGCTTGCCGGCCAATTTGGCCGCGACGTGTCGGCAACCAGTCCGTTTTCCGCATTCACGGTTTCCAGAAAATAGCCGAAGGCGGCGCGCTGGAAGCGGTCGAGCAGTTCTTCGTCGGACTGTGGAGGTTCGATCCTAAGCAAACGACGGGAACTCCAGTCTGGCGTCCGTGGTTGCAAATCGTTCCAGTTGCTTCAATAGGTCGCCCGGCCGCCGGAAACGTCGAAAACGGCAGCCGTCGTAAAGGAACATTCCTCGGAAGCGATCCACGAGATCAGCGCCGCCACCTCCTCGACCTCGCCAAACCGCGCCATTGGTATTTTCGACAGCATGAAATCGATGTGCTGCTGGCTCATCTGCTGGAAGATCGCGGTGCGCACCGCTGCCGGCGTGACGCAGTTCACCGTCACCTTGGTCTTCGCCAGTTCCTTGCCCAGCGACTTGGTCAGGCCGATCACCGCCGCCTTGGAGGTGCTGTAGGCAGAGGCATTCGGGTTTCCCTCCTTGCCGGCGATCGAAGCGATGTTGACGATCCTGCCGTAATTGCGCTCGAGCATGTGCGGAACCAGCGCCTTGTTGCAGTAGAAGACGCCGTTGATGTTGATGTCGATGACCCGATGCCAATCCTCCACCGAATAGTCCCAGGTCGTCATGTTCGGTCCGGTGATGGCCGCGCTGGTGACCAGGATATCGACCGCGCCAAGGGCTTCGATCGTTTGCAGGGAGGCCAGTGCGACCGCTACGGGATCGGCGACGTCGACGGTCACGCCGTGCAAGTCGGCGATGACAGCCTTCGCCTGCTCGATCTGGGTGGAGTCGCGATCCCAGACGCAGACGCGCCCGCCCTCTTCAACGATTCTTTGCGCGACGGCCAGGCCGATGCCTGAGGCACCACCGGTGACCACGGCCGATCGTCCGGCAAACCGTCCCGCAAAACTCATTGGCATATGGTCTTCCCTCATTGCCCGTCCCGACGGGCGCTGGCGGCACCGCCGGCGGCGAATGTGAAGTCAACGGCGGAGAAGTTCAAGCCGGGGATTGGAGCCTCGAACAGGTTCATGGCGGGCCAGCAGCAGGCGGTTGAGAGCCGCTCTTGGCTATACGACCTGTCCATTCGATGCTGCCGTCGCTGCAAGGCGACTTCCACGCGCACAGTTCAAACGTTCTTGATCGACTTCCAATGGCTCAGCCGCTCCGCGATCAACTCCACCCGTCGCTGGTTGTCGCGCCCGTCCAGGATGCTCAAGTCCTCCGGTTCGGCGCGCAAGTAGACGCCTGAGGTGCGCGCGTTCAGTTTTGGCTGTGTGTCGGCGCGTGTGGTAAAGTACCCGGACGCGCGATCGGCGGACTCCAGCCGGATCTCTCCCGTCCCGTACAACCGCGACGCGTTCGCATCCAAGGGCCGTTCTCCATTCCAAAAGTAGAAGATGCCGGCAGGCTCCTTTCTCTCCTTTACCGCCTCGCTCCAGTATCTGGCTGACAGGCTGCCATTCTCTTGCCATGAGCGGCCGGCCAACTCCAGCGCACCATCGCGGTCTCGCGAGATACGCAGGAGGCTCACGGCGGAAGGTTCCTTTACGGTCCGCTCCGACAGGGAAAACTGCCACCAAAGGCCCTCTATTCGGGCGACGCGGCCTTCATTTTCAATAGCTTTTCGCAGCTTTTGGTTGACCGCTCTCATCTCCGCGGCGGTCGCCGCTTCGCCATACCTCACGGATGTCAGGCCCAGGAGATCGCTTGGAAGCTTGGAACCGTTGGCATGAAGGATAAACGTTCGGCGCATTCCAAGGACTCCGCCAAAAAGGCCGGCTTCGAAGACGACATTGTCTCGCGGAGAAGCTTGAGCGGATACAGAAGCAGATGATGCTGGCAGGCTTACACTCGTCCAGTCGTCCTGGGCGAAGACGAAAGCGGCGAAGTCGACTTCCCGCGTAAGCTCGAGCAGGCGCCCCAGGGTGGTTGTCCCCGGATTGAAGGACGTCGTCCAGGGTTCCACATGCGCGATCTCTTCAAGACCGCGTGTCAGCGCCTGCAGCAGTTTTTTCTGCTTCCCCGACGAGCCCAGGAAGATTCGAGGTTTGTCCATCCGTTTGCTCCAACCCAGCAGACGGGGACGACCAGGGCCTGCCAGTTGTTGGTGTGGCCATCGTCTGGTTGCCCCCGAGATAGCGTACGCGGAGGGCCTCATTCATTGCAACGGATGCAACGCATGCCGACTGCCATTTTTCGGTCCGGTGCTGAAAGAACTGCAAAAACAGTTCCGCGCGGTGGTGATGCCGAGCCTCTCGTTAAATGCGGCGGCGATGGTTTTTGACGGCGCCGAAGGCGATGCCCAGCCCTGCGCCGGGATGTTCGGGTTCTTGCCGCACGCACCGCCTGTCGTGGCCTTTTGCCGCCGTCCCGGGGCGCCTTAGGACTGTTTTTGCCTCATTTGGGTGACACGCTGCGGGGGATGGGTTATATTGCACTGCACAATAGAAGCGTTCGCGCATGGCGCGGCGGCGAATCGGCATTGAACTGCATGGACGGGAATTCGCTACCGAGATGAAGATTCCAAAATCTCTGTTGGTCGACCCGGAGAAGAGCACGGTCTACGGCGCATTTGCTGTTGCCATCTCCATTTGGGCGTTCTCCTACTCCTCGGTTTTCGGCCCGATCCTGATCCTGGCCTATTATGCGGTCTGGCTTCCCCTGGTTCTGGTAGACTACCGGCGGCTGTTGCGACATGCCTCCAGCGCGTGGCTGCCGTTGGCGTTTGCATTCTATGTCTGCCTCTCGGTGTTCTGGTCGGATGCCCCCGGCATCACGTTGAGGACGTCAATCCAGTATTGCTCCCATATCGCCTGCGCCTACATCGCCGCGCGCACCGTCAGCGTTCGGACGTTGACGATAGGCTCACTGATCGGGATTTTTGTCGTCCTGCTCTATTCGCTCAAGGTCGGGGGATATTCCTATGATATGCTCGACGGGACGTACAATTTCGTCGGCGCATTCAGCTCCAAGAACCAGCTCGGCTTTGTCGCCTCCCTTGGCATCTATTTTTGCATTGTCTTCCTGGTCTTTCTCAGGCGCGGCCGGATAGGCTTTATCCTGACGGCGCCCATCTTCGTCCTATCGGCCTATCTTCTGATCATGGCGCATTCCGCCACCTCGACGGCTTCGATACCGGCAGTTCTCGCTCTGGTGGCTCTGCTTGCCATGGCCAAAAAGCTTCCACTCCGCTACCGACGGGTGATTTTCGTGGTCGGCGCATGCGGGCTGGTCGTGGTCACCGCGGTTGCCTTTGCAGGACTTCTGGATTTCGTCCTTGGCGCCTTCGGAAAGGATTCCACGCTCACCGGACGGACCTATCTCTGGGAGCAGGGCTGGGAAGCGGCGCAGCAGGCGCCAGTCCTCGGCGTCGGCTACGCGGCCTATTGGGTGCAGGGGTTCGCCGAGGCCGAGCGGCTTTGGAACGAATTCTACATCACCACCCGAAGCGGCTTCCACTTCCACAACACCTATATCGAAGCCCTCGTCGAGCTAGGTTATGTCGGGGCGACGATGATTTCGCTGATCATCGTGCGCACGCTATGGGGCCATATATCGGCCCTGATATTCAGGACATGGCAAGCCGAGTCGGTGATTCTTGGCGGCGTGATGGTGCTTCTGCTCATCCGGTCCTTCGTTGAGATCGACACCTTCAACCCCTACATCATGGGCTCCTTCCTCCTGTATTACAGCTACTTCAGGCTGGTCAGGGTGCATGTCGCCCGTCCCAGATGGACCGCGGCCGACCTCGCGGAACCAGAAACCGCGGGGCGCTAAGCAAAGGGCTAAAATATTACCTAGATTTTTGGTGCCGCGCACAAAAACGCCGCCTGACAGCGCCAAGGCCAAGCAATCATTTCATCTCACAGGCAGCAGGCGAGCCTCGCCCGAGTTGGGTTTGCTGCCTATTGATCAGGCCCTGAGGGTCAGGAGCGCATACCATGCGAACCGCTTCACAAAGGGAAGCGTCAAAAGTACTGAATCGACAGCTTTGCCAACTTTGTAGACGGTCTCCGAGATGGTTCGCGGCATCAGCGCGCCTCCTACGGAGCACAGGCCGAAATAGTCCACCTGGACATTGCTGAAATAGCGGCGGGCCAAAGCGAAGTCCGAAATTAGCAAGGGATGTTCATCAGCGGTGCGGATGAGGGGTGTCCGATTTCTGTAGGCATTCAGGAGCGGATTGTGTCCCATCGGCTCGTAGAAGGACGCCACGCCGTTCGGCTTCAGGACACGGACCACATCGGAAAAACACCGGTCCAGGTCCAGGTGATGGATGATCCCGCGTCCATACACCAGGTCGAACTTGTTGTCCTCGAACGACATGGCTTCCGCATTCATCGCCAGGAATGTAGCGTTCGTGCTTCCAAGCGTGCTCGCCCGTTCGTTCGCCTTGTTTACTGCTACATCCGAAATATCGATCCCCGTCAGAGATCGACAAAGATCGGGCAGGTGCAGGGAATGCAGAGACCACCCCCCATCGGAGCAACCGTACTCGAGCACGTCTGCGTTTTTCGAAAGCCGTTTTATCTGCTCGTCTTGACGTTCAGCGCCGTGACGAATTGTTCGATACCACTTGTCCAGGCTTCCTCTTGGATCCTCCTCCTGACTGAATCTGAGATTGTGAAATTCTCTTTCTCGACTGACGATTTCGTCCCTTTCACTGTGCATGACGAAGTCCTCCTCGGATTTAAGTTGCAACTAAAGCACAACATCTCCTTGCGCTGCAATTACTCACGTCCCGAGTTGGCGGTAGGCCAGCTTGTCGGGGCGGCGAGCACAGTGTCGACGAGTTCAAGGTCGAACTCGTCCGGGTCGAACTCCTTGCAGATCGAATCTGTACGGCGCGGTCGGATCGGCCGATCGCTCCAATGCCTACTGGCTTGCCATTGGCACCAGCTTCACCTTGATCACGTCCCCAGGCAGCACGGGCGTATCTTCGCTGGCAGCGATTTCGCTGGTCTTGCCGTCGACAACCCGAACCAGGCCAAACGACATCGTTGGCTCTTCGCCGTCGCGATAGCGTTGTAGCGCCGGGCTCCCCGACATGGCTTCGGCCATCAGGCCGGTGTGCATGTTCATCTTGAGCATTGTTTCGCTGAGATCGGCTTCTGCCTGTTGCCGGCCGGTGGCGAGATCCGCATTCTGGGTGTTCTCCAGGTCGATGGCGTCCTGGTCGGCCTTGCTGATCGACTGCCTGGCGGTGAGGATAGCCGTTTCGTAATCCAGGATTTTTCCTTCCAGGTCGGCGATCGTTTGCTGTGAAGTCAGAACCCGAGTGTTGACGACAAGGCCCTTTTGCGCAAGCGAACCGATGCCGCTGAGCTGTTCCTTTGCCAGGTCGACCTGCCGCTGCTGGTTGACGATCTTTTTCTGCAGCGAATCGATCTCGCTCTGCAATAGCTTCTTCAATTCGTCGAGCGCCTGAAGGCGCAGTTTGAGATTCTTTTGATCGGCCGTCAGGATCGCCATCTCGTCGGCAACGATGCTTGCCAGCTTCGGATCCTCGGCCACCTCCTTCGGCACGTCGAATGTCGGCTTGTCGGCAATCTGCGCTTCGATGCGCGCGCGCCGAACGATCAGTCGGACCCGTTGGTCCTGGAGAACGTCAAACTCGCCCTTGGCGTTGATTATGTCGCGGGCGTACCGCTGTCCTTCGGGGGCCCGCCGGACGCCGCCGGCGATGCTCATCGCCCTCAGGACGGTCAGGCCGGGCACGTAGGGATACTGGCCCGGCGTCTGGACCTCCCCGGAAATGTAGAACGGCCTGTACTGCGCCATTTCGACGGAGGCTTCCGGCCGGTCGGCCAGAGCGAGCTTGCGCTGGAGCGCCTGGCTGATCGCTGCCGCGATCTCGGATGTGGTCTTGCCGGATGCCGGCATTTCGCCGGCGAACGGCACGGACAATGTTCCAGACGGGCCGACCGTGTATTCTCCGTTGACGGCCGTCCAGTCGCGGAACGTGCCTTCAACGGTCTGCCATTCGGCCACGCGGATGGTCAGCTTGTCCTGGGATCCAAGCCGGTACTCGTCGGCCGCGGCGAGTTGGGGAACGGCGAGCGCCAGCGCGAGGCAAGTGGTCATAAGCCGCATCCGTCGCATGCGATTGCTAACCGTGCCGGCCCAGGAGATGTCGAAGATGTTTGTTTTCAACTGTACGTTTTCCGATTCGCTTTAGCCCGGCCCGATGAAGCTTGCTGCAAGAATGCTTGGCGTCTGGACAGTCACTCCTCCGCACACAACCGGCTCCCGGCCCGTCAATAGCAGCCCCGCGACATCCAGACGGCAGGCACGGTCTTGATGATAATGCGAATGTCCTCGAACAGCGACCAGTTCTCGACATAGTGGCGATCGAATGCGACGCGGCTGTCATAGGAAACGTCATTGCGGCCGCTGACCTGCCAGAGCCCGGTCAGGCCAGGGCGCGATTTCAGGTAATAGACGGCCGAACTGCCATAGATTTCGAGCTCGTCGCGCACCACCGGGCGAGGACCGACAAGGCTCATGTCACCCTGAAGGATATTGATGATCTGCGGCAGTTCATCGAGGCTGAGCTTCCTCAGCACGGCCCCGACACGCGTGACGCGTGGATCGTTCTTGAGCTTGCGGGTGGCTATCCATTCGGCCTTGGCCTCCGGGTTGGCGGCAAGGTATGCCGCCAGCACCTGTTCGCCATTCTGTACCATAGTCCGAAACTTGAGGCACGGGAAAATCCGTCCTCCCCGCCCGATCCGGCTGTGACCGTAGAAAATCGGGCCGCCGTCGGAAAACTTGACAAGCAGCGCGACCATCACAAACAGCGGACTGAGAGCAACCAGGCCAATCAGTGAACCGGCGATATCGAAGCTGCGTTTAAGCAGGCCGCCGATTGGTGGAAAGTCGATACCGGCCTGCGGAAAATTCGCGTCGGCCGGCTTGGCTACGTCCCTCATGCGTAAACTCCATACGTTGAACGGATGGTTTGCCGCACGATACCAAAAAAATGCTGCATCGCAACACACAATTCGTTGAGCGCCTGAAATAATCGCGTCATGCATTGGTTAAATAATAAACCGATCCTGCGCAAATTTTGGCCTTTTATGGCGCGTTCGTGACAAATTATGGGCAACCTTGAAAAATTTAGTGCCTTTTTGAGGCTGATTTTGGGCGCATCGCTCTTTGTGCCGCGTGCTTGAGAAATATCGCGCTGTAGCTTTGTAAAATATAGCGCGCTGTTATAGTAAAATACTGGGTTAATATTGTTGTTCTTACTGAAGTGAGTCCAGACCGGGTGATTGGTCGTGATACCGGGGTGTGCGTCGCAACATGGCAGAGTCGATCCCCCGAACTTATGCAAAACAATTTGCGGCTGGCCTTGCCCGCTATTGCACACCTTAATAGAGTTGCAAATTGTTTCTGTCAGAGTATGGACAGCGTGGGAAGGCTGGAAGCAACCGGCCAAAAAAAAGCGGGTGGCCTCAACAAGCTCGCATGGCGAAGGGAGGCTCGGGATGGTCAATCATCGATTTTTGCCCGAGCAGGTTGACGGGCTGTCGGGTATGTCGCTACCAAAATTCATTATCGGCATGATTTTCGCGCTGGCGATCGTGGTCGCCTGGTCTTATCTCGACGGCGCTTCGCTAGGCGCAACGCTACTTCGCGCTATAGCCTGCGCCATTGTCATTCAATTGGGCTACTTTCTGCTCGTTTTCGCCATGGTTGCCAGAAATACCCCGACGTCGGCTGACAAGATTCGCGACGTCGAACGAAGGCTGAGTTCGACCGAAGCGGCCGATGGCGAGAAGTTCAGTGCCAGGAGAAGCCTCCACTGACCTGACGGCAGGTAGCGTCGGCCGGGTCCCTGGCGCACTGCTCGCCCGACAGCATCCTGGGCAACCGACTTGTGATTTCCCCTTCAGCCTCGGATCCTCTGACTCGGCCACCACTGCCTAAACCCTGTCGATCGACCTGGTGATCAGCGATTCGAGTGCGCTGACCCCATCCAGAATGCGCAGGGACGGTGTGCGAAGCGGCCCGCCTATCCGCTGGCATTTCACCGCCCGTCGATTTGCGCCATGACGACCCCGAAAGGAAAGACTGGACGGAGCGAGTGATTTTAACGATGCTTCGCACTCGCAGCATAAGCGCCGGCTGATGTTTCGTACAGCCGGGCAGTCAGTGAGAACGAGAGCTGCATTGGGGGAGAAAATTCGGAGCTACCTGTGCAGTCGAGAGGCGAATTGATGACAGAACCGGAAGTCTGCGTGATCATTGCTGCTCGCAACGCGGCGCGGACAATTGCGGTTGCCATCGCATCGGCCTTGCGCGAGCCGGAGGTGGCCGAAGTCGTCGTCGTCGATGACGCCTCCACTGACGATACCGCGAAAGTCGTTCGGGCGGCCGACGATGGCAGCGGCAGGCTTTCCGTCATCCGGCTCGACGTCAACGGCGGTCCTTCCTTGGCCCGCAACGCCGCGATCGCCAGCTCCAAATCGCCGTTCATCAGCATTCTGGACGCCGACGATTTTTTTCTCGAGGGCAGATTTCGCGAGTTGTTCGCCAGCGCCGATTGGGATTTCGCTGCCGACAACATCATGATGATCAGGGACGATGCGGCGACCGACGTTTCGAAAATCACCGCTCCGCGGTTTGCGGCCGATCCGGAATTTCTCGATTTCGAGCGCTTCATCGAAGGCAACATCTCCAGTCGTCGTGTGCAGAGAGGTGAGTTGGGTTTCCTCAAGCCGGTGATCAGCCGCGCTTTTCTGGACCGGCATGGGCTGCGCTATGACGAAAACCTGCGGCTGGGCGAAGACTATGAACTCTACGCGCGCGCAGTTGCTTGCGGGGCGCGCTTCAAGGTCATCAGGTCCTGCGGCTACGGAGCGATCGTTCGCGCGGATTCGCTGAGCGGCCAGCACAGGACGCAGGATCTCAAGCGTCTGGCCGACGCGGATCTGGCGCTGCTGGCGATCGACAGTTTGCCGGAAGGCTCCAAGGCCGTGCTCAGAAAGCACGAACGGCAGGTGCGCGACAAATATCGATTGCGAAACTTCCTCGACGTGAAGAACGAGAGAGGGCTGACAGCGGCTGCGGGCTACGCCCTGGCCAGCCAATCCAATCTCATCCCCATCGTTCGCGGCGTGGCCGCCGACAAGCTGGATGCGCTGTTTCGCCGCGCCGGCTTTGGCTCGAAACAGCCTGTGCCGTCGCGGCGCTTTCTCATGGCCGCAACCAGCCCGGTCGGCGAGGCTTGAGCTGGTCCGCCGGCGCGCCACACCGATCATGTCAACAGGTCCTTACCCTGCCTCAAAACGATGCGAATTTCCGATTCGCCGCACTAGGTGGTTGCCTACTCGCTTTGGGAATGGCATGTATGTTGCGGTGCAGCAATTTTGATTGGCTGTTTGAATCGGCCGAAAATGTCCGCCTGTGAGAGGAGCTGGACGATGCGACAAGAACTTTTTTGGCCCGGCCGGGCACAAGGGACAGCTTAGGCCGGCTATGACAGGAAACTGAGCGCATGGCCTCCATATTTGGCTTCAGATCAAGGGATCCGGCTCGAGACAGGCAGACCGATATCTCGCGCCTTGACCGCCTGGCAAAGCTGCTTGACCAGATCGCAGCCGAGATCGAGGCGGAGAAAAACGGGCTTGAGAATCGCTACCGGACAAAGGCCACCAACGCCGCCTTCCTGGTCGAGGCGATCGAAAATGGCGCGGCCTCCTCCAGTAGATCCTCCGAGGTCAGCGAACTGACGAAGTCGATCCTGAATTACGAGCGGCGCATCGCGGCGCTCGCCCGCCAGAACGAATTGATGAAGGGTCTCCGGCATTCGCTGGATGCTATCTTCGACGAAAGCGCCCAACCTGGCTCGGCCAACAAGGCCGATTTCGCCAACCCGGCCGCCGGCGCGGGGTGAAATTTCAAAGAGCCTGGGTGGCGCCACTGGGCAAGAAGCAGGCAACCGGGGAAGCTACCGGCAGAAGGTCAAGATCAGCTCGTTTCGTCATGGTTTTGAACATCGATTTGGGTTGGGGGGGCGCACAGCACAAGGTGAGTTTGGTATGAACGCGGATTCGAAAAGCACGTCCACCCGAGCAACCGGCGACCGGCCGTTCACGCACATGATGAGGCAAGGGAAACTGAGGCAGCTATGTTCGGGCGGAGCGTTTCTGCTGGTCGCACTCGGCAGCCTGGTTGCGGGCCCGACCCCTTCCCGTTCGCAGGACATCCCGACTGCGCCATCGTTCGTCGATGATTTCACCAGCTTCGACCGGGCGCGTTGGTACATTGCCGACGGCTGGGCGAACGGCAAGTATCAGAACTGCATCTGGTCCAAAAAGCAGGTCAAGCTTTCCAATGGCATGCTGACGCTCGGTTTCGAAAAGCAGAAAGTGAAGGATCGCGACTTTGCCTGCGGCGAGGTCCAATCCAAGCAGCGCTTCGGCTATGGCACCTATGAGGCGCGGATGAAAACCGATTCGGGCTCTGGCATCAACGCCTCCTTCTTCACCTACATCGGCCCCACCGATAAGCAGCCGTGGGATGAAATCGACTTCGAGGTGCTGACCAAGGACACCTCCAAAGTGCAGGTCAACGCCTACATCGCCGGCAAGGGCAATAACGAGAAAGTGGTGGATGTAGCTGGCGGCACCGACAAGGCTTTTAACGATTACGCCTTCGTCTGGGAGAAGGACCGGCTGCGCTGGTACGTCAATGGCGAGCTGGTGAACACGATCACCGATCCGGCAAAGCTGCCCAGCCATGCGCAAAAGATATTTTTTAGCCTCTGGGGCAGCGACACGATGAAGGAATGGCTGGGGCCGTTTTCGGATCCGGGTCGCAAGCTTACCTTGCAAGTGGATCGCATCGCATTCACGGCGCTCGGCCAGCCATGCCAGTTTCCGGAATCGCTGGCATGCAGCATTAAATAAAGACCAATCTGAACCGGCCGGGCCGAAAGCGCTCCGAAGTCTTGAACAGGAATGAAATCAAATGAATTTGACGGTCTTTGGAATCGGCTATGTCGGTCTGGTGCAAGCGGCGGTGCTTGCCGAAGTCGGCCATCAGGTATTATGCGTCGACATCGACGTGAAAAAGGTGGAGCGGCTCAATCAGGGCCTCATTCCGATTTTCGAGCCCGGGCTCGAAAACCTCGTCAAGGAGAACCATGCGGCCGGCCGCATCAAGTTCACCACCGACGCCGCGGCCGCCGTCAAGCATGGCCAGATCCAGATGATCGCTGTAGGCACGCCTCCGGGCGAGGATGGTTCGGCCGACCTCAAATATGTGCTGGCGGTTGCCGAGGCCATCGGCCGGGAGATGGATGCGCCCAAGATCGTCGTCGGCAAGTCGACCGTGCCGGTCGGCACCTGCGAAAAGATTAAGGCCAGGATCGCCGTGACGCTGAAGGCGCGGGGCCGCGAGGATCTTACTTTCGACGTCGCCTCCAATCCGGAATTCCTCAAGGAAGGCTCCGCGGTGGCCGACTGCATGAAGCCCGACCGCATTATCGTCGGCACCGGCAGCGAGGACACCGAGGCGGTGATGCGTGAGCTTTACGCTCCATTCAACCGCAACCACGAGAAGATGATCGTGATGGATGTGCGCAGCGCCGAGTTCACCAAATACGCGGCCAATTGCATGCTGGCGACCAAGATCAGCTTCATGAACGAAATGGCCAATCTGGCCGAGGAACTCGGCGCCGACATCGAGGAGGTCCGCAAGGGCATCGGCAGCGATCCGCGCATTGGCTACCACTTCATCTATCCGGGCCTCGGTTATGGCGGCTCGTGCTTCCCCAAGGACGTGCGCGCCCTGATCAAGACCGCCGAAGGCGTCAAATTCGATGCCAAGCTGCTGCGCGCCGTCGAGGAACGCAACAACGAACAGAAATCGGTCCTGTTCGATAAGGTGAACCGCTGTTTCAACGGCAATCTGAAGGGCAAGACTTTTGCGCTGTGGGGCCTGGCGTTCAAGCCCAATACCGACGACATGCGTGAGGCGCCGGCTCGGGTCTTGATGGAAGCGCTCTGGAAGGCCGGCGCCAAAGTGCAGGCTTACGATCCCGAGGCGATGCAGGAATGCCAGGCCGTCTACGGACTGCGCGAGGATCTGCTCTTGTGCGGGACCAAGGAGGCAGCGCTGCGTGGCGCCGATGCGCTCATGATCGCCACCGAGTGGAAGAATTTTAAGGCACCGTCGTTCGACGCGATCAAGGATGCGCTGTCCACGCCGATCATCTTCGACGGTCGAAACCTCTACGACCCCAAGGTCATCGCTCGCTACGGCATCGAATATCACTCGATCGGCAGGATGGCGGCGTGAGATCAGGCGGGACAGGCCGGTGGCCAGGACATCAAGGACGATCGCGAAGGCTTCGATGAACGCGCTCGTGTCAACAAGGGGTCTTCTCTGATGGTGCTGGGCATCAGGCCGGAACAGATCGGCAACGAGCATTTCGATCTTGTCGCAGTCGGTTCCGGTTTCGGTTCGGCCTTCTTCCTGCATGCGTTCGCCAAGCAGCGAAAGGCACGCATTCTGGTTCTGGAATGGGGCGGGCACAACACGCATGAATGGCAGCTCGAGCAGAACGTCAACACCGACATCGAGGACAAGACCACCTACAAGACCAACTCTGACAAGCCGTGGAATTACACCATCGGATTGGGTGGCGGAACGAATTGCTGGTTCGCCCAGACGCCGCGCTTTCACCCGAACGACTTCAGGCTGAAAAGCCTCTACGGCGTCGGTAACGACTGGCCGATCAGCTATGACGAGCTCGAGCCGTTTTACTGCGATGCAGAGGACGTCATGTCGATTTCAGGCGACCCCGACATGGCGGCGATGATGCCGCGTTCCAGGCCATTTCCCCAGCCACCGCATCACATGTCGACGCCGGACCGGATGATGAAAGCGGCGCAGCCGGACCAGCATTTTGTCATGCCGACAGCCCGCGCGCGCGTGCCGACCGCGCAACGGTCTTCTTGCTGCGCCAACTTGCGGTGCGGATTATGCCCGGTCGATGCCAAATTCACCGCCAACAATGGCCTGATGCACGTCTTCGAGCATCCCGACGTTTCGGTCTGCCTTGGCGCTGAAGTGCGCCGGCTCGACCATATCGGCGGTTCGGTCCGTTCGGTCGCATTCGTGCATGAGGGCAAGGAATATTCGGTCAGCGGCGATCTTTTCATACTGGGCGCCAATGCCATCCAGAGCCCGGCGATCATGTTGCGGTCCGGCCTGTCGGGCGAATTCGTCGGGCGCGGCCTGCACGAATCCTACGGATGGAATTTCGAAGCCTATCTCGACGGTGTCGATAATTTCGACGGAAGCACCATCACCACCGGCTTGAATTTCGGCCTTTATGACGGCGCTCACAGATCGGATCATGCGGCGGCGCTGGTCTATTTCGAAAACCGCTGGCAGCACGGGATGCGCCCTGAGAAGGGACGTGTCCGTCAGACGCTTCCCATCATCATTGTTACCGAAGACCTGCTCGACCCGGAAAATCTCGTGATTCTCGACGAGGATGAAAACGCCTTCGTCAGTTTCGCGGGAGCATCCGACTATGCGGTCAAGGGCATGGCGCGGGCAAAGGAGAAATTGGCGGCGCTTCTGGCGCCGCTGCCGGTCGAAGAAATCTTCGATCGCGGCATCCGGCGCACCGAGTCGCATGTCCAGGGCACGTTGCGGATGGGCTCGAGCCCGGCGGATTCGGTGGTCGATCGGGACATGATCCACCATCAGCTCAGGAACCTGGTTGTCGTCGGCTCAAGCACATATCCAAGCTGTTCCTGCGCCAACCCGAGCCTGACGGCGGCAGCCCTCTCCCTGCGGGCGGCGAGCCGGATAGCAGGAAAGGAAATGGCCGGATGACCAAGGTTTCGCGACGCGCGGCACTGGCCATCATGGCTGGCGGAGTTGCTTCGACCGGCATCGCCTACGCCACCGTTTCCTCGCTTTCGGACGAAGACCTGGTGCGCGTCACGCTCGAAAGATATTTCGGCAGGCTGAACATGCGCATCGAACATTTGCAGCAGTTCGTCCTGGAATTCCAGAAGCGGAACCCCTGGATATTTCCAAACACAAAGCTGGGCGATGCTGTCACTGTGCTTGAGGCGCTGAAATTGGGCGCCGCACGCCGGTTTCTGCCTGAACAGAAAAAACAGGACCTGAGGCATTTCGACCGCTGGGTCATTGCCGAGTTCCATATGCTGACCGACTACGCCCGGCGCAGTTCGCCAGCCGACCCGGTCCGGTTCACCGGATGGCAGCCGTGTACCAATCCGTTCGCCAATTTGGAGACGCAGCAGGATGCTTGAAGCGGGTCGCAAGCCAGCATCCGTAAATAAGCCGTGCGTCATTGCCCGTAAACTTGAGAATGCGACAAGGAGCCGAAACCATGAAAGTGCTTTTTGCAGGCGGTAACGGTTACACGCCCCAGTTCAGCGGCGGTGTCCAGTCCAGCACCCATCACCTTGCCGAACAGTTGCGCGAGCACGGGCATGAGGCTTCGGTGCTCGCCGCCCTGTTCGGCCAGGGCGTCTTCGGCTACAAGGCGCGCGCCAAGATGAAGCTTTTGAGGCAGCGCGCTGTCATCGACAGCTTTCCGGGCTATCCGGTCGTGCGCGCCTGGTTTCCCTGGGAGGCGGCGGGTTTCGCCGTCGAAAAGCTGAGGCCGGATGTCGCCGTGGTCCAGTGCCACAAGTCGGTTCCGATCGGCAAGGCGCTGCAGGCCGAAGGCGTGCCGCTGGTCGTCTATCTCAGGAATGTCGAGTTCCACGAATTGGGCGGCGATCTGCGCGAGCTGCATTCGGCGCTCTACATAGCCAATTCCGAGTTCACGGCGCGCACCTACAAGGCAAAATTCGATATCGATTCGACGGTTATACCGCCGACCATCAATCCCGCGCTCTACCGCACGCCGACGACAGGCGAGTTTGTCACGCTGATCAACCCCTATGAGGAAAAAGGTTTCGAGCTTGCGGTGCGCATCGCCGCCGCCTGCTCTGAAATCCCGTTCCTGTTCGTCGAAAGCTGGAAGCTTGACGATGATCATCGGGCCCGGATCGAGCAGACGATCGCGCCGCTCGGCAACGTCACGCTGGAGAGCCGGACCAACGACATGAAGACGGTCTACGGCCGCACGAAAATCCTGCTGGCTCCCAGCAAATGGGAAGAGGCCTGGGGTCGGGTGGCGTCGGAAGCCCATTGCAGCGGCATTCCAGTCGTCGGCTCGCGTCGTGGCGGCCTGCCCGAAGCGATCGGCTCCGGTGGCGTGGTGCTGGATTACGATGCCCCACTCGCCGACTGGGTGGCAGTGGTCAGGCGTCTGTGGACCGACAGCCTGGAATATGGGCGGCTTTCAGCGGCGGCGCGTGCATTCTCCGAGCGCCCGGAACTCGATCCGGCGGGTCAATTCGCGACCTTCTTCTCGATGCTGGAGAGGGCGACACAACAGCCTTCGCGGCAAGCCGCCTAACGCATGTCGCCCAAAAGCATGCGCTCGGGCCTGACCCGGGGGTGCGTAGCGGTTTTGCGACAACGACCGCATAAAAAAAATTAAAGCGCGCGTCGCGTGACGCGCTTTAAGTCCCGAAACCGGGTTCAAGCCGGTCGTTTGACCCGGCTTTTGAGCGTCTCGTAACCGCGTTCGCCAAGCAGCGTGCGCGCGACGGTCTTGATTGCCGTCTTGCGCCCGTCAGGCGAACTGATCTGCCTTAACCTGCCCGGAAGGTTGCGCGCCGCCTGTCCAAGTGCCGGAAGTGACAGCGTGTCGGGATAAATTACCAGATGCGTTTCAACGCACAGCACCGGCTTGCCGGAAAGCTCGGCGATCTTGAGGGCCTGCTGGTGCTCGCTTTCGATGAACAGGATGGCATCGGATTTGCGGTAGAAATCGGCTTTGAAACTGCCATGCACGCCAAGCCGTTGCCGTTCTGCCTTGCTCGGCAGGTCAAGCATGATCAGCTTGTCGTATTCTATGCCGTGCTTTGCCAGCCATGCTTCGGTAAGCGCGCGGTATTTCTCGAGCCGGCTGGTGACGAGCCAGCCGATCTTGCGGGTCGGGCCAAACAGAGGCAGCGCTTCGCCCAGGAATTTCTCATAGGCGGGGCCGTCGTCGTTTTCTGCTTCGGTCGGGTCCAGGCAAAGCACGCCGTCAATGTCGACGCAGCTTTGCGCGAGGAATTTGTGGTGCATGAAGTTCCATTGGAACATCCTTGGATGCGGCACGACCTCGAGGACGATGTCGGTTTCCTCGTGTTGGGGCAGCAGGCCGAACACCGCGGCAAAGGTGAAGTCCGCCTTGATGCCGGCGGCCTCTACCCGGCTGCGCGCCTCTCTCATGGCAGCGCCGCCGCTGACGCTGTCGTCGATCACCAGGACCTTGCGCATATCGGTCGCCTGGCGGTCGAGCGCGGCGCGGCGTTTGGTGACGCCCGAAGAATAGATCTTTCCGGCCAGGAAACTGTCCAGGTCGGTCATCGGAATGTTCGCCGTCAGGCTGAGCAGGGTGGCGGCGAGAATGCCGCTTCGCGGGACCCCGACCACCAGGTCGATGTCGCGCGGCAACCGGTGAAGGTTCCTGACAATCGCGTCATTCATGTCGGAGATCGATCGGTAGTGCATGGGATCAGACCTGGTCCTCGTATGGATGTCCGTGCAAGTTACTTTGCCTCGCTTGGCGCTGCCTTAGGCGCCCGTGCCGGCAACAGTCTTAGGGCCTCCCGCAACGCCTCGCGGCCGGAAGCAAACGCCAGCGCGGTCATGACCGTGATCATGTAGGACAGCGCCACCGCGCTCGCCATCGCGAAGATGTGCTGTTGCGGCAGCAACGGCTTGGCGAACCAGATCGCAGCAAGCGCCAGATGCGCGCCAAGCACGAAGGGCGTTGCCGCGCGAAGCATATGGCTTGCCCGCAGCGGCCCGGTCTTTCCGATATACAGCCACAGAAAAGGCGTTCTGAGATACTCGCTGACCGCATAGGCGATCGCCACGCCCAGCGCGCCATAGGGCAGGCCGATCAGGAAGGCCAGCACCGACGTCAAGGCTGTTATGATGCCCCAGCGCATGAAATCGCCCGAGCGGCCCTGGCTGATGAAAAGCCATCCCGCCGGGTTGTTGAGCGGCTGCAGCAGCCCGGCAAAACCGAGCGCCAGGAAGATGCTGGAACTCTGCCGCCACTGCTCGCCGAGCACGAACGGTATCAGCACGTCGGCCATGGCGATGGCGAAGGCAACACCTGGAAGTGCGACCAGCAATATCAGCGGCATGACGCGAAGGTAAGCGCTGCGGTAGCGATCCGGCTCGTCCTTCAGCCTGGAAAGAGCCGGCACCATGACCTTCGACAGCGGGTTGGTGATCTGGCTCAACGGAAACAGAAGCAGCTTGTAGGCGCGGTCATAGAGTCCAAGCTGCGCTTCGCCCCAGTATTTTCCGATCAGCACATTGTCGAGATTTCGGGCAAAGAAGTTGGCGAAGTTGAACCCGGTGATGCCGGCGCCGAAATTGATCAGCTCGCTAATGCCGTTGACCTTGCGCGGCAGGCTGGGGCGCCATCGCGAGTTTGCCCAGTAGCAAAGCGTGGGCAGTACGGCTGCTGTCAGGGTGCCGGCAAAAAGCGCCCAGTAGGAACGGTCGATGAAAGTCCAGGCAATCGATACGGCAAGGCCGGCAATGGCACTTGCGACGTCGATGATGGCCAAACGGGCGAACTGCATTCGGCGTGTCAGCAGCGCCAGATGCTGGCCGCCCAGCCCATAGGCTATGATCTGCAGCCCGAGTGCTGCCACCAGACCAGACACCCGCGGTTCGCCATAGAAGGCGGCGACCAGAGGCGCCGCGCCGGCAAGCACGCAGGCGAGCAATGCGCTAACCGCGACATTGACCCAGAAGAGGTAATTGACCTCCTCATGCTTGATTTCGCTTTTCTGAACCGTCGCCTGGGTCAGGCCGAAATCCTGGAACAGCGCGATGAAAGCCAGCACGGGCGCGCACATCGCCACGACGCCGAAGTCCTGCGGCGAGAGCAAGCGCGACAGCACGATGACGGAGACGATCTGCGTCGCAACCCGCACCGATTGCGCCAAAGCCGTAATGATAGCGCCGCGTCCGACCGATCTGCGGAGAGAGCCCTCTGGCGGGTCGAATGCATTGGCTTGCAAATTCAGGGTCCCTGATTTCGTGCCGGTCCCGGAGTCCCGACCCATGCCCGATGCTGCCATCAAACTACGGCAATAATTTTGCAGCGCAACAAAAAACGTCGACACAAAAACGTCGATCCCTGCTACGCTGCACCAAAAATGTTGCGATGCAGCACGAGCTGTACAAAAATGTTGCGATGCAGCACGAGCTGTACTAGGATTCTTTCGGGTGGGCCAACAGCGGTCGAGTTTTTCATGCTGCATGTCTTGTACTTGGTACACGACGTCTCCGACCCGGCAGTGCGCCGGCGGATCATAATGCTCAAGGCAGGCGGCGCCCAGGTCACACTGGCGGGCTTCCGTCGGACTGTAAGCCCGATCGCCGATGTCGAGGGCTTGCGGCCGATCGATCTTGGCGCGACGCGCGACGGCCGATTCGCCCAACGGCTGGCAGCGGTCACCAAGGCGGCGGTTTCGATCGGGTCGAAACTCGGTTCGATGCCGAGACCCGACCTCATCATCGCGCGCAATCTGGAAATGCTGGCGCTTGCCCGGCGTGCCAAATCGGCATTCCAGGCAACCGTGCCGATCGTCTATGAGTGTCTCGACATCCATCGTCTGATGCTTCGCGACGATTTTCTGGGCAAGGCGATGCGCGGCGCGGAGCGCTATCTGGCCAGGGATGTAAAGCTGCTAGTCACCAGTTCGCCGGCCTTCATCGCAAACTATTTCAAGCCGTTCGGGCAGATTGCCGCGCCGGTCGAACTGCTCGAAAACAAATATTTCGAGCCTGCCGCGGTTTCGCTGAATGATCGCATGGCGGCGGAGCCCGTCGCTCCGCCTTGGCGGATCGGCTGGTTCGGCGCGCTCCGATGCCGCCGCTCCCTGGAGCTACTGGCCGAATTTTCCCGACGACTCGAGGGCCGCTTCGAAATCATCCTCAGGGGCCGTCCGGCGCTTTCCGAATTTCCGGATTTCCACGGTTTCGTCGAATCTGAGCCTTGGCTCTCGTTTGGCGGACCCTATCGGAATCCCGAAGATATGGCGACGATCTACCGTGAGGTTCATTTTTCCTGGGCCATCGATTTTTTCGAGCAGGGGCTGAATTCTGAATGGCTGCTGCCCAACCGCCTCTACGAGGGCTGCCGCTTCGGCGCCGTGCCGATCTCGATGGGCCACACCGAAACCGGCCGGTTCCTCGACCAGCAGGGAATCGGTGTTCTCTTGCCTCAAGCCACTCCCGAGGCACTCGAGGCTGCCTTGGGCGAGTTGGAGGAGCATCGTTTCGGGAAATTGCGGGCGCGTGTTCTTGCCCGCAATCCGCGAACCTGGAGCCACGATCGCAGCGATTGCCGGGCGCTCGTCGAGAAGCTTCGCGGATTGACGGTCGCGCCCGGTTCATATGCTGCCGAGGCACTGGCTTAGGATGGCTATGGAAGGAGATGGGTCGATGATGCAGACCGAAATGCCGTCCAACCTGATCGTGATTCCGTGCCTGAACGAAGCGGCTCACATCGGTGCGCTTGCTCACGAGCTTCGACCGGCCGCCGAAAGGCTCGGCGCCCGGATCATCGTTGCCGATGGCGGTAGCACGGACGGCACCAGGGCGATCGTCGAGGAGATCGCCAGGAAGGATCCTAGGATCATCCTTCTTGACAATGAAAAGCGCCTCCAGAGCGCGGCGATCAATCTCGCCGTCGCCAGGTACGGCGATGGGGCTGAATATTTCATTCGCATCGACGCGCATGGCGGCTACCCTCCGGATTATTGCGATCGGCTGATCGAAGAGGCGCTGGCCACCGGCGCCGATTCGGTCGTCGTCTCGATGCTGACCAGCGGCAGCGGCACAGTGCAGAACGCGGTTGCGGCTGCACAGAATTCCAAGCTCGGGACGGGCGGCTCCAAGCACCGGCATCTCTCGGCGGGAGAGTGGGTCGACCACGGTCACCATGCGCTGATGCGGATTTCGGCGTTCAAGGCGGTGGGCGGCTATGACGAGACGTTCAGCCACAACGAGGATGCGGAGCTCGACTACCGGCTGCGCAAGGCCGGCTACCGGATCTGGATGAGCGGCAAGACGCAAATGATCTATTACCCGCGCTCGTCGCTCGCCGGCCTCTATTTCCAGTATCTCGGCTATGGCCGCGGCCGGGCAAAGAACGTTCTCAAGCACCGCATGATACCGAAGGTCCGGCAGATGGTGCCGCTCCTGGTGTTCCCTGTCGTCCTTCTCTCTGCCTTTTTCTTCGTGCATTGGCTGGCAGTCATGCCGATTCTGGTGTGGGCGTCGGTTTGTCTCGGCTATGGCGTGTGGATTGCGATCAGCCAGCGCAATCCGGACAGTGCCCTTGCCGGGATTTCGGCAATGGTCATGCATTTCGGCTGGTCCGTCGGTTTCTGGCTGCAACTGCTCGGACCGCGATCGCAGCGTAGGAGGGTGGCATAGTGGGTGTGGCCGAAAAAAACCGCAGCGTCGACGTCTGCGTCTGCACGTTTCGGCGGCCGGAGCTTGCCGACACGCTTCGCTCGGTAGCCGCCCTGGACGTGCCTTCGGGATTCGACATCCGAGTCATCGTCGCCGACAATGATGACGGTCCGACGGCCGAACTGCTGGTGGCGACGCTGGCGGAGACGCTGAAGCTGCCGATCAGCTATCGTCATTGCCCGGCACGCAACATCTCGATCGCCCGCAATGCCTGCCTCGACGCCAGCACGGCGGATTTCGTCGCCTTCCTCGACGATGACGAAACGGCATCGTCCAGATGGCTAGTCGAACTGGTTGCGACGGCGGACTTGAGTGGCGCTGCCGCCGTGCTCGGGCCAGTGCGGGCGCGCTATCGGCCGGATGCGCCCAACTGGATGCGCCGCGGCGATTTTCACTCCACACTGCCCGTCTGGGTGGGCGGCGAGATCCGCACCGGCTACACCTGCAACGTCCTGCTCAGGATGGGCGCCGACAGCCTCCGCGGCCGGCGATTCAGCCTGGCGCGTGGTCAGACCGGTGGCGAGGACACCGAATTCTTCGACCATATGGTCAAGGCCGGCGGTCGCATCGCCTTTTCGCCGCAGGCCTGGGTCGATGAAGTGGTGCCGCGCGCCAGGGCGGCTTTCGACTGGCTCCGTCGCCGCCGGTTCCGCGTCGGGCAGACGCATGGGCACCTGCTGGGGCGCGACGCGCATGGCCTCGCGTTGGTCAGGCAAGTCGGCCTCGCCTCGGCAAAGGCGGTTTTTTGTTTCGCATCGGCAATCCCGGTCGCCATCAGTCCCGTGCGCAGGAACCGCAGCGTGCTTCGCGGCATCATGCATGTCGGCGTCGTGAGCGGTCTTGTCGGCGTGCGTGAAATCCGCCAATACGGCCTGCCCTCGCCGCAGGAAGGGGGCAAGCGTGCAGCCTGACGTCACCTTTGTCATTGCCGCCTACAATTCGGAGCTGACCATCGAGCGGGCGATCGCCAGCGCCATCGCCCAGCGCGATGTGAGCGTGGAGGTGATCGTCGTCGACGACCAGTCGCGCGACCGGACGCTCGATCTGGCGCGATCCTACCCCGAAGACATCGTGCGCGTCGTCGCACTTGAGCAAAACCGCGGTCCAGGCGGCGCCAGGAATGTCGGCCTTGAGCTTGCCCGCGGCAGGTGGGTGGCAGTCCTCGATTCCGACGACGCGGTCTATCCCGGGCGGATCTGCACCATGATTGACCGCGCCGAGAACGCGGGCGCCGCGATCGCAGTCGACAATCTCCAGGTGGTTCGCGAGGACGGTGTTGCCGAAGAGACGATGTTCCCTGCCGACTATCTCGAGGGTTTGAGTGAAATCTCGCTGGCGGACTATATTGCCGGCAATGTGGTCTTCGAATCCAGGTTCAATCTCGGCTATCTCAAACCGATCTTCCAGCGCCGGTTTCTGAACGAAAACGGGCTTCGCTATGACGAAAGCCTGATCATCGGCGAGGACTACATCCTGCTGGCCAGTGCTCTGGCCAAGGGCGGCAAGTGCGTGGTCGAGCCGACGACCGGCTATGTCTACCATATCCGGACCGGCTCCATTTCCCGCGTGCTCGAACCTCATCACGTCGAGGCGATGCGTAAGGCCGACCTCGTTTTCGCCAGAACCCATTCGATGGACGCAAAGGCCGCAGCCGCTTTCGCAAGGCGCACGCGCAGCCTGCGCAAGGCGGCGTCGTTCCTTTCTCTGGTCCAGCACATCAAGGCGCGATCCCCACTCAAGGCGGTGTGGACGGCGCTCAGCGATCCGGCGGCGGTTTGGCATATGGGCATGCCGATCGCCGTTCGGCTGCGAAGGGTGGCGGCGCAATTTGCCGTGGGTGCGGGGGAGGTGAAGGGTGCAGGCAGCTGAAAAATAGTTTTCGCGGCCTGCGACAGGTTGAAGTCGATCTCCTCAGAAGGAATATGCAATGAAGAAAGTCAGGAAGGCAGTCATACCGGTAGCGGGGCTTGGAACGCGATTCCTGCCGGCGACCAAGTCGATGCCGAAGGAAATGCTGCCGGTCGTCGACAGGCCTGTCGTGCAATATGCGGTGGACGAGGCGTTCGAAGCCGGCATCGAGCACATTGTCTTCGTGACGGGCCGCAACAAGGCGGTCATCGAGGATTATTTCGACCTGCATCCAGAATTGATCGGAACTTTGGAGCAGACCGGCAAGACGGCGCAGCTTCAGGCGCTGGAAAGCCTGCTTCCCGTGGCTGGTGCGACGAGCTTCATCCGGCAGCAGTCACCGCAAGGTCTGGGCCATGCGGTATGGTGCGCCCGGGAAGTCATCGGCGATGAGCCCTTCGCATTGCTGTTACCGGACATGGTGTCCTTCGGCGGTCGCGGATGTCTCGCTGAAATTGCGGACCTCTATGCGCAGACCGGCGGAAACGTCATCGCCGTCGAGCGCTGCGACCCGACCGAGACCAGCAAATACGGCATCGTCGGCTGCGGCGCCGATGTCGGCTCGGGCTTCGAGGTCACCGCCATGGTCGAAAAGCCGGCTCCGGCGAATGCGCCGTCGAACTACTACATCAACGGCCGCTATATCCTGCAGCCTGAAATATTCGGGCTGCTCGGCAATCAGCAGCGCGGCGCCGGCAATGAGATCCAACTGACCGACGCCATGGTCCGCCTTGCGCAAAGCCAGGCTTTCTTCGCGCAGCCCTTCAACGGCCGGATGTTCGATTGTGGCTCGAAGGAAGGGTTCATCCAGGCCAATGTCGCCTTCGCGCTGGCGCGCGACGACATGAAGGGACCGATCTTCGAGATGCTTCAGGAGTTCGTCCGGTTGCATGAGCGCCGGGTAGAAGCCGCATAAAGCCCATTTTTTGGGAGCAAGCATATGAATGGTGACGCAAGACATGCCGATATGTTTGACTGCCCAGGTCTCGCGGTGGCTGGCATGAAGCTTGCGTTGGGCATATGCTGATGCTCCCGCTCTAGCGCCTGCAAACGAGAGCAGCGGACCCGAGTGGAGACAGGGTTTCCGAGGCTCAAACAAAAATAGAGCGGCGGCGCGTTCGACTTGAGAGACCGCCGCTTTAGATGCAAACTTGAATTGGACCGAAGATGAATTATGCCAATTTTCCTCTCGACAAGAGGAAACCATTGCCGAGTTCGGACCCAGTCAGCGCCGACGATTTCATCGATGTCGAGCGCCTGCTCGGCATGGCAGCAAGGCAGGCAAAGGTGGTTGCGGCATGCGCTGCCATCGGACTTTTTCTGGGCGTGCTCTATTTGCAGACCACGCCTCCCACCTACATGGCTACGAGCCGTGTGCTGATCGATGAAGGATTGAACAAGGTCGTTGACGAGGTCTCGGCGGCGTCGGTCAGCATGCAGACCGACTCCGCCATTCTGAGCCAGATCGAAATACTCCACTCGGCGAGACTGGCGGCGGTGGTCGTCGACAAGCAGAAGCTCGATCAGAACGACGCTTTCATGAACCCTCCGACGTCGGCCGTGTCGAAGGCTGCCGGTTTTGTGCGCGGCGTGGTCCGGTATTTCCGTCCCAATCCCGCCGTGGGTACGGCCGATGTTACTCAGCTTGACCCGGCGACGCGTGACGCGATGATTGCCTCGTCGCGGCGCGATTACGCAATCCTCAAACTGCAGGACGAGGTGCAAGCCGAGCGCATCGGTCGCAGCTATGTGATCTCCATCGCCTACCAGGCCACGGACCCCGCACTTGCGACCGCGGTTACCAAAGCCTATGCCGACGCCTATCTCGCCGATCAGCTCGATGCGAGCTTCGATGCGACCGAGCGGGCGGCGGTCTGGCTGCAAGGTCGGCTGACGGAGCTTCGCGAAAGCTCCCAGGCAGCGGCGCTCGCCGTCGAGAAGTTCAGGGCCGAACATGGGCTGGCCGTCGATGACGGCCAGTTGATCAGTGACAAGCAACTGTCGGACCTCAATGGCCAGCTCATTGAGGCGCAGGCCGACACCGCCCGCGCCAGCGCCCGCTACCAGCAATACAAGTCGATCGTCGAAAGCGGTTCGGACAACGCATTCAGGGACGCCGCCATATCCGCCGACCAGCCGAGCAACTCGATCATTTCAACGCTCAAGACCCGCTATCTCACTGTCGCCAAGCGGCAGCAGGATATCGAAGCCAATTTCGGGGCTGAGCATCCCCAGGCGGTCGCACTTGCCAAGGAAAGGGCCGACATATCGGCGCAGATATTCGGCGAGCTGAAGCAATTGACCGAAAGCTACCGCAACGAATACGAAGTCGCTCTCGCGCGCGAGACGGCGCTCCGTGCAAATGTCGCGTTAGCGGCTGGCAAGAGTTCCATCGACAACCAGTCGCAGGTCAAGCTGCGCGAACTGGAGCAGAAGGCAACGGCGCTCTCGACGCTCTATCAAACGTTCCTTGGCCGCTACGAGGAAGCCTCCCAGCAGCAGTCCTTCCCGGTCGGCAAGATCCGCGTCATCTCGGACGCGACGCTGCCGAAGTCCGCGGCAACCCCGCGCACGTCCATAGTGCTGGGACTTTCGCTCGTGCTTGGCGTGATGTTGGGAGCCGGGGTTGGTGGCCTGAATGAGTTCAGGGAGCGGTTCTTCAGGACCGGCGAAGACGTTCGCGATCGCGTCGGCCTCAAATTCCTTGGCTACCTGCCGATCATTGGCAGCAAGGTCGCCAAGGACGACAAGCGCGATGACGGTCAGGCGGATATCAAAACCGCCCAATCAGCGTCGGCGGCTGAAAGACGCGCGCGCATGCGGGTGAGCATCGACGCCCCGGCATCGATGTTTTCCGAGACGCTGCGCAGCGCCAAGATTGCCTTCGACGTGGTGATGGAAGGGCAGGGCAGCCGGGTCATCGGCGTAATCTCGGTCCTTCCCGGCGAGGGCAAGTCGACCGTGGCGGCGAATCTGGCCGGATTGCTTGCCGCCAACGGGTCGAAAACGCTGCTGGTGGACGGCGACCTGCGTAACCCCGGCCTCAGCCGCAGCCTTGGCATGGAAGCCGAGCAAGGCCTGATGGAAGCGGTGGTGAGCGGGCAGACCTGGCAGTCCGTCGGCAAGATCGACCGGCAGACCAAGCTGGCGATCGTCCCCGCCGTGCCGCGCGGTCATTTCTCGCACACAAGCGAGCTTCTGTCGTCGGCCGGGATGCGGCGTTTCATCGACAATGCCAAGGAGACCTTCCAGTACATCGTCGTCGATCTGCCGCCGCTCGGCCCCGTGGTTGATGCCAAGGCCTTTGCGCCGCTTGCCGACGGCTTCGTGCTCGTGACCGAGTGGGGGCGCACGCCGCGTGCGATGGTGCAATCCATATTGAGTTCGGAATCCTATATCGCCAACAAGATCGTCGGCGTCGTCCTCAACAAGGTCGATTTGAAGAAGCTGGCGAAGTATGGATCGATCGGCGGCTCGGAAAAATTCTTCGACAGATATTCGTCATACTATCTGGAGAAGTCGGAAGCGCGGACGAAGGTGAACAGCTGAGGCCGGTCTGTAGGACCGATATTGAGCAGATCGTCGTCTTGCGCCGTCAGGCCGATACCGGGCCGAGGCCGTCGTGAGCGAAGACGAATGCCCCTCGAACAGACCATGACAGGCAGCCTGTGCACGAGCCGGTAGGGTCGGTGGCGAATGACGTTCCTTAGGGTGCCGGTCGATTTCCTCGCTTGATCAGGTCGCCGAGCCGCGACGGGTCGCGCAAAAGCGTTCGCACCCTGCTTTGTGCCGGACATTCCACCGTAGGACGTTTGCAGCCAGGAACCGGCGTGACAACGCTGGCGCGTTACGCCGCCTTGAGACGGTAGCGGAAGATGGTGTGGTCGAGCAGAAGCCGGATGCGCGGTTCGGCCTCGATCGCAATCAGCCAGCTCGCGGCGATCATGGTTGCCCCGACGATGACCACCGAAAGCAGGTATGGCACTCCCGCACGCATCAAGGCGCCGAGAATGGCTGCGCCGACGACATTATGGATCAGATAGAGAGGGTAGGTCATCAGGCCGATCCGGCGCCAGCCGCGCCAGGACAGGTCGAGCCGTAACGACCACGCCATCAGCGCCATGGCAGCGAGGAACAGGACGATCGGCGGCCCGTAGGGCATCGCGGCTTCGACCTTGATGCTGCGGACGTCGACAGCACTTATGATCTGCAGCACGCCGCCAGCCAGGAACAAGGCGCAGAAGACAACGCGGGCGGGCGTCACTGCCTTGAAACGCATCAGCCAGAACAGCACACCTGTCGCGAAAAAACATCCGTGATGCACCAGGAGCAGGTCGAGCCAGCGCGCCTCGGCAAGGTCCGTCCAGTCGAATGGATAGTACAGGCACCAGAAAAGCGTGCTGATCGCGCCGAGCGCAACTGCCACCGCTTCCATCAGGTCGAAGCGGCCGAGCCGCAGCAGGATCCAGACTACGGCGTAAAAGGCGATCTCGATGCCAAGCGTCCAGTAGACGCTGTCGACCCAGGGGTTGAACGGAACGAACAGGGCGGTGCGTATGAGCGTGGTGACAGCGTCCGTCGGCCAACTGAGATCGACGAGAAGCAGCACCATCGCGGTGACTGGTGCGCAGATCCAGGCGGCCGGCGCCAATCGTTTCACCCTTGCCTCGAAAAACAGCAGCGGTGTGGAATGCTCGGCGCTGAAGGCGATGACGAAGCCGCTGATGACGAAGAATATCTGGACGCCGACCCATCCGAATTGGACCAGTCCGCCTATTTCCGGATGCGGCGGGATGCCGCCCGTCGCACGCGCCGAAACGCCCTCGGGGAACGCCCACACCCAGAAGCCGTAGTGGTAGACCATCACGAGGACAGCGGCGACAAAACGCAGGATGTCGACGCCGCCGAATGTTGTTTTTTGCTGAGCCATGCCGTGCCTTCGGAATGGCCCCCCACGCAAAGGTTTAAGGGCAATTGCTGCATTGCACAACAGGCGATTGCAGTGCAGGATGAATTCGTGAATTCGTCCGAAGCCGCGATCCGCCTGCCGCGCTCCGAAAGCAGCTAAAGCCCGATTCCGCGTCCCTTCAGCGCCGCGGTGATTTCGTCGAGAATGACCGGATCGTCGATGGTCGCTGGCATTGTCCAGTCTTCCTTGTCGGCAATCTTCTGCATGGTGCCGCGCAGGATTTTGCCGGAGCGCGTCTTGGGCAGGCGCTTGATCGTGACCACCGTCTTGAAGGCGGCGACCGGGCCGATCCGCTCGCGCACCAGCGTGACCACCTCGGTCTCAATAGTGGCGCTGTCACGCGTGACACCGGCATTCAGCACGACGAAGCCGAGCGGAACCTGACCCTTCATCGCATCTGCGACGCCGACGACAGCGCACTCGGCAACGTCCGGATGCGCGGCCAGCACCTCCTCCATGGCGCCGGTCGACAGCCGGTGGCCGGCGACATTGATGATGTCGTCGGTGCGGGCCATCACGAACAAATAGCCGTCCTCGTCCATCATGCCGGCATCCGCCGTCTTGTAGAAGCCGGGGAATTCGTCGAGATAGGCTTGGCGAAACCGGTCATCGGCATTCCATAGCGTCGGCAGGCAGCCGGCCGGCAGCGGCAGCTTGACCACGACATTGCCCAACGTGCCGCGCGGCACTTCGTGGCCGGCATCGTCGAGCACACGGATATCGTAGCCGGGCATCGGCACCCCGGGCGAGCCGTATTTCACCGGCAGTAGCCCTAATCCGGCTGGGTTGATCGTCATCGGCGAGCCCGTCTCGGTCTGCCACCAATGGTCGATTACCGGCACGTTCAATTTCTGCTCCGCCCATTTGATGGTTTCCGGATCGGCGCGCTCGCCGGCGAGGAACAGCGTGCGGAATTTCGACAGGTCGTATTTCGGGACGAATTCGCCCTTGGGGTCCTGTCCCTTGATGGCGCGGAATGCGGTCGGCGCGGTGAACAGCGCGACCACGCCATGCTCTGATATCACCCGCCAGTAGGTGCCGGCGTCGGGCGTACCGACCGGCTTGCCCTCGAACAGGACGGTCGTGCAGCCATGCAGCAGCGGGCCGTAGACGATGTAGGAATGGCCGACCACCCAGCCGACGTCGGAAGCCGCCCAGAACACCTCACCCGGCTTGACGCCGAACTCGTTCTCCATCGACCATTTCAGCGCAACCATGTGGCCGCCATTGTCGCGCACGATGCCCTTGGGCTGGCCGGTCGTTCCGGACGTGTAGATGATGTAGAGCGGGTCGGTGGCGAGCACCGGAACGCAGTCGACATTGGCGCCCGCGGCCCGCTCGCGGGCGACGGCGTCGGCATAGTCGATGTCATGGTTCTCCTCTAGCTCGCAGCGCAGCTGATCGCGCTGCAGGATGAGGCAGGCTTCGGGCTTGTGCCGCGACATCTCGATCGCCTTGTCGAGCAGCGGCTTGTAGGCGACGACGCGCCCGGGCTCCAGGCCGCAAGAGGCGGAAATGATCAGCTTCGGTCTGGCGTCGTCGATGCGTGTGGCGAGCTCGTGCGAAGCAAAGCCGCCGAAGACGACCGAATGCACGGCGCCGATACGGGCGCAGGCAAGCATGGCAAACGCAGCTTCCGCCACCATCGGCATGTAGATGATGACCCGATCGCCTTTTTGGACGCCGCGGTTCTTCAGCACCGACGTCAGCGCGACCACCTCGCGTTTCAATTCGGCATAGGTGAATTTCCTGACCGTGCCGGAAATCGCGCTGTCATGGATCAGCGCGATCTGATCGGCGCGGCCACCCGCCACGTGGCGGTCGACGGCGTTGAAGCAGGTGTTGCAGGAGGCGCCGCCAAACCAGCGCCCATAGACGCCGGCATTCGCATCGAAGACCGTTTCGAACGGCGAGAACCAGTCGATGGCCTTGGCCGCATCCGCCCAGAATTTTTCCGGATCGCGTTTCCAGGCGTCATAGACCTCGTGGTAGCGTGACGCCATCCAGCTTTCTCCCAGGAATGTTTCTGTCCTTGGAAATAGCGTATGCTGTTTTTGCAAGCACGTGCAAATTCGTCTTGGCGACCTCGCTTTGGTCGAAATGGACGTGACCGCCGCTTTATCGCCGCAACCGGCCAGGTCGTAGAAAGCGCCTGCTTGCTTAATACTGTTGCTATAGCCGTGGCGCGGTGTTGGCCGTGCTACATCCCCCGGCGCAGCGCAGCCGTATGCACCGGTGTGTCCCACAATGCGGTCGTCTCATCGTCGAACATGGTCAGCGTGATCGAGCAGCCGGCCATGTCGAGCGATGTCACATAGGACCCGACCAGTGAACGGGCGACCGTCACGCCGTTTTTCTCGAAGATTTTCCGGGCGCTGTTGTACATCAGGTAGAGCTCCATCAGCGGCGTGCCGCCGAAGCCGTTGACGAAAAGCAGCGCCGGGCCTTTTGCCCTGTCACCGAGATCGCCAGATATCGCCGCGCAGATCTCCTCGGCGATGGCGTCGGCGCTCTTCAACGCGTCGCGGCGGCGCCCGGGTTCGCCATGGATGCCGACGCCGAATTCCATCTCGCCGTCGCCGATATCGAAGGTCGGCCTGCCGGCGGCCGGTACGGTGCAACTGGTCAGCGCAACGCCCATCGAGCGCGTCGCGCCATTGATGCGTTCGCCAAGCGCCTTCAACGGCTTCAGCGCCATGCCTTGCTCGGCCGCGGCGCCGAGGATCTTCTCGACCACCAGCGTGCCGGCAACGCCGCGTCGGCCAGTGGTGTAGGAGGAGTTCTCGACCGCGACGTCGTCATTGGTCACCACTTGCATCACACCCTCCGACATTTCAGCAGCCATGTCGAAATTCATCACGTCGCCCTCGTAGTTCTTGACGATGAACAGGCAGCCGGCACCGGTGTTGACCGCCTCCGCGGCCGCCATCATCTGGTCCGGCGTCGGCGAGGTGAACACCTGGCCGGGGCAGGCGGCATCCAGCATGCCATGCCCGACCAGCCCGCCATGCAGCGGCTCGTGGCCAGAGCCGCCCCCGGAAATCAGCGCTACCTTGCCGGGCTTGAGTGTCCTGCGGCGCACGAATTTATGCTCGTCGCCAAGCACAAGGATGTCGGCATGGGCGGCAACGAAGCCGTCGAGGCTTTCGGTCAGCACCGTGTCCACAGAATTCAGAAACTTCTTCATGGCCGTCTCTCCCGAAATAGCTGAACGTGGCGCGACTATGTCCCGCCCTTGCCGGCGATGCTGGTGATTTTCTGGATGAAATCGTTGACCGCCCTGTCGAGCGCCGCGTTCTGTTTGTCGTCGCCGAAATCGGGAACGATCAGCGAAACATGCCGCGTCTTGCGCATGCCGGATGCCAGCGACATTTTTCCCGGATGCGCCTGATGGTAGGCGGCAAGAAAATGGTCGCGTTCGGCCGGGCTGAAATGGCAGACGGCGAAAATAGCCGGCAAATGTTTTGACGGGATCGGGATCGAGTAGGCCGGACTGGAAATCTGGGTGACGAAGCTGCGATGCTTGCCCAACGCGTCGGCGAGGCGCTGGCGCATGCCGGACGGGCGCTGGTCGAGGACCTGCGACAGGATCGTCTTATAGGCGCGGATCGCCTCTTCGGAACCGGCTTCAGGCGTCTTCTTGGTTTCGGCCATGCCGGTGCCTAGATCGAGACGTCCGCAATGGCCACCTTGGCCATTGCGAGCTGGGCGGGAACCACGGAAAGGTCGCGCAGACCGGCCTCAATCAACGCCGGGATCGCCGCAGGATCGCCGCCGGCGTCGCCGCACAGGCTGACCGGAATCTTTTGCGCGCGGCCGAACGCCGCAACCGAGGCGATCAGCCGAAGCACGGCCGGGTTCCTGATCGAATTGAGATGCGCGACCGAGGCATTGTCGCGCGCCGCCGCCATCACATACTGGGTCAGGTCGTTCGAGCCGATCGAGAAGAAGGCGACCTCGGCAAACGCCTCAGGAGCGATCGCCACCGACGGCACCTCGACCATGATGCCGAGCGGCGGCATTTTTTGCGCGACGCCGCGCGCGGCAAGCGCGGCCTGCTCTTCGGCGAAGAGCGCGGCTGCTCGCTGATACTCGTCCCACACGGCGACCATCGGGAACATCACCTTGAGATTGCCATGCAAGGCGGCGCGCAGCAGCGCCCTGATCTGCACCCGAAAAACCTCCGGTCTCGCCAGCGATAGCCTGATGCCGCGCAGGCCGAGAAACGGATTACCCTCCTCGACGGTGAAACCCGGCACCGGCTTGTCGCCGCCGGCGTCGATGGTGCGGATGGTCACCGGTCTGTCGCCGGCCCATTCGAGCACCTTGCGGTAGGCGCGATACTGCGATTCCTCGTCCGGCAGCGTCTTGCCGAACAGGAACTCGGTCCGCATCAGCCCGACGCCATCGCAGGTCGAGACATCGATACCGTCGACATCGGACGGATCGGCGATGTTGACCTGCACCCGCACCGCAGTGCCGGCTTTCGTCACCGCCGGCCGAGCCAAAAAAGTTTCCGCCCTGTCGCGACGTGCCGCGAAAGACGACGACGATTGCCGGAACGCCTCGACCTCTGCCCTTGTTGGCCTCAACACGATGCCGCCGTGCTCGGCATCGAGCAGGGCGACGCCGGCAAGATCAGCCGGCGAAGCACCGAGCCCCACGATCATAGGCACGCCGCGCGAGCGCGCCAGCATGGCGACGTGGCTGGCGGTACTGCCCGCCTTCAGCGCAATGCCGCCGCCGGCGCTCCAGTCGGTTTCGAGAAAGCGCGTCGGCGCGATGTCCTCGCCGTAGAAGATGGCGCCTGTCGGCGCGGCAGCCGCGCTGTCCGCTGTCAGCGCGCGAAGCACCTGGTCTCTGATGTCGCGCATGTCGGCGGCGCGTGCCCGGAAATAATCCTGATCCGACGTTTTATAGCCGACAATTTCGGCGTCAAGCGCCTGCCGCCATGCCGCATCGGCCGGCTGGCCGGCGGCAATCGCGGCAAAGGCCGGGCCGGTCAGCGCATCGTCCTCCAGCATGGCGAGCTGGAATTCGAGAATGTCGGCGGCATCGCCGTCGGTTGCCTGGATCAGCTTGGCAAGCCGGCCTGTCGCTGTGCCGATTGCCGTTTCGAGCGCGAGCCTCTCGTCAGCGGCGGTCGCTTTACCTTTATAGCGCGCGACGACCGGGTCGAGGTTGAACAGCGGCCCTTCGGCATAGCCGGCCGAAGCCGGGATCCCCTGCAGCTTAAGCGGTTCGGGCATGGTCCACGCCCTCGTCGAAGTCGCGCCGCACCAGTTCGACGAGCGCGCCGACCGCCTCGCCGGCACCGTCGCCCTTGGCTCTGATATGCAGCACCGTGCCTTTCGGCGCCTTGGCCGCCATCACCTTGACGATGCTCTTGGCGTCGAACCAAGGACCGTTGGCGGCGAGCGCAACTTCGACTTCGGCCGAAAACGTCTTGGCGAGCTTGGTGAATTTCACCGAAGGGCGCGCATGCAGGCCGACCTCATGGGTGATCAGAACGGTGGCTTCTGCGGATGCGGACATTGAGTCAAAATTCCTGTTCATTCACGATGGCGACAATTCGTGTGCCGTCGCCACCACTTCCCTGAGCGAGGCGCCGCCGGACGCCTCCGTCGCCGCCATCACCGCGCCCTCGACGATCGGCGCGTTGCAGACGATGATCTTGTGCGCGCGCGGCTCGCCGATCATCTCGACCGCCATCTCGCTGTTGGTTTCGGCGCCGCCAAGATCGACAAGTATAGCGACACCTGCCACCGACCAGGCCTTGTCGATCGCGCCCATGATCGCCTCGACATTGGTTCCCAGCCCGCCATGGCCGTTTCCGCCGCACCATGCAAGCGGCACTTCGTCGCCGACCATCTGGCGCACCATGTCGGCCGTGCCCTCGGCGACCAGCGGTGAATGCGATACGATGACAATGCCGACATTGCTCATGCTTGCCCCTCGATGGTCTCGGTGACAGCCCGCACCAGAAGCGCGGTCGAGCGTGCCCCGGCATCCATATGGCCGATGGAGCGGTCGCCGAGAAACGAGGCGCGCCCGCGCAAGGCCTTCATCGGCACGGTGGCATCGGCAGCACTGTCCGCGACATCGGCGATTTCCGATCCGGTCTTTCCCTGCAGCAGGGCGTCATGAACCGGTTGCAGCACGTCGAGCATGGTCTTCTGCCCGACCTGCGACTTGCCCCTGGCTGCCACCGCCTCGATCGCCTTGCCGAACGCCGACATCAGGTTGGCGCGATCCGGCTCTACGGAAATTTCCTTGCCGAGCGCCATGAACAGCGTCCCGAACAAGGGGCCCGAAGCCCCGCCGACGGTCATTACCAGCTTGGTGCCGATCGCCTTCAGAGCGTCCGGCAGCGGCTTTGTCGCGAACGTGTCCGCCTCGGCGCGCACTGCCTCGAAGCCGCGCTTCATGTTCAGCCCATGGTCGCCGTCGCCAATTGCCTGGTCGAGCTTAGTCAGCTCTTCGGCGTGAGCGGCAATCGTGTCGGCGGTGACTGATATCAGCGTCTTCAGGTCAAGCTTGTCCATCGTCCCGGTCTTGTCCAGTGTCGCAGTCTTGTCCAGTGACCCGCTCTTTTCCAGTATCCCGTTCTTTTCCAATGTCCCGGGGCTCATCGGTTTGCAATCCTGTTTCCGGCCTGGTCGAAGAACAGCGGCGCCCGGTAGCGGATAATCACCCTGTCGCCTTTTTCCAATTGGATGTCGGGTTCGGTCAGCGTCACCAGCTTTCTGCTTCCCACCGTCACATGCAGGTGGTTCTGGTCGCCCAGATGCTCGACCCAGTTAACAACGCCGTCGGCGGGGCCGTTCGATGCCTTGCCGATCGACAGATGTTCTGTACGCGCGCCGATCGTTTTGGTTCCCGCCGGCATGTCGCCATCCGGCAGCAGGCCGGTCGGCAGCAGATTGATCGCCGGCTGGCCGAGCCTTGCGGCTACATGAACGTTTGCCGGCTCCGAGTAGATGGTGCGTGGCGTGCCGATCTGCGCCAGCACGCCGTCGGCGAGAATGCCGATGCGATCGGCCATCGTCATCGCTTCGATCTGGTCGTGCGTGACATAAAGCATGGTGGCGCCGACCTCGGCCTGGATGCGCTTCAGTTCGAGCCGGAGATCGGCGCGCAACTTGGCATCGAGCGACGACAGCGGCTCGTCCATCAGATAGATCGAGGGCTTGCGCACCAACGCGCGCCCGATGGCGACGCGCTGCATCTCGCCGCCGGAAAGTTTGGTGGAGCGGTTGTTCAGCTTGTGGTGGATACGCACCATCTTGGCCACATCCTCGACGCGGCGGCGCACCGAGTCCTCGCTCAGCCGCCGCGCAGGCGAGCGCAGCGGAAAGGCCAAATTGTCGAAGACCGACAGATGCGGATAAAGCGAATATTGCTGGAAGACGAAGGCCGTGTCGCGCTCGGCCGGCGACAGCATTGTCGCATCGCGGCCGCCGATATGGATCGAGCCCGTATCCGGCCGTTCCAATCCGGCGATAAGTCTGAGCGTCGTCGTCTTGCCGGCCCCGGTCGGGCCGAGCAGCACGACGAATTCGCCGTCGGCGACGTGCAGATCGAGAGTGTCCACGGCGACATGTTCGCCGAAGCTCTTGGTCACGCCTTTGATCTGCACGTCAGCCATGATGCGCTCTTCCCTGGGAAGCCCCGTCATGGATTGCGGTTCGCACCGCGCGGCCGGAGCCCTTCTCGAACAGCGACAGCCGTGCGCTGCTCAGCGCCAGGCCGACATGGTCGCCCGCATTGAGCCGGATTTCGGCCGGCACCCGCGCCTTGATGATGCCGCCGGATGTCTCCACCGCAACGATCTGCGTGGTGCCGAGATACTCGGTGCTATAGATGGCGCCGCGCAGCTTCGAAGCGTCGTCGAAGCGGATGTGTTCCGGTCGGATGCCGAGCGCCATGTCGGCCGGCGCGATGTCCTCGCGCACCTCCGGCACTGCCACCTTGGCGCCTTGCACCAAAATCTCCTTGGCGCCCTTTGAAAGCCCGCCGCCGAAGCCGAGAAAATTCATCGGCGGCGAGCCGATGAAATCGGCGACGAACATCGTCGCCGGCCGGTCATAGATTTCGCGCGGCGTGCCGAACTGTTCGATTACCCCGTGGTTCATAACCGCGATCTTGTCGGCCATCGACATCGCTTCCATCTGGTCATGCGTGACATAGACCGTGGTGGCGTGGATGCGGTTGTGCAGTTCGCGCAGTTCATGCACCATGAGATCGCGGAATTCGGTGTCGAGCGTGCCGAGCGGCTCGTCCATCAGGAAGCATTTTGGCCGCCGCACGATGGCGCGGCCGAGCGCCACGCGCTGGCGATCGCCGCCGGCAAGACCGGAGACCGATTTGTTGAGCAGATGGTCGATGCGCAACAGCTTCGCCGTCTCTTCGACGCGCCGGCGGATTTCGATGCCTGGCGTGCCCTGCGCCAGCAGCGGGAAGCCGATGTTCTTGCGCACGTTCATATGCGGATAGAGCGCGAACAGCTGGAAGACGAAGGCGATGTCGCGCTCGCGGGCACGCCGCATGGTAACGTCCTCGCCACCGAGCAGGATCTTGCCGCCGGTCGGCAGTTCGAGCCCGGCAATCATGCGCAACGTCGTCGTCTTGCCGCAACCCGACGGCCCCAGCATGACGAAGAACTCGCCATCCCCGACGACGAAGTTGGAATCCTGCACGGCGACGAAATCGCCGAATGCCTTTCTCAGATGCTCGACCCTGATCTCCGCCATCGTCTACTCCGGAAACTTCGAGACGATGATGAACATCGCCGTGCCGGCCAGCATGGTGATGAACGAATAAGTGTAGAGCGACAGCGCGAACGGCTGGAACAGCATCAGGAAGCCAATGGCAATGATCACCGTGGCGATATTCTCCATCAATCCGCGCCTCGCCCAGACCGGCCAGCGCGACTTGCGTTTTGCGGGTTGGGTCATGCTCATTTGCGCACCGCGCCGAAAGTGATGCCGCGCAGCAACTGCTTGCGAAGCAGGATGGTGAACACCAGGATCGGCACCAGGAAGATCGTCGTGCCCGCGGCGACCGCCGGCCAGTCCTGGCCGCCTTCGCCGATGATGGTCGGGATGAAGGGCGGTGCGGTCTGCGCCGTGCCCGAGGTCAGCAGTGCGGCGAAGGCATATTCGTTCCAGGCGAAGATCAGGCAGAAGATGGCGGTCGCGGCGATGCCGGTGGCCGCCTCCGGCAGCACNGTGCCCGAGGTCAGCAGTGCGGCGAAGGCATATTCGTTCCAGGCGAAGATCAGGCAGAAGATGGCGGTCGCGGCAATGCCGGTGGTCGCCTGCGGCAGCACGGTGCGCCAGAAGGCCTGCAGCCGCGTATATCCGTCGATCATCGCCGCTTCTTCGTACTCGCGCGGGATTTCGTCGATGAAGCCCTTCAGCAGCCACACGGCGAGCGACACATTGACCGCCGTATAGAGCAGGATCATGCCGAGCGCGGTGTCCGACAGGCCAATCTCGCGATACATCAGGTAGATGGGAATAGCGACCGCGATCGGCGGCATCATGCGCGTCGACAGGATGAAGAACAGCAGGTCGTCGGCCAGCGGCACCTTGAAGCGCGAGAAGCCATAGGCCGACAATGTGCCGAGGAACACCGCGCAAAAGGTCGAGCCGAAGGCGATGATCAGCGAATTGACGAAGCGCGGCATGAAATTGGACGGGCCGGCGATCACCATGTTGCGCTTGCGCACTGTCTCATCGCAGATGTCCGTCGCCGGTCCCAGCGCGTTGATGTATTCCGGTGTCTGCCGGGTGCGGGTCGAGAACAGATTGCAGTAGCCCTCGAGGCTCGGCTGGAACAGGATTTTTGGCGGATAGGCGATCGAGTCCGGCGGCGTCTTGAAGCTGGTGGCGAAGATCCACAACAGCGGCACGATCGAGATCAGCGCGTAAAGCACGATAATTGTGCCGGCGACGCGCTTCGAAATCGCGGAGGGTGCGACAACAGAATGGGCTGACGTCAGGCTCATCTCTGCTTCACCTTGTTGAGCGCCTTGACATAGATGTTGGCTAGCCCGAACACCGCAACGAACAGGATTATGGCGAAGGCCGAGGAATAGCCGGTCCGCCAGCTTTCGAAGGCCTGCCGCTTCAGCGTGATCGAGGCGACCTCGGTGGTCGATCCCGGTCCGCCGCCGGTCAGGAGGTTGACCATGTCGAACATCTTGAAGTTCTCGATGCCGCGGAACAGTACCGCCAGCATGATGAAGGGCAGCGCCATCGGCAGCGTGATCGACCAGAACTGCCGCCAGTTGGAGGCGCGGTCGACCTCGGCGCGTCCAAGCGGCCCGTGTAGATCGGAAGNCCGGAATGCCGGTGGCGAACGAGATGGCATAGGCGAACAGCCCGATCTGCGGCTCGTAGAGGAAGCGCCAGAAATTGCCGACCACTGCCGGCGACAGCATCATCGGCACCAGAATGATGGTCGTCCAGAAGGCGTGGCCGCGAAACTTCCGATCGATCAGCCAGGCCAGGGTAAAACCGATCAGCGTTTGCAGCAGGATGGTCCAGAATACGAAATGCGCCGTCGTCTGCATGGCGATCCAGATGTCCTGGTCGCCGAGGATGCGCTTGTAGTTGGCAAGGCCGACGTTCCTGACCACCTCGTTGGGACGGTTGGCGCGGTAATTGGTGAAGGACAGATAGATCGCCCAGAACAGCGGGAAGATGTTGACGGCAAGCAGCAACAGGATCGTCGGCGAGATGAACAGCCAGGCGAGGCCCTTGTCGCTGATACCTCGGACCTTGCGGGCCAACGGCTCAGGCGTAGCCCGGGCGACGCTGTCCGCAGTCCGATTGAGCATGGTCAGTCCCGCTTCGGTCACTTGGGTCGTCTCGACAGTGGAATTTATCTGAGCTGTGTCCCGTGCCAAGGGTGGCACGGGACACGCGGTCGTGGCTCGGGAGGAGCCGATTGGATACTGCCCCAACTACATCTTGCCGTCGTCCTGGAAGACCTCGGTCCAGTCCTTGACCAGGCCATCAAGTGCATCCTTGGCCGAACCCTGGCCGGCGACGACGTAATCATGGAAGCGCTTCTGCGACGCCTGCAGCAGCGGCGCATAGCTGGGCTCTGCCCAAAAATCCTTCACGATGGCCATGGAGTCGAGGAAGGTCTGCGCATAAGGCTGGCTGGCCGGGAAGCCTGGATCCTTGACGACCGCGTTGAGGCAGGAAAAGCCGCCGAGCGACCACCATTTGGCCTGAACATCCTTGTTGGCGAACCACTTGATGTATTTGAGCGCAGCCTCCTGCTTGTCGGAGTAAGAGACCACCGAGATGCCCTGGCCGCCAAGCTGGGCGAATTGATCGCCGTCGGGCCCCTTGGGATTGGCGAAATAACCTATCTTGTCGCCGCCGACATTTTCGTCCTTCTGCAGGCCTGGCCAGGTAAAGGCGAAGTTCATGTGCATCGCCACCTGGCCGGATTTGAAGGCGTCGACGCCTTCGCCCATGTAGCTGTTCGAGGCTCCAGGAGGCGTGCAGCAGTCATAGAGCGCCTTGTAGAACTCAAGACCCTTCACCGATTTCTCGGAGTTGACGAAGCCGTCCATCTCGTATGGCTTGTCGGGATTCTCATATTTGAAACCGAAGCTGTAGAGCCCGTCCATGGCACCCATGGTGATGCCTTCGGAGCCGCGCTCGGTATAGATCGATGCGCCATAGACCGTCTTGCCGTCGATCTCGCGCTTCTGGAAAAACTCGGCGATCTGCTTCAGCTGGTCGAAGGTCGTCGGCGCTGCGAGATCCCAGCCGTACTTTTCCTTGAATTCCTTCTGCAGTTCCGGCTTGGAGAACCAGTCCTTGCGATAGGTCCAGCCGACGACGTCGCCCATGGCCGGCAGCGCCCAGTAATTCGGCGAGTTCTTCGGCCATTCGGAGTAGCCGACGACGGTCGCTGGCACGAAGTCGTCCATGCTGATCTTCTCCTTGTCGAAGAAGTCGTTCAGCTTGACGTAGTGGCCGTTCTCGGCCGAGCCGCCGATCCACTGGCTGTCGCCGATGATCAGGTCGCACAGCTTGCCCTTGGAATTCAGTTCGTTGAGGAAGCGATCGGCATAGTTGGTCCACGGCACGAATTCGAATTTCATGCCGATGCCGGTTTCCTTGGTGAAATCCTTGGACAATTCGACAAGCGCGTTGGCCGGGTCCCAGGCTGCCCAGCAAAGCGTCAGATCTTCAGCCTGCGCCACATTCGAAACGGCGGTCGACGCAAACATCGCCGATGTCAGTCCCAACGTCAGTTTCAAGGTCGATTTCATGCCTTCCTCCCATTTGCGAAACGCGCCCGGATGACGGTTTCAAATAACCTCAAAACCCCCTCCTCAGGGGTCTAAACATGACGACGCGGTTAAGCGGCGGATGTTTAGTAATTTGTTTAGTGATGCAATTTTTACTAAACAACGCAAGCGAATTCGTCGCTGCGCTGCAGCATAATTCGCTTGTATCTGGGCGGTGGCCCTGGCCGCGCCGTTCCATCAGGAAATATCCCGACTTCCTGTCGCTCCTCGGCCGCGTCATCCTCGGTGGCTTCCGCCTTTGACTATGGCGAGTAGGTGGACCCGCTTTGAGTTGGTCCGTTGCCCAGTTGCGCGGCGACCGCCACCGCTGATATGCGGGGCGCGACCGACCTGCCGCGAGATTGGGTGGATGCATCCCTGAAACAATGACCAGAAAACCCTTGCCAGAGCTTCCGGTCTCCGCCGTCCTGCCGGCGCTCGGTGAAGCGCTCGGCCATGGCAACAGTGCCGTGCTGGTGGCGCCGCCCGGCGCCGGCAAGACGACGCTGGTGCCGCTGGCGCTGCTCGATGCCGCTTGGCTCGGCACGGGGAAGATCATTCTGCTCGAGCCGCGCCGGCTCGCTGCCCGCGCAGCCGCCCGCCGCATGGCCGAACTGCTCGGCGAGGAGCCCGGCGAAACGGTCGGCTATGCCATGCGGATGGAGAACCGCACTTCTGCGAGGACCAGAATTCTTGTCGTCACCGAAGGCGTGCTGTCGCGGATGATCCTCGACGATCCGGAGTTGCCCGGTGTCTCGGCGGTATTCTTCGACGAGTTCCACGAGCGCTCGCTCGACGGCGATTTTGGTCTGGCGCTGGCGCTCGATGTGCAAGGTGCGCTGCGGACCGATCTGCGATTGCTGGTCATGTCGGCGACGCTCGACGGCGCGCGCGTCGCTCGGCTGCTTTCCGGCGCCCCGGTGATCGAGAGCGAAGGCCGCGCCTTTCGCGTCGATATCCGCTACGACGAGCGGCCGGCCGGCATCGCCATCGAGGACGCGATGGCCAAGGCAATCCGCGCGGCCCTTGCCGAGGAGAGCGGCAGCGTGCTCGCCTTCCTGCCCGGCCAGCGCGAGATCGAGCGCACCGCCGAGCGGCTGCAAGGCCGCGTCAGTGCCGACACCGACATCGTGCCGCTCTATGGCATGCTCGACAACAAGGCGCAGGACGCCGCGATCAAGCCGGCGCCGTCCGGCCGCCGCAAGGTGGTGCTGGCGACCTCGATCGCCGAGACCTCGATTACCATCGACGGCGTGCGCGTCGTCATCGATTCCGGCTTGTCGCGCCTGCCGCGCTACGAGCCGGCCAGCGGCCTGACGCGGCTGGAGACGGTGCGGGTCAGCAAAGCCTCCGCCGACCAGCGCTCCGGCCGCGCCGGCCGCACGCAGCCCGGCGTCGCCGTCCGGTTGTGGCGGGGCGNCCGAGCAGACCGCGGCACTTCCCGCCTTCACGCCGCCGGAAATCCTCGAGGCGGACCTTTCCGGACTTCTGCTCGATTGTGCAGCCTTCGGTGTCGCCGACCCGTCGAGCCTCTGCTTCCTCGATCCGCCGCCGGCCCCGGCACTCAGCGAGGCAAGGGCGCTGCTTCGTGCGCTCGACGCCATTGACGAGGCAGGGCGACTGACGCAATCGGGTGCTGCGATGCGCAGGCTGGCACTGCCGGTGCGGCTGGCTCACATGGTCGCCGAGGTGGCAAACACCGGCCGGGCGTTCGAAGCGGCCATGCTCGCCGTGCTGCTCACCGAGCGTGGCCTGGGCGGCGACGGCGCCGACCTCGAACGGCGGCTGATTCGGTTCCGATCCGAAAGATCGCCGCGCGCCACCGCCGCCCGGCAGCTCGCCGAGCGGCTGGCGAAACAGGCTTCACCCTCGCCCTCGAGGGGGGCCGAAGGACGGGCGAGACCCGTGGTTCGCCCCGGTATGTCGAACCGCGAAGCGGATCGGGGTGGGGTTGGGTCGGGCACGTCATCGCCGACCCCACCCCGTCTCCCTCGCCTCGCTGGGCAAGGCTCACTGGCCGACCCTCCCCTCGGGGGGGAGGGCAGCGCCGGCGCTCTCCTCATCCATGCCTGGCCGGATCGCGTCGCCAGGGCGCGCGGAGAGCGCGGCCGTTTCGTGCTGGCCAACGGTTCAGGCGCCATGCTTGACGCCGCCGACCCACTGGCGGGCGAAACCTGGCTTGTCGTCGCCGATCTGCAGGGCAAGGCGCAGAATGCCCGCATTACGGCAGCGGCGGCGATAGACGAAGCCGACATTCGCGCTTCGCTCGCCGACAAGATCGAGACAAACCGCGAAACCAGTTTCGACCGCGACAGACGTGCGGTCCGTGTGCGTGAAACCGTTCGCCTCGGCGCCATCACCCTGTCCGAACGGATGCTGCCGGCGCCGGCCGGCATCGCCGCCGATCGCGCCATCCTTGACGCCCTGCGCCAACACGGGCTGGCGCTTCTGCCGTGGGGCAAGGAGGCCGAAACGCTGCGCCAACGGCTCGACTGGCTGCATCGCGGTCTTGGCGCGCCCTGGCCAGATGTTTCCGATGAGGCGCTCATCGACCGCCTCGACGACTGGCTGCTGCCCTTCCTTTCCGGCGCGGCGTCATTTGCCGCGATCGATCCGGGCGTGCTTTCGGCCGGCCTCATGGCATTGGTGCCGCACGATCTGCAGCGCCGGATCGAGGCGCTGGCGCCGACCCATTTCGACCCTCCATCCGGCAGCCGCGTGCCGATCCGCTATGACGGTGAATGGCCGGTGCTGGCGATCCGCGTCCAGGAGCTGTTCGGTCTCGACCGGCATCCCGCGATCGCCAACGGCGCGGTGCCGCTGACGCTCGAGCTATTGTCACCGGCGCACCGACCGATCCAGACGACGCGTGACCTGCCCGGTTTCTGGCGCGGCTCCTGGGCCGATGTGCGAGCCGAGATGCGTGGCCGCTATCCCCGGCATGTCTGGCCGGAGAACCCGCTTCTCGCCACCGCCACCAGCCGCGCCAAACCGCGGGGGACCTAGCCTTTCTCCTTTTCCGGCTATAATCCTTGGCCATGATAAACATCCTGCGGGCGCCCGACTTCCAGCAAAGCCAGCGGCTGCGCCTCAACACGCTGATCAGGCTGCGCTGGCTTGCCATTGTTGGCCAGAGTCTGACGGTCCTTGTCGTTGCCTATGGGCTGAAATTCCCGCTGCCGGTCAGTCTCTGCTTCGCGCTGATCGCCTGTTCGGCCTGGATGAACCTGCTGCTGACCTTCCGTTATCCGGCGGCGCATCGGCTGACCCCGCTGCAGGCTTTCGCCATCCTGACCATCGACAGCCTGCAGCTTGCCGGTCTGCTTTACCTGACCGGCGGCCTCACCAACCCGTTTTCAGTGCTGGTCACCGTGCCCGTGGTCATCTCGGCGACGTCGCTGCCGCTGCGCCTGACCGCCATCCTCGGCGCGCTGGTGATGGTGACGGCGAGCCTGCTGGTGTTCTTCCATCTGCCGCTGCCCTGGTACGAGGGCGCGCCGCTGGAGATGCCGTTCATTTACGTCGCCGGCATGTGGATGGCGGTGTTTTCCTCGATCGCCTTCACCGCGATCTACGCCTTCCGCGTGGCCGAGGAAGCCCGGCTGCTCGCCAACGCGCTTGCCGCCACCGAGCTGGTGCTGCAGCGCGAACAGCATTTGTCGGCGCTGGACGGCCTTGCCGCTGCCGCCGCGCATGAGCTCGGCACGCCGCTCGCCACCATCACGCTTGTTGCCAAGGAGATGGAGAAGGCGCTCCGCAATGACCCGAAATACGGCGAGGACGTGACGCTGCTGCGCTCGCAGAGCGAGCGTTGCCGCGAGATCCTCAAACGCCTGACCAGCCTGTCCTCCGAGGGCGAGGCGCATCTCTCCCGCCTGCCGCTGACCTCGCTGGTCGAGGAGATGACCGCCCCGCACCGCGATTTCGGCATCTCGATCAAGCTTCTCCCCGGCGAGCGCATCGGCCCCGAACCGGTGGGACGGCGCAATCCCGGCGTCATCTACGGCCTCGGCAATCTGGTCGAGAACGCCGTCGATTTTGCCCGCAAGAGCGTCACCGTGCGCTGGAGCTGGAACGAGGCAACGGTCACCTTCTCGATCACCGACGACGGGCCGGGCTTTCCTCCCGAAATTATCGATCGCATCGGCGAGCCCTATATGTCGACACGCCAGGGCACCGAGGCCGGCGGCGGCCTCGGACTGGGGCTGTTCATCGCCAAGACCCTGCTTGAACGCTCGGGCGCCACGCTCGATTTCCGCAATTCAAACGAGCCGGGCGAGGGCGCCGTCGTGCGGATATCGTGGCCGCGCAGCGTCTTCCTCAATCCTGAATCGGCTTCGGCCACCATGTTTGACACGGCTTGAATTGGACAATAGCGCTCCAAAACTATATCTGCGTAAAATTCGGGCAGCAGGAATGTCAAGACGATGAATGGCGACGAAACGATTGGCGCAATGGTTGAGGGCGAGGACACCTCGCTGCTGATCGTCGACGACGACAGGCCATTCCTCACGCGCCTTGCCCGCGCCATGGAGACCAGGGGTTTCGTGGTCGAGACGGCCGAGAGCGTCGAGGAGGCCGTGGCCAAGGCGCGCGCCAATCCGCCAGCCTACGCGGTGGTCGACATGCGGCTCGCCGACGGCAACGGCCTCGACGTCGTCGCCGCCATCCGCGAGAAGCGCGACGACGCCCGCGCCGTCATCCTCACCGGCTATGGCAACATCGCCACCGCGGTTACGGCGGTGAAGCTCGGGGCCATCGACTATCTGTCGAAACCGGCCGATGCCGACGAGGTTTTCGCGGCTCTTACCCGCACTGCGGGCGAACGCGCCGCGCCGCCTGAAAACCCGATGTCTGCCGACCGCGTGCGCTGGGAGCACATCCAGCGCGTCTACGAAATGTGCGACCGCAACGTCTCCGAGACGGCGCGCCGGCTCAACATGCATCGCCGCACGCTGCAGCGGATACTCGCCAAACGCGCGCCGCGCTAACGCCTGACGGTCCTATGCGCCCCCAAGGTCGCGCGGCACTGTAGGAACTGCCCTGCCATCGGCGGTTGCGCATCATCGCACAGGGTGATGTTGTCCCTGCCGGCGGGTAGGCGATACGATGGAGACGACATGCAGGACCAGAAGCCGCGGCCGATCTCCATCTTTCGCGAATTCCTGGCCAGCGAGGCGGCAGGCGGCATCGTCCTGATGGCAGCCGCGGCATTGGCGCTGGTCGTCGCCAATTCGCCGCTGGCCGAAACCTATTTCGACGCCCTTCACGCCTATCTGGGACCGCTCAGCGTATCGCACTGGATCAATGACGGCCTGATGGCGGTGTTTTTCCTGCTGGTCGGCCTGGAGATCAAGCGCGAGATGCTGGACGGCCAGCTCTCGACCTGGCCACGCCGCGCTCTGCCCGGCATCGCCGCTGCCGGCGGCATGCTGGTGCCGGCGCTTGTCTATGTCGCCATCAACCGCGACAATCCAGCCGCCCTGTCCGGCTGGGCGATCCCGACCGCCACCGACATCGCCTTTGCGCTCGGCGTGCTGTCGCTGCTCGGCAGCCGCGTGCCAGGGTCGCTGAAGGTATTCCTCACCGCGCTCGCCATCATCGACGACCTTGGCGCCGTCATCATCATCGCGGTGTTCTATACGAGCGGCCTGTCGCTCGCCTATCTCGGCGCCGCCTTCGCGGTCATCGCTCTGCTCATCGTGCTCAACCGCATGAAGGTGCTGACGCTGCTGCCCTATCTCCTGCTTGGTGTCGTGCTGTGGGTGCTTGTGCTGAAATCGGGCGTCCATGCCACGCTCGCCGGCGTGGCGCTGGCCCTGACCATACCTTTGAAAATCACCCCCGGCATCAGCCAGGATTCAGACCATTCACCGCTGCACCGGCTCGAGCACGGCCTGCACAGGATAGTGCCCTTCGTCGTCGTCCCGATCTTCGGCTTCGCCAATGCCGGCGTCCCGCTCACCGGCCTCAGTGCTGCCACCCTGGTCGAGCCACTGACGCTGGGCGTCGCCGCCGGCCTCGTCGCCGGCAAGCTGGTCGGCGTGTTCGGTTCTTCTGCGCTTGCCATCCGGCTCGGCCTCGCCGATCTGCCGGTCAATGCCGGCTGGCTGCACATGGTCGGCATTTCGCTGCTCTGCGGCATCGGCTTCACCATGAGCCTGTTCATCGGCCTGCTCGCCTTCGCCAGCAATGTCGAGCTCCAGGACGCGGTGAAAGTCGGCATCCTCGCCGGCTCCTTCATCGCCGCCATCCTCGGCGCCGCCGTGCTGCTGATGGCGCCGGCAGCGAATGGGATGGACCAAGAGGAAGAGTAGCCGACGAACGTTGCGCCGCCCCTCATTGCCCTGCCGGGCATTTCTCCCCGTTTAGAGACGGGGAGAAAGACGCCTTCGCAAAAGATTTCGCCAATCTCCAGCGTTGCAGAAAGGGTGCAGAGGTTGCGGCCAGCGCCCCTTCTCCCCGTTCACGGGGAGAAGATGCCGGCAGGCAGATGAGGGGCAGCGCAAACGTCGAAGGTTACAGGGGGATCCGAAAACCCTCTACTCGCTCTCGCCCTCCAGCGCCGGCACCGCCACGCCGGCAAGTTCCGCCGCCAGCAGCCGCGCTGCTCCGGCCCGCGCGATCCTCAGCATCAGCGCCTTGCGCGTCGCCGCCACCATGCGGTGCTCGGGCGCATCGCGCAGGATTTCGGCGCCGTAGCCGTCGGAAAGGATAAAGCCGCATTCCTGCGGAAAGATCTCCGACGGCACGCCGGGATGGGTGGCGAAAAAAAATCGGTCGGAGTGCAGCCGGTAGTCCGGCCATTTGCGGTCGACCCTGAAATCCTCGATCGAGGATTTGATCTCGATGATCCAGATGTCGCCCTGGCGGGTCAGCGCGACGAGGTCGGCGCGGCGCCCGGTCGCCAGCGACAGTTCCGGCAGCACATGCGCGCCCATCTCCCTGAGCAGCCGCTGCACGCCACGCCGAACCAGCATCGCGCGCTCCGACTGGCGGCCGTCGATCAGCGGATTGAGGGGTACAGGTGAGATGATTGGCATGGGCTCACCATGCCAGACTTTGTTCACGGTTTGAACCCGTTTCTTGATGGCAGCTGTGCATTTGACAACCTGTATTGCAGAACGGGGCGGGGTTGGCGTCCTGCTGGCAGGTCGATTTCCCCGCGACTTCGTGCCTAGGTTAAGCCAGGGCGGGAATACGCAATCGCAGCTATCGTCGTGCTAATTCTAGGAGCTATCAAATGGCTCCTTTAGGAGCCATCGTTTCCTAAGCGCTACCCCTGCCATTCCCCGATGGCTGGGTCGCGCTGTCGGGTAGGGGCGTTTCAAGCTCTGCCTTAACTTTTAGAACGCCGTCAACCAGGTCATTGAACTCCTCAACGCTTAAACTGCACAGGGCCTCGGCCGCACCGTAATGGCAAAATTGAATTCTACGAATTTCTTGTTGTCGGCTCTATCCAGCTTGATGAAGAACCTAAACGAATGGGCTCCGCGAAGCGACACATAGACATAACCCAAGTCGACGGCCATGAACTGCCGTTTGATGAACTGCCAAAGCCCCATAGTCGCCCCGCCTTTTCCTACGGGTATCTGTTGCCTCCAAGCTGCCTAGCGCGGCCAGCGGCAGTTGGTGATTTGACAGTTAGTGGGCCGCACATTATCCGCTCTACGCCCGGTGTATTTATATAATAAGCCCGCACGCAGTATTTATTTGGAGTGTCTGGCAGGCAAAGTTCACGCTTTTCACCTGTCCCTGGCTCAACATAGATTCGACAGGTTTTTTTACTCGTATCATAAGGAACGTTCGCCTGACTGGTGCATGCCGATGCACCGACGGCAACGGCTATAGCGGTGGCTATGCGGATCATGTGTTTCCCCCAAGACAACCGCACTTGAATCATGATTTGTTGCCGGTGCCAAGGCGTATTGTCGAATAAATAAGCGCCTTTCCTAAGGTGATTGTATATTTGATCAAAGACCCGACAGTTTAGCGCGTTCGACTCAGTGAGCGGACAAAGAGAACAATGGCCCATAATTCACGTCTTCATACATTAGTAATATGAGATATTGTGCGAATGCGGGTGGGTTTAGGGAGTTTGGATGATGAACGCGGACGAGATGCAGGCGGTGGCCGACGCCTATCCGGTCGTGACGCCTGACATGGCACCCAGGCAATTGATCAAAGCGGCCAGGAACCCGAACGCGTCAAAGAAGGAAATCGCCCGTGCGGCGTTCTTCTCGATTGTCGCCTTGAGCGTATCGATGGTGCCGATTGATCGCTGAAACCTAACCTGGAAAACGGCTGGCGACGCCACGCAACCTTCACACCTGTGCGGGAACGACTTTGCCAGATGGCAAAACCGCCCCCGCGATATCGTCCAGGATCGGGCAGTCCGGCCGGTCATCGCCGTGGCAGGCATGGATCAGCTTCTGCAAGGTCGAGCGCATCGACTGCAATTCGCGCACCTTCTTCTCGATCGCACTCACATGCGCGGCGGCGATCTCGCGCACGTCATGGCTGGCGCGGCTGCGGTCCTGGTAGAGCGCCATCAGCTGGCGGCAGTCGTCGATGGAAAAGCCGAGATTGCGCGCGCGGCGCAGAAACGTCAGCCGGTGGATGTCGTCGCCCGAATAATCGCGGTAGCCGTTGCCGGCCCGCGCCGGACGGATCAGGCCGATCTCCTCATAGTAGCGAATGGTCTTGGCCGGTAGGCCGGAACGCTGGGCGGCATCTCCGACATTCATGATTGGTTCCCTAACTTCGGGCGGCCTGGCGGACCGCCCCATTGAATTTCCTAGATAATCTTATGAGAGCCGTTGCCGAAAAGCCACAGCTGTGGACTTACCGGCATGTAAGCCCCTGCATATAGGCATCGCCCGCTTGGCAAGCAAAGCAAATGCCAGCATGAATGATAGCGACAAGGCGGCCGTCTCGTGCCGCTACCTTTCGGGCGGGGCATCGGACCTTTTCATGCGCATGAAGTCATTCGCAATCGTCGCGGCACTTGCGCTGTCGACGGCAATTGCCGGTTGCAGCACCATCGGCTCGCAGATCTTCACCAACAACTATGGCCCGATGACCGACGCAGGCTATCAACTGCCGCGCATTCCGATCGAAAAGGTGCCGTTCAAGTACCGCCGGCAGATCGTTAGCTACGACAGCGATGAAAAGCCGGGCACCATCGTCGTCGATACCCAGAACAAGTTTCTCTATTATGTCATGGGCGGCGGCGAGGCGATGCGTTACGGCATCGGCGTCGGCCGCGAGGGTTTTGAATGGCGCGGCACCGCCCGCATCGCGGCGAAGCGCGAATGGCCGACCTGGACGCCGCCATCGGCGATGATCAAGCGCCAGCCGGAACTCGCCAAATTTGCCGGGGGCATGGACCCCGGATTGACCAACCCGCTCGGCGCGCGCGCCCTGTATCTGTTCAACAAGGGCGGCGATTCAGGCTACCGCCTGCATGGCAGCCCGGAGTGGAACTCGATCGGCAAAGCGATGTCGTCGGGCTGCATTCGGCTGATGAACCAGGACATCATCGACCTTTACGACCGCACCTCCGTCGGCGCCAAGGTCATCGTTCTCTAGAGCTCATACGCGGACCGTCTAGGCAACAACTGACGTCCCAAAACAAAAAACCGGGCAATTTGGCCCGGTTTTTTGTGTCGCGCGAAGGGGCGAATTGACGTCCTTTGATCTTAAGAGACCTGTTCGACCTGCTGCACCTCGGGCACAAAATGCCGGAGCAGGTTCTGGATGCCGTGCTTCAGCGTCGCCGTCGACGACGGGCAGCCGGCGCAGGCGCCCTTCATGTGCAGGAACACGGTGCCGTTCTCGAAGCCGCGGAAGGTGATGTCGCCACCGTCCTGGGCGACGGCCGGACGCACCCGCGTGTCGAGCAGTTCCTTGATGGTGATGACCAGTTCCTCGTCGGCCTTGTCGTAGAATTCGCCGGTCTGGCTGGTCTCGGCGGCGGGGCCGGCCCTGGCCATGACCGGCGCGCCGGACATGAAGTGCTCCATGATGGCGCCGAGGATCGCCGGCTTCAGATGCTGCCAGTCGGGGCCGTCCTTGGTCACGGTGACGAAATCATAGCCGAAGAAGACGCCGGTCACGCCGGGGATCTCGAACAGCCGGCCGGCCAGCGGCGAAGCCGCGGCAGCGCTGTCGGCATCGCGGAAATCGGCGGTGCCTTCGACAAGCACTTCCTTGCCGGGCAGGAACTTCAATGTCGCCGGATTTGGCGTCGATTCGGTCTGGATGAACATGGGCGTCTCCGAGCCCGTTCGGGCATATAGTTTGGAATAATTCTAAATAGGCCTTATCGGCAGGACATTCAAGCGAAAGCCATCGCCGGAACGGCTGGCTGGGAGAATGTTTTTGCGGTCTTCTAAAACTACTTTGAGGTGTGTTGAGATTCAGCTCAGGCCGAGCCGGAGTCGAAGACGGGCGCGAAGCGACCAAAATGACGGTTTCCGAGAACCGGAGCGGAGCGTACTTTTGGGTACGTGAGCCCGCGCATGACTCCGAAATCGAATTTGATTTCGGAAGGTCATGCGCAAAATCAGAGTTCTACAGCGTCCTTTGCGCGCCCTACAAGGCGCGCGGCGCTGTAGTAAGCACAGGAAGCCGCCGTTTGCAGGCCGGCCTCACCTGAATATCAGCACACCTTAGGCCAGGCTGTCGATTTCTTCGTCTGACAGGTTCTGCGGCACCACTGTCACCGGGATCGGGAAGGCGGCGCCCTTGCCGGCGACCGCGCCGACCAGCGGGCCCGGCCCCTCCTTGCCGGCGCCGGCGGCCAGCACGAGGATGGCGATATCCTGGTCCTCCTCGATCAATTTGTGGATCTCTTCCGTCGGCTTGCCTTCGCGCACCACCAGTTCCGGCTCGATGCCGAGCTTCTGGCGCACCTTGTTGGCATAGCTGTCCAGTGCGGCGCGCGCGGTGGCGGTGGCCTCCTCGCGCATGATCTTCTCGACACCCAGCCAATGCTGGAAATCGTCCGGCTCGATCACATAGAGCAGCACCAGCACGCCGCTGGTGCTCTGCGCGCGCTTCGAGGCGTAGACGACGGCCCTTTCGCATTCGGGCGTGTCGTCGATGATCGCCAAAAACTTGCGGCGATGGCCGGCTTCGCGGCTGAGGCGTTTGGAGACCATATTCTACCTCAAATGGTTTCGGTCGCAATCTGCCACCGCCACAGCCCGGCCGCAAGCGACCGGCGGATGTAGCGATATTGGCTGCAGATTAACCCTGCAGCAGGCCGATGATGTCGCGCACGGTCTTCATCGTCGCCTCGGCCAGCAGGCCGGCCCGCTCGCCGCCATCCCTGAGCACCGCGTCGACATAGGCGCGGTCGTCGGAAATGCGGCGCATTTCGCCGGCGACCGGCGCCAGCTTTTCCACGGCAAGGTCGGCCAGCGCCGGCTTGAATACCGAAAACTGCTGGCCGCCGAACTCTTTCAGCACTGCCTCCTTCGATATCTCGGCGAGACCCGCATAGATGCCGACCAGGTTTTCGGCTTCCGGCCGGCCGGCCAGGCCGTCCAATTCGCCAGGCAACGCCTCCGGGTCGGTCTTGGCCTTGCGGATCTTCTTCGAGATGCTGTCGGCATCGTCGGTCAGATTGATGCGCGACAGGTCCGACGGATCCGACTTCGACATCTTCTTCGAGCCGTCGCGTAGCGACATGATACGCGCCGCCGGTCCGCCGATGATCGGTTCGGTCAGCGGCAAATAACCGTTCACGGTCTCCTCGCCGACCTTCATCTCGACCCCGACGCCAAGGCCGGCAATGCGGTCGGAAAAGTCGTTGTTGAATTTTTGCGCGATGTCGCGTGTCAGCTCCAGATGCTGCTTCTGGTCGTCGCCGACCGGCACATGGGTGGCGCGGTAGACGAGGATGTCGGCAGCCATCAGGCTCGGATAGGCAAGCAGCCCAAGAGAGGCGTTCTCGCGATCCTTGCCGGCCTTGTCCTTGAACTGCGTCATCCGGTTCATCCAGCCGATGCGGGCGACGCAATTGAAGATCCAGGCAAGCTCGGCGTGCTGCATGACCCGCGACTGGTTGAAGACGATGTGCTTCTTCGGGTCGATGCCGGAGGCGAGAAACGCCGCGGTGATCGCGCGCGTCTGGTCCTTGAGATCCTCATGGACAAGCTGCGCGGTCAGCGAATGCAGGTCGACGACGCAATAGATGCAATCGGAGGTGTCCTGCAGGGCGACGAATTTCTTGATGGCGCCGAGATAGTTGCCGAGGTGCAGATTGCCGGTCGGCTGGACGCCGGAAAAAACGAGGGGCTTGAAGGCGGGCTGATTGGCGTCGGTCATGGTGCTTCCCTGGCTTGTGGAGGGCCGTTTCGCGCGCGGCGAAAGTCTTGCGACGGCGCGCTTATGGACGAGAGCGAGTAGACGATCAAGGGGCTGTAGGCGATCGCAGCAGAGCGATTGCTTCAGGTCGGATTGCTTGTTCGATGTTGTTGGCGCTGCGCCTATAGCGCCTGTCTCGGCTTGACAGGTCGGCGCTGCCCCTCATTGCCCTGCCGGGCATTTCTCCCCGTATAGTGACGGGGAGAAAGACCCGTCTGTCCGAACCGGATAGATAGGTAACAGAATGGACTGATTGCATGGGTGACAGTTTTCTCCTTCGCCGGGAGGACCGGCGATGGNCTGCATGACCGGCCGCGGGCGCCGCTCAATCATGGCCGGGCGACGGCGGTGGATCTGGTGGAGCGGATCGTTGCGGCGAAGGAGGCACACCCGCTGTGGGGGCCGAAGAAGATCATGGCGCGGCTCAAGCGCACCGCTCCCGAGTTGGCCTGGCCGTCGGCCTCGACNCCACAAGGGCTGGTTCCGCACCCGTGACGGGTGGCGCTGCGAACCGTTGACGGTGATGGATGCGTCGTGCCGCTACCTTTTGGCGCTCGAAGCGACGGGCTCGACGGCGGACGACGAGGCTTGGCCGGTGTTCGAGCGGCTGTTGAGGAACATGGCCTGCCGGATCGGTTCAGAAGCGACAATGGCTCGCCTTTCGCGTCGGCCGGCGTCACCGGGCTGACGCCGCTGTCGG